>DASSME010000132.1:0-3893 GCA_035689035.1 Longimicrobium sp. | reverse complement strand
CGGGTCCCGGGGCGGCGTGGCCGCCCGCGTCGCGCCACTCCTCCATCACCAGCACGGCGCCGCCGGTCTCGCTGCCGTCGCCCAGGAACGGGGTCACCGCGACGCGGCAGCGGATGGCGCGGCCGCGGCGGTTGACCGCGTCCAGCACCTGCTCCTCGAAGTCGCTGCGGCCGTCCAGGCAGGCGCGGATGGCGGGCTTCAGCCGCTCCACCGGCAGCCCGATGTCCAGGTTGCCGAAGGGGTGCCCCGCCACCTCGTCGGCGCGCAGCCCCCACAGCTCCTCGGCCTTGCGGCTCCACACCCGGATGTCCAGCTCGCGGTCCAGCACCAGCACCCCGGCGCGCAGCGAGGTGAGGATCGAGGTCATGTAGACGTTTACGTTGTTCAGCTCGCCGGTGCGCCGGCGCAGCTCGTCGTTGATGGTCTCCAGCTCCTCGTTGGTGGACTGGAGCTCCTCGTTCATGGTCTCCAGCTCTTCGTTGGTGCTCTGCAGCTCCTCGTTCGTGGTCTCCAGCTCCTCGATGGTGCTCTGCAGCTCCTCGTTGGTGGTCTCCAGCTCCTCGTTGGTGGACTGGAGCTCCTCGTACGCCGTCTCCAGCTCCTGGTTGGTCTGCTGCAGCTCGGTCTGCAGGCGGTGGAAGAGCGTCACGTCGATGAACGACACGCTCACCCCCAGCGGCGCGCCCCCTTCGTCGGCCAGCGGCGCCACGTGCACGTCGAAGGTGTGGAATTCGCCGTCGCTGCACGGGTAGTCCACGCGCGGGACCACCACCGGCCGCCGCTCGCGCAGCGCCTGCTCGATCGGCGAGCGCAGCTCCGCCGGGCGGTAGCTCACCGTCAGGTCCTGCAGCAGCCGCCCCTCGTCGGCCGCGCCCAGCCCGAACAGCGAGCGCGCCGCCGCGTTCCCCCGCACCAGCGTGCCGTGCGCGTCCACCACGAGCTGCGCGGCCGGCTGCGCGTCGAGCGCCGCTTCGCGCAGCCGCAGCGCGCGCGCCTGGCGGTCGCCGTTCTCGGAAAGCGGGGGCTGCACCATCATCAGCAGCCGGTCGCGCAGGCTGGCGCGCGCGCCGCGGGTGAAGATGCGCGCCTTCAGGTCGGCCGGGACGAACAGGTTGGCGTGCGCCCGCATCATCTCGGCCTTCCCCAGGAACAGGACCCCCTGGTCGTTCAGGGCGAAGTGGAAGCGGTTGACGATGCGCGCCTGCGTGTCGGCGTTGAAGTACATCAGCGAGTTGCGCGACACCAGCAGGTCCAGGTGCGAGATCGGCGGGTCGCGCACCAGGTCGTGGCGGCCGAAGATGATCTGGCGGCGCAGGTCGGTGCGGAACGCCCAGTGCCCGCCCGCGCGCTCGAAGTAGCGCGCGCGCAGGGGCTCGGGGACGGCCTCCAGGTCGCGGTCGGCGTAGTGCGCCTGCCGCGCCTGCGCGAGCGCCTCGTCGTCCACGTCGGTGGCGTAGATCTTCACCTGCTCGTGGAAGCGCTCGGTGCCCAGCGCCTCGGCCAGCACCATGGCCACGGTGCAGGTCTCCTCGCCGCTGGCGCACGCCGCCGTCCACACCCGGATCGGCTCGCCCGCCTCCTTCCTCTCCAGCAGCCGGGGGAGGTGGTCGCGCGCCAGCGCCTCCCACGCGTCGGGGTCGCGGAAGAAGGAGGTGACGTTGATCAGGATGGTGTTGAAGAGCGCCGTGAACTCGTCGGGGTTGCGCTCCAGGTACGCCTGGTAGGTGGGAAAGTCGTCCATCCCCACCTCCTGCATGCGCTTGCGCACGCGCCGGCCCAGGGTGGAGCGCTTGTAGCCGGTGAAGTCGAACCCGCGGTCGTCGCGCAGGAACTCGAGCAGCGCTTCGAACTGCGCTTCGGCGGCGTTGGGCATCAGGGGCGGGGTGCAAGCAGTTTCATCATCAGCTCCGCCGCGTGGGCGGGCGAGGTCACGTGGCTCACGGCGCCGGCGGCGATCGCCGCGGCGGGCATGTCGTGGTGGCGCGCGCCGGCGGCGTCCTGCGCGATCACCGTGCCGCCGCGGTGGTGCGCCTCCGCGCACCACCAGGTGCCGGCCGGGCGGCGATGGCGCTGGGGCGGGTGGGCTGCAGGCGCACCACCACCAGCAGCGCGCCGGGAAAGCCGGCGAGGGAGCGCCCCCAGCAGCTCGAGCAGCGCGGGAAACGCGCCCGCCGACCCGCCGATGGCGGCCAGCGGCGCGGAGTGGGGCGCCGCGCGCGGAGCGGGCATGGGGGCCGCGGGTGGAGAGGGGCGCGGAGCGAACACCCCGCCTGGCGGAATATGGCGGCCCGCCGGGCGCTGTCAACGCCATGCGGCGCCGTCGCATGCCTCTTGCGGCACCGGCGCCCCAACACGGGCGCCGGCACTTCAGTGCGGGGGGCGGAGCAGCGGTGGAAACACGCGGAATCGTGGTGATCGGCGCCTCGGCGGGCGGGGTGGAGGCGCTCCGGTGCATCGTCGAGGCGCTCCCGGACGGCTTTCCCGCGGCGGTGTTCGTGGTTGTCCATTTTCCCCCGCACGCCTCCAGCAGCCTTCCCGCCATCCTGTCCCGGGCCGGCACCCTCCCGGCGGTGCACCCCGAAGACGGCGACCCGATCGAGCCCGGCCGCATCTACGTGGCCCCGCCGGACCTCCACCTGCTGGTGGAGCGCGGCCGCATCCGCCTGTCGCGCGGGCCGCGCGAGAACGGGCACCGGCCGGCGGTGGACCCGCTCTTCCGCAGCGCGGCGGTGGCGTACGGGCGCCGGGTGGTGGGCGTGGTGCTCACCGGCAACCTGGACGACGGGACGGGGGGGCTGAGCGCCGTGGTGCGCCGCGGCGGGGTGGCCGTGGTGCAGGACCCCGCCGACGCCGCGCACCCGGGGATGCCGTCCAGCGCGCTGGCCAACGTGCGGGTGGACCACTCGGTGCCGCTGGCCGGCATCCCGGCGCTGCTGGCGCGGCTGGTGACCGAGCCGGTGCCCGACGGCGACCGTCCCGAGGTGGGGCGCGACCTGCTCCGCTTCGAGACCGACATCACCGAGATGGAGCCGTACGCGCTGCACGCCGACCAGCGCCCGGGCGAGCCCAGCGGGTACAGCTGCCCCGAGTGCCAGGGAGTGCTGTTCGAGGTGCGCGAGGGCGAGCTGGCGCGCTACCGCTGCCGGGTGGGGCACGCGTACGGCCCCGAGAGCCTGATGGCCCAGCAGGCCGACCAGGTGGAGGAGGCGCTCTGGATCGCCTTCCAGTCGCTGAAGGAGCGGGCGGCGTTCGCGCGCGTGATGGCGCGCAAGATGGAGGTGCGGCGCAACCAGTACTCGCACCAGCGCTTCATGGAGCAGGCCGCCGAGGCCGACGCCCGCGCCGCCGTGATCCGCGACGTGCTGCGCGGCGCCGCCCGCGGTGCCCCCAACCCGTCGTCCGAGGAGGAGCCTCCGCTCCGCAGGGCCGGGGGCGAGGGGGACTGAGCACGAGGACCCGGCCCCGCTCACCGGCCACCGAAGTCGCAGCAACGACGGCGAAATCCCTCGCAAACCGCGCGGGGCTGCACGCGGCTTCGTGCGCGGGGCGGCTGATGCCGTGCCGCCGGCAGCCTGTGCCATCTCTGGGGGACGCCACCAGGCGGCTGAAGCCGCGGTCTACAACGACAGGAAGCCTCGCAAAACCGCGCGAGGCTGCGGCCGCGGCACCATCGCGGGCAAGATGCGCCTGATGCGCGCGCGGGGATCGCCGCCGCGCCCCAGCCGGTAGTCCGCGAAGACGGACTTCGTGTGGTTGCAGCGAATTCGTTCTCATCCGGAAATCCTTGATTCCGACCAATCGGGCGGGGCAAGCAGGCCCTTGTTCCGGTACGAACGATCTTCGCCGGCACCGCTTCTCGCACTTTGTCGATCCTATTCAGCCACCGGGAGCAC
>DASSME010000131.1:0-20378 GCA_035689035.1 Longimicrobium sp. | reverse complement strand
TGCGCGCGGACGGCGACGAGACGGTGGAGGCGCGCTTCTTCAGCCACGCCGAGACCGCCGCGCTCCCCATGCCGCCGTGGCTCCGCTCCATCCTCGCCGAGGCGTTCGCCCGCGGCGGCGCCACGTTCGGCTGCTGATCATCCCCGTGACCCGATGAGACGAAACTCATGTTCGGACTGGAGGCCGATGCACGCGCGGCGTACGAGCGGTTCATCCGCCGCGTGGTGGAGTCACGGCAGGTATGGGGGCTGAAGGGCGAGGAAGGGTGGTGCGTGGCCCCCTCCACCACCCCGGCGGATGACGATCCGGATGCCGGCGGCGAGGTGGACGTGCTGCCGTTCTGGTCGGACCGCGCCTGCGCCGGGGAGTGCGCCCGCGAGGAATGGGCCGAGTACGAGCCGGCCGCGATCGGCCTGGCCGAGTTCATGGAGGCGTGGCTGCCGGGGATGGCCGAGGCGGGCGAGCGGGTGGGCACCAACTGGAACGCCGACCTGGTCGGCCGCGAGGTCGACCCCATGGAGCTGCTCGGCGCGCTGAAAGCCGCCGGCGCCTGATCCCGGTCCGCGGCGAGGACCGGGCAGTCTGGGCGAGGAAGTGGCGGCGCCTCGGCCGGCCTACGGCCAGCGCGGCGCGAGCGTCCGCGAGGCGGTGGTGTTCTCGAAGTAGATGAGGGCGTCGTACGCGTCCGCCAGCACGATCTGCTGGTACCCGAACGACGGGTTGCTGGGCCGCACGCAGCACCCGACCTCGCGCACCAGCCGCGGCGCGTGCAGGAAGGCGGCACCGGGCGCGCCGGCGTTGGCGTGCAGGTCCAGGATGAAGCGCGGCAGCCCGGCGCTGTGCAGGTAGTCTTCCGAGGTGCCGGCGGGCGCGGGGCCGAACGAGTAGGTGCCGAAGGGGCCGCCCTCCAGGTTCACGGCGGTGAACGAGCCCTGGTAGAAGCGGAACCCGAACACCCGCATCTGCTGCCCGTAGCGCGCCCGCAGGTGCGAGCCCATCCAGTCCGGCTGGGTGCTCACGTGCGCGTTGTGCGCCCACAGCAGCATCTTCGCGTCGGCCCCGTTCCGCTCCAGCCACCATCCGGCGTTCTCGGCCATGTACCGGTCGCGCGCCGTGTTGTCGCGCTCCGAGATCACCTCCTCGCCCTGCATGGCCACGCGCGCGGCCTGCACCGCGAAGGTGTACTCCGCGGGCGAGGTGGCCGCCTGCAGCCGGGCGCCGTTCGCCACCAGGTCGTCGTGCACCTGCTGCACCCGGGCGCGGCAGTCGGCCTTGTACGCGTCGGTGGCCAGGCGGTAGACCTCGGAATGGCCGCCGTGCGCGTCGTTGGAGTACGGCCGCAGGCAGGCGTAGCGCTCGCCGGCCACGCGCGCGGCGGTGGTGTCGGCGCGCAGCAGGTACTCGACCACGGTGTCCATCGCCATGGTGGGGAACTGCGTGTCGACGCCCACGAAGCTCACCTTGCGCGGGTGCGACGGGTCGGCGTTGTACGCCCGCATCCACTCGATCATGTCCAGCACTTCCTGCGTGCGCCACGTCCAGAAATAGAGGCCGGTCAGCAGCGTCTGCGCGTCGCCCTGGCCGGTGTGGACGTACCGGTCGATGCGGGTGGCCTCGGCGAATTCGCTCTCGATGGCGAACACGTTGAAGCCCATCTCGCGCACCAGGAACTCGAGCATCCGGTGCTTCATCTCGAAGAACTCGCGGGTGCCGTGCGTGGCCTCGCCCAGCGACACCAGACGCGCGCCGCCCACCACGTTCTTCACCGGCATCAGGTCCGCGTACGGGCCGCCGGCCTGCGAGGTGGTGAACGGGATGGCGTTCGCCTTGATCCACGCGGTGGCCTCGGGCGGAACGCTGGTGGTGGGGATCTGGGTGAGGTCTTCGCCGCCCTTGCACGCGGCCAGCAGCGCCGCCAGGAGCAGGATCGGGGTTCGGGCGATCATCGTGGCCTCCACGGGACTGCGTCAGGTGGATCCGGAGACGGGATTCGCTGGCGGGATGAACAATCGTACCGGCGGCACCACCCGCGCGGAAGACGGATGGAGCCGCTCTGGACATAGTAGCACGAGAACGATCCGGCGGCCGCGCGAGTGACAGGAAGAACGCCGATCACCCGTGGGGATTCACCCGATCGCGCGCCCCGGGCGTTCCTCCACGGCCCCGGGGCGGCGGCTGAAGCCGCAGCGCCGCAGCAACAAGGAGGATAAGCCTCACAAACGGCGCGAGGCTTCCCGAACCGTTACGGCACCGACTCCGTTGACTCCGCTGGCTCCGAATGAAAATTCGTCCTTACACCCGCGCCGCCTCGTAGGCGCTCAGGCAGAGCGCGGCGACGGCGATGCCGCCCAGCAGCCCGCCGGCCACGTCGCTCGCCCAGTGCTTCTGCACCAGCATCCGCCCGCCCGCGGTCACCACCGGCACCGCCAGCGCGGCGGGGAAGGCGACGGCGGCCGGCGCGATCCCCTCGCGCGACAGCACGTAGGCGGCGGCGAGCGACACGGCGCCGGGGCCGAACGCGTGGCCGCTGGGGAACACGGGCTTGGTGCGCGACGGATGCCCGGGCGGCGCGGGCGGCTGCGGAAGGAGGCGGTCGAAGGCGGGGTTCAGCGCGGTGCACACGGTGCCGGTGAGCATCAGCGCCCCGGCGCCCACCCGCCGCGAGCGTCCGCCGCGCTCCTCGCCGCGCGCCACCAGCACCGCGGCGCCGGCGGCCGCCGCGGCGGGGATGTAGGTGTACCACTTGCCGGCGTACTTGATCGACTCGGCCGCCTCGGCGGTGTCACCATCCGGGTCGGCGGCGGTCGCCTTGCGCACCTGTTCGTCCACGCGAGCGGTGTCGCGGCGGGCCACGGCGGCGGCCAGCGCGGCGAACCCCGCGGCGGCGGCCCCCGCGACGGCGCCCAGCGCCACCGCGCGGCGGCGTCCTTGTGCGCGTCTGGTTGAATCGTCTTTGTCCATGCCTGCCGCCGCAGGGAAGATCCGTACCGCGGCGAACATCCGTTCACCCGCCGCAGCCATGGCCCGCCACACCGACCGCAGGTGCGCCTGGCCTTCCCGACGGCTCGCCGGCCTGGTTCCCGCTTCGCCTCACCTGTTCGACCCCGGGCTGCGCGAGGTGGCGGTGTTCACCGGGCATCGCGGCTACCGCGTCTTCCCCGCGGCGAGCCGCGGGTGGAATTGCCGGAACCGGTCCGCGATCCGGTGGACGGGGACGAAGCGCGCGATAGCAGCCGCATCCTTCCGCAGTACGCCGGGGGGAACACCAGACGGCGTGGCAGCGTCGGGATCGCCCGTTTCCCGCCACGGTGGCAAGGTCAAGGAGCGCATCCGCTTAGGCCGATTTTGTCCAGTGCGTCACACGGTTCCTGACACGAAATCATTGACTGCGGAGTAATCGATTCCTAATATGTGCATCACCCTCATGCGACGGACCCGGGAGACGGGACCGTGCACCCCCGAGCCGCGCGCCTGTTCGCCCGCCCGAACCGCCAGCGCTTCCGAACCGCCGGCAGTTCGCCAGGCTGAGCCCCAGGCCGCTCCCCCGAGTGCCCGATCCGCCCCCCGGCCGCGTCGCCCCCACGGCTGGCGGGGCACCGTTGTGCCCGTGCGCCACCGCCGCTGGAAAGGTGCGCCCGGCAGCGCACCGCCAGCGACGGTGCTAGATCCCTACGCGCCACAACGAGCCTGAGCACGGCCACTCACACGGTACACGGGAGGTCGCATGCGTCGCGCGGCAACCGTTCCACTCACGCTGTTGTTCGGCCTGTTGGTCGCCGCGTGCACCGACGACCTGAGCAACCCCACGACCGCCGCACCCTCCGCGCCCCGCCGCGTGGTGACGGCCAGCAGCCTGGGCGACCCGGTGCCGGGGCTCACCACCACCCAACTCGCGGCGTTCACCCGCGGCAAGGCGATCTTCGAGCGCACCTTCACGCAGAGCACCGGGCTGGGGCCTGCGTTCAACGCCAGCTCGTGCGCCGAGTGCCACGGCGAGAACTCCGGCGTGCTGGGCGGCACCGGCGACGAGGTGGAGACGCACTTCAGCGTGGTGCGCAGCGACGGCACCTGCAACCCGCTCACCTCCAAGGGCGGCTTCGTGCACCAGGACTCGGTCACGCCCAAGCTGCTGGCGGCCACGGGGCTGAGCAGCGAGCCGTTCCCCACCACGGCGCACAACAAGGGCTTCCGCACCACGCCCGACCTGTTCGGCTTCGGGCTGATCGCGGCGATCGCCAACGCCGACATCGTGTACCAGGAAGACCCGTACGACTACAACGGCGACGGGATCTCGGGGTACGCGCACCGCACGGCGGCCGGCGACATCGGCAAGTTCGGCAAGAAGGCCAACGAGGGGAGCATCACGCTCTTCAACGCGGGCGCGCTGCTGAACGAGATGGGGATCACCAACAAGTTCAACCTGACCGAGAACAACTTCGGCGGGATGGCGCTTCCCGCGGGGACGGACCCCACGCCGGAGCCGGAGATCAGCAACACCGACTTCGACGACCTGAACTCGTTCGTGATCTTCCTGGCGCCGCCGCCGGCGGTTCCGCTCACCGCCGAGGCGACCACGGGCAAGTCGCTGTTCAGCAGCATCGGCTGCACCAGCTGCCACACCCCGCAGTACACCACCACCGACGTGGGGATCGCGGCGCTCAGCTACAAGACGATCCGCCCGTTCAGCGACTTCCTGCTGCACAACATGGGCACCAGCACCGCCGACATCTGCCTGGACCAGGCCTTCACCACCGAGTTCCGCACCGAGCCGCTGATGGGCGCGCGCTTCATGGAGCAGTTCATGCACAACGGCGCCGCGGCCACCATCGAGCAGGCCGTCTCGCTGCACGGCGGCGAGGGCTCCAACGCCCGCACGCGGTTCAACAACCTGACCACGGCGCAGAAGGCGGCGGTGGTGGCGTACGTGAACTCGCTGTAGGGAGTGCTGAGTGCTGAGTGCTGAACGACGAGGGGCCGCTGCCGGGCGGCCCCTCGGTCGTTCTGGGGGGGATGAATCCCCAACCGCGGGGTCACACGGAGCAGCGGAGATCAACGGAGCAGCGGAGAACTGCGCCTGGTGCCAGGCCGGGTTCTCCGCGTTTCCGTTGTTCTCCGCTGCTCCGTTGCCCTCCGTTCCTCCGTGTGACCCAAATCAGACTCGGCGGCGAGTCATGGCCTGGGGATTCGGAACGACCGCGGCGGCCTTGACCGTCCGGCGCACGCGGCCTACGCTTGGCCGGTTCCGTGGGACGTGCGGCACACACCCCTCCCGAGCCGAGGCGCCATGTCCATCGCCGAGTTGCTGCTTCCCGAGTGGGACCAGGAGATCGCCACCACCCGCCGCGTGCTGGAGCGCGTCCCCGACGAACGCGGCGAGTGGAAGCCGCACGAGAAGTCGTTTCCCATGGCGCACCTGGCACAGCTGGTGGCGCGGCTCCCCGGGTGGGCGCGGCTGGTGCTGACGCAGACGGAGATCGACTTCGCCCCGGTGGACGGCCCGAAGTTCCCCGGCTACACCATCGAAAAGACCGCCACGCTGCTGGAGGAGTTCGACCGCAACGCCGCCGCCGGCCGCCAGGCGATCGCCGCCGCGGGCGACGACGACTTCCGCGTGGCGTGGACCACGAAGGCCGCGGGAAAGGTGCTGCAGAGCACCACGCGCTACCTGATGCTGCGCACCAGCGTGATCAACCACCTGGTGCACCACCGCGCGCAGCTCGGCGTCTACCTGCGCCTGGTGGAGGTGCCGGTTCCGCAGATGTACGGCCCCACGGCAGACGAGCGGATCGGGTGATGAGCGACGACGAGCGCGCGATCCGCGAGGTGATCGCCACCTGGATGCGCAGCACCGCGGCGGGCGACGGCCGCACCGTGCTGAGCCTGATGGCCGACGACGCGGTCTTCCTGGTCCCCGGCAAGCCCCCGTTCGGAAAGGAGGTGTTCGAGGCGGCCGCCGACGCTCCTCCGCCGCCCTTCCGCGTCGAGGGCGAGTCGAACGTGCGCGAGGTCCACGTAACCGGCGACTGGGCGTGGTGCTGGACGGAGCTGCGCGTGGTGACGACGCCCGTGGACGGCGGCGAGCCCACCCGCCGCCGCGGCCACACCCTCAGCATCTTCCAGCGCCTCCCCGACGGCCGCTGGGTGCTGGCCCGCGACGCCAACCTGCTGGCGCCGGAGGGGTGAGCAAGCGCGCTACGGTCTGGGCCGCGTTGCGCACACACCCACGGCTTTGCACTGCGCCGCATCGTACATGACCAGGGGCCGGCCGGCCGGAACGACGGAGAGCTGCTGCGCGAACCGGCGTTGTACGTCGACGGGGCGATCGGAATCCTGGACGAAGCCCTCCAGGTTCGACCAGAACGTCACGCTGTCGGGAAGCGATCGGGACACGGCCTCGGCGTATCGCGCCGCGATCGGAATGTAGTCCGCGGCATCCGGCCACCTGCACTCGAGCTGGTGGTCGGGGCTGTTGCGAACGCCGACGCCATCCTGCAGCAGCACGTCGGTAACGCCGGTGCGCCGCACCAGTTGGGCGAACAGCGCCCCCGTGGCGGCGGGCCCGAGCAGCTCAGATTCGCGTGGACGGACCTTGGGAACGAAGTACGGCGAGATCAGCACCTTCCCCCTGGGATGCAGCGCGCCGGCGACACCTTCCAGGTAGGCACGAATCCGTTTCACCTGCTCCGTCTGCCGCGCCGGGGGGACCAGGTTGAAGTTGTGGATTTCGCGCGAGAGGTACCATCCGGCGATGCGGCTGGTGTCGGTGCCCGCCACCCTGCGCAGCTCGGCCGCCGCGGCCAGGTCCTGGTCGATCGCCAACTGGACGTCCGCCGGGCTGAGTTCGTCGGAGTTGAACTTCTCGGCGTACGCGAGACCGATGTAGACGGCTGTGCCGGGGGGACGGTTGTGCAGCAGGTATGCGGCCTGTCTCACCCGGTTCGCGGTCCGGGAAGAGTGCAGCGACCGGTAGCCCACGATGCTGTGCACCACGACCGCGTTCATCCGGAATGTGTCGAAGAACGCCCGCTGCTGCGAAATGGACGTGTCGAGACGGTCGTCCAGTGCCATGAACACCGCGCGAATCGAGTCAGCCGGGTGTTCCGGGGCCCTGGGGGCGGTCCATGCGGAGCACGGCTTTGCAACGGCGGCCGACTGGCTCGCCCGCGCGGCGGGGAGGTGGTTACCGCAGGTGGTGGCGCCGAGAGACAGGATTGCGCAGAGCAGGATACGCATGCCGCCGTGCTCCTGGTCGCGAGGTTGTCGATCCTACCGCTTTCTGAAGGTCCGACCCAATCCTCCGCTCACCACGACGGGCCGCCGCTGCACCCGCGCACGGCCAGGTTCAGCAGCACCGTGAGCACGATCGACAGGATGATGCTCCACAGGCACCCACTGGTGCGGAATTGCACGGGCATCCGGCCTTTCCTCCGTTGAAGAGTCTTCCCCGCGACCTCGCACGCCGCGTGCCCCACCGGTCCCACCGATCTCGATCCGGCGCCGTGGTCGATCTCGGCACCGGACCGTGGTTGCCCGGGCAGCCGATCCCGGTCAGCGGAGGCGGCCGAGGCGAGCCCGCGACGCATCCAGCGCGCGAACAGCCTGGCGCAGGGCGATGGCGGTATTGCGGGCGTCGGTGTCGTCGGCCCATCCGGCACGCTCGTCCAGGTCGCGGCGGGACCGTTCCAGCGTCTCCAGCAGATCCGACGTGTCCGGCCGGTCGCGGGCGGGGCCCGCGGCGGGTGCGGAATCGCCGTCCGTCCACGCGTGGTCGCCCTCGCGGGCGATCCACGGGTCGTTCGCGGCGATCCGCGCGGCGTGCACCAGCGGCTCCCCGGCCCAGGCCAGCGCGGGGCGCCATCCCTCCGGCGCGGCGCGGTACAGCCGTCCGAACGCCGCCAGCGCCCGCAGCGCCGCCTCCGTCTCCGGCGCGTCGAAGGCGGCGAGCTGGCGCAGCAGCAGCTCCTGCGCGCGGTCGAAGTCGTCCCCCAGCTCGTACCGCTCGTCCGCGCCCGGGATGGCGGCGACGCGGCCGCGGCCGGCGCGCACGGACGCCTCGGCGCGCTCCGCCTCTTCGCGCTCCTCGCGGAGGATGGCATCGGCGATGATCAGCCCGGCCTGGGCGTCGTCGTCCGCGACGGGGCGCAGGTGGGGGATGACGATGGTCTCGCGCACCGCGTCGCCGCCGCGGAAGTGCTGCTGCGCGGTGATCTCGAGGAGCACGCCCTCTTCCACGACGTAGACGGTGGCGCCCAGCTCGTCGTCGATCCCCCACTCGCCCCCTTCGTAGCGCCGGGCGACGCGCCCGTCCCGCCCGATCAGCCAGAACACACCCGGGTCGGAGTGCAGCGCCTGGCCCGATGCGCGCGTCACCGCGGTCACGGTGGGCGCCGCCGGACCGCGCCGCACCAGCCATCCGTGGTCGCACGCCCACGCCGGCACGCCGCCCGCATCCCGGTCGACGTCGCTCCCCGGCTCATTCATCCGCTCGAACCTGCGTAGGGGGATGGAGAAGAACCGCCACTGCTCGTACTGCGGCGCCCGCTTCACCGATGGCCAGCCGTGGCCGCGAAGGTGCGCGGCGTGCGGCAACACGTCGTATCTCAACCCGGTCCCCGTGGCCGTGGTGCTGCAGCCGGTGGATGATGGGCTGATCGCCGTCCGCCGCGCCATCCCGCCGGCGGGCAGGCTCGCGCTCCCCGGCGGCTTCATCGACGCGGGCGAGACGTGGCAGCACGCCGCCGCGCGCGAGCTGCGCGAAGAGACCGGGATCGTCATCGACCCGTCCACCCTGCGCGCGGCACGCGTCCTTTCCGCGCCAGACGGCACGCTCCTGGTCTTCGTGCTGGCCCCCGCGCTCGCCTCCGCCGCCCTGCCGCCGTTCACCCCCTCCGCCGAGGCGTCGGAGCGCGTAATCGTGCGCGCCGCGTCGGATGAGCTTGCGTTCCCGCTGCACGCGCAGGTGGTGCGCGAATACTTCTCGGGCGCGCTGGGAGCGACGATGTGACGGCCGGGGCGGATGAATCGCTGCAACAACCACACGAAGTCCGCCTGCGCGGACTACCGGCTAGCGATCCAGCCGATGCTCCGGCGCGCGGAAGACGCCTCGTGGAGACGCGACGTAGCCGCGCGAAGCGCCCCCGGGGTCCCTCCCCCAGGCTGTTTTGGGGGAGGGACAGGCGTTCAGGACGCGACGCAGTCGCGCCTGGACGCCAGGGAGAGGGCCCCGCGGGGGCGGCGGGCGAATGAATTCGCTGCTTCGCTGCAACAACCACACGAAGTCCGCCTGCGCGGACTACCGGCTAGCGATCCAGCCGATGCTCCGGCGCGCGGAAGAAGCCTCGCATGGTGAGGATGAGGGGCCCGGAGCCTGGACCAGGGCTTCCACGGGCGCGCGGGACTGGCGGATGGTGGCGTGTCCAACCACCTTGCGGCCCTCGGATACTGTCGATCGATCGCCGGAGGGGAGCATGACCGAAGCCGAATGGAAGATCTTCCGCCAGGTGAGGGAGGCCGCGCTGGAGCGGCTCTGCGGGCGGATCATGGAACAGAGCCAGAAGGCCATGCAGGGCCCGGGCACCAACCACGAGCGCTACCTTCGCCTGTTCCAGGCCGTCCACGACGGCGACAAGGAGGTGGCGTGGGCCTTCAACGACTTCCGCCGCTCCACCGCCGACCAGATCCTGGCCGTGATGGCCCGGCTGCGCCTGGTGACGGACGACGAGCTGGCGCGGTTCCAACCCAACACGCAGGAGTTCGTGCGGGCCATGGTCCGCGGGTAGGCGGCATGGCCGGGCTTCCGCGGCGGGCGCTGGGTCGGCCGCCGTCCGCATCCCTGCCGGAGCGGCGCCCATCTCATCCTCTTCATGCGGAGGACCGATCCATGGAGAACGAATTCAGGCCACTCGACGACGTGATCGACGAGTTGCGCGAACAGATCGAAACGGACGTGAAGGCCGGGTTCCTGGAGGCGTGGGACGTGGAGCAGTCCGCAGTGGACGCGTTCCAGGACCGGGTGGAGCCCGCTGCGCTCGAGGCCGCGGCCGAGCGCCTGACCGAAGAGGCACTCGCCGCACACGCGCGCGCGCAGGCCACCTGGCCCGCCGAAACCGACTGCGACCGGCTGGACGCCGCCTTCGCCGCGCTGGAGGAGCGCGGGATCGTGGCGCGGCAGCACTTCAGCTGCTGCAACAACTGCGGCAGCCAGGAGATCTGGGGCGAGGTGGACGAAGCCAGGGCAGAGGGCCGCGTGGTCCGCGGCTGCACCTTTTACCATGAGCAGGACACCGACTGCGCGGTGGAGGGCGGCGGCGTGCACCTGGGCTACCAATCCGTAGCCGAGGGCGACGAGGCGATGGCCGCGGTGGGCCGCGAGATCGTGGACGTGCTGCGCGCGCACGGCCTGCACCCCGAATGGAACGGCTCGCCGAAGTTGCGCGTCCACGTGCCGATGGACTGGAAGCGGCGGCGGGCGTGACGATCGTCGTCACCACGCCCGCCGCTGAACCGCCGGCGAAGGCCGCGCGATGACGCCGCCCACCGCGCCGCTCTGCGTCGGCACCGCGGGGTGGACGCTGCCGCGCGACGTACAGCCCCGCTTCCCCGCCGAGGGAAGCCACCTGCAACGCTACGCCGCCGTCCTCCCCGCCGCGGAGATCAACACCACCTTCTACCGCTCGCACCGCGCGGCCACCTGGGCGCGCTGGGCCGCCAGCGTGCCGGACGGCTTCCGCTTCAGCGCCAAGCTCCCGCGCGCCATCACCCACACCGCGCGACTGGTGGATGCCGGCGCCGCGCTCGACGCCTTCCTGGCCGAGGTCGGGCTGCTGGGGCCGAAGCTGGGGTGCGTGCTGGTTCAGCTGCCGCCCAGCCTGGCGTTCGACGCGGCGGTGGCGGGCGCGTTCTTCGATGCGCTGCGCGAGCGCCACGACGGACCCGCGGCGTGCGAGCCGCGACACGCCACCTGGTTCACGCCCGAGGCCGGCGCGCTGCTCGCCGCCGCGTCCGTCGCGCGCGTGGCCGCGGACCCGGTGCGCGCGCCGGGCGCGGACGAGCCCGGCGGCTGGCCGGGTCTGGCCTACTTCCGCCTGCACGGCTCGCCGCGGATGTACTACTCGGCCTACGAGCCGGCGTACCTGGACGCGCTGGCGGGCCGGATCGCGGCGTTGCGCGGACGCGGCGTCCCCGTATGGTGCATCTTCGACAACACCACCCTCGGCGCCGCCACCGCCAACGCGCTGGAACTGCTGGCGCGCCTCTGCTGAGTGCTGAGTGCTGAGTGCTGGGGTATCCCGCCGGATGATCCTTGACTCGCCGGTTCCTTGCCGAGACGGGTGCGCGATCAACGGTGCATTCGAGCCGATCTCCGTGGCTCGTCATCGGGCCACAGATCCTTCGGCTTGCGACCGCCCGCTCATTCCGCGACGACTGCGTGGTCAGCCTCAGCCCCAGGATGACGAGCGCAGGTTTGACGCGGAATGCACCGTCGTTTCCCACGATCGGCGCGGCTGGATTCACAGGGAGATCACAGGCGCAGCGAGGCCTCGAATTCCCTCAGCTCCCGGTCGCGCTTGAACTCGGGGCCGTTGAGCAGCTGCATGACCAGGTCACGCATCTTTCCACTGTGGGTGCGTGAAAGCTGCTCCACCAGGCTGCGCATGGGCGCGGCCAGCTCGGGCGCGGGGACGGCCTCGCGGATCCACTCCAGCAGGTGCGCCTGGAGCCGCTCGCGGAAGTGCTGGCGCATCACCGCCTCGGTGGCCGAGCGTGCGTTCACGCTCTCGTGCACGTCCCCCAGGAAGCGGACCGCCTGGTAGACGTCGTCCTCCCCGTTCGCCAGCGCGCGCACGAACTGGCCACAGCTGGCGGGGGGCGCGCCCTCGCCCAGCGGAAACTCCGTACGGTCTTCGCGGAGCTGGTTGGCGATGCCGCGCTCGTGCAGGAACATCAGCGCGATCAGCACCCCGGTGATCGGCCCGCCCCAGCGGATCCAGTCGCGCAGCTCGCGCAGCACGGGCGCCACTCCCTGCGTTTCGCAGAGCGAGACCAGCGAGAACTGCATCCCCAGGAAGAGGTCGGCGCGCGCGCCGTAGATCCGCTCCACCAGGTTGCGCAGGAACTCCCGCACCGCCCGCGCCTCGCCCATCTCCTTCTCCTTCGCGGCCGCGCGCTCGATCTGGTGCTGGATGGTGGACACCAGCCGCGACACCCGGGTGGCGTCTTCGATCCACGGGACCAGGTGCGTGCGCAGGATGGCGTACAGCTCGCGCATGGCCAGCGCGAAGTCGTAGTAGCCCACCCACGAGTAGGCGGCGACCGCGGCCACCACGCGTTGCTTGCCGCGCCCCTCGGCGCTTCCGGTGTGCATGCTCTTGAGATGCTGCAGGCAGAGCGCCCGGTACCGCGGCTCGTCGCTCCCCAGCACGCCCTCGAACATCGCCCCCACCAGGCCGTGGTTGCGGCCCTTGGCGGACGCGGCCCAGTGCTCGGCCATGGGCGCGATCACCCGCTCGCAGTCGATCTCGCCGATGCGGCCGATGATCTGCGCGGCCAGCACGCTCACGCTGCGTCCGTCGGCGTCCTGCCGCTCGGCCAGCTCGCGCAGCCGGGGAAGGATGGCGGTGAGCACCCGCCGGTTGCGCTCGAGCAGCGTCCGCCAGACGGCCTGCGGCGAGCGGCCGTCGCAGAAGCCGATCACGTCGGCCAGGGTGGCGGGGTCCTTCTCCACCCGCGCGCGGCTGCGCGTGAGCAGCGATTCGTCCGACAGCTCCAGGCTCACCTCGCTGGGCTCGTCGACGGCCGGCTCGTCGCGCGTGCCGCTGGTGATCTGCAGGTCGCGCTGCAGCCACCGGCGCAGGTGGCGCCGGAGGCGGTCGAAGTCGACCCAGGCGATGGCGCGCGCGTCCGGGGTGCATTGGGCCAGCGCCAGCGCCAGGCCGAACGACCACGACTCGAAGTCTTCGCCCAGCCCCTGCTTCAGGCGGCTGCCGGTGCTGCGGAACCGCGCCAGCGCCTCTTCCACGCGCGGCGCGGGCTGGCCCAGGTCGATGAAGAAATGCACGAAGTCGGACAGCTGCGTCGTGTACGAGAACTGCCCCACCAGCGCCTCGCGGAAGCCCAGCAGCGCGTCGAGCGATTCGGCCGGCGCCTCGCCCCGCTCGCGCAGGGCGGCCAGGTGCCGGTCCAGGCGCGTGGACAGCACCTCGGGCGGGTGGGGGTGCAGCGGGTGGAGCACCCCCTTCACCGTTCCGCAGGCGCGCTCGGTCTCGGCCGGGGTGGCGGTGAACACCAGGAAGGCGTTGCGCTCGCGCAGCAGCTCGGCCAGCTGCTCCCACTCCGCGCGCTCGGCCTCCCTGAAGGCCTTGCCCAGGTAGGGGTTCCCGCGGGACAGGGGGTAGCGGAAGATCACCACCCGGTCCTTCAGCTCGGGGTGCTTGTCGGGAAGGGTGTGGACGTCCACCTGTACGTGCCGGTCCACCGGGGCGAACACCAGGGTGCTCCCGGTGCACGCGCCGCGCTCGCGCAGGCGCATGGCCAGGTGGATCGCCGCCGTCACCTTGCGTGCCCCGGGCTCGGCGCTCAGCACCAGCACGCGCCGCTGCTCCAGCTGCCGCACCAGCGCCGCCGCCTCGTCCTCGCCGCCGGGGAAGTGCTCGGCCGCCCACTGCTCCTGGGCCTTCTTCACCGCCTCGCCGTGCGCGAAGTTGAACGGCCGCACGGCAGCGCGGCGCTGCTCGGCCATCATGTAGTAGACGTCGCCGTAGAACGCCGAGTTGGACGTCGACAGGTTGCCTTCGACCTGCGTTCCGGTGATGGTGATTCCCTGCTCCGTGTCGCCCGACGCAGGGTCTCCGTCCGGTGCGGCCGTTGCGCTCCCCGCGTCGGGCGAGGGGGCGGCGGCGGGATCGGGGGCGGGCGGCGTGAATTCTTCCAGCGTCATGAGAACGGCTCCGTCAGGCTCGTGGCTTCAGGGCGGCGGGCCGCAGGTGGAGCCGCGCCGCCGCGGTCGTGCGTTCAGGACCCGTGGAGACGCGCCCGCAGCCCCTTCGGGTCGGCCAGCTCGCCCAGCTTCTCCAGCCGGTCGGGCGGCAGGTGCGTGGCGCTGGCGATCGCCGTTTGAGCCTGCCGCGCGAACCCCGTCTGCGCGGGCGTGGGCTGCGGCGAATCGTCGGCGAGCACCGCCGCGACCACGTGGAGAACGGCGGCGCGGACCTGGTGGCGCTGGATCTGGGTGTCGATCGTCTGCGTGAGGGTGATCAGCTCGTTCAGCACGCCGGGCAGGTGGTCGCCCGCCACGGCGGCCACGCCCGCCGGCAGTACGGGCGCCGTGTGGCCATTCGAGGGCAGGTGTGCGCCGTTGGACGGCGCGCCGGCCAGGATGTCGCCCCCCGGCCCGGCGGCGAGCGAGCGATACACGTAGCCGACGTCATCCACGTTGTGGGCGTCCCGCAGGAAGTCCTCGTACTTGCCCACGATGATGTCCTCGATCCGACCTCTCGCGGCGTCGGCCCTGGCCTCGCGGTCGCGCACGGCGCCGTCGCGCCTCAGCTCGGCCCTGCGGCTCTTCAGCTCGTCCGCCACGGCCATGCGCTCGCCCAGCAGCCGCCCGCGCTCGCGCGCCGCGTGGATGTCGCGGTCGGTGTCGGCCACGCCCGGGTCGAAGCCGGCCTTCAGCTTCAGCGAGGTGATGGTGATGCCGAAGTCGCGGGCGTACGATTTCAGTTCCACCAGCGTGCTGCGCACCACCCGTTCGCTCGCCGGGCGGAACGAGTGCCACACCTCGGCCCACGAGAGCTCGGCGATCTCTTCGGTGACCACCTCGGCCACCTTCTTCCGCACCCGCTCCAGCGGATCCTGGTCGCGCGTCGCCACCAGCAGCTTGGGGTCGCCCACGCGGTACCACAGGGTGAAGTAGAGATGGAACTCGTGCGCGCGCTCGGCCATGTGCACGCGCTCGTCGAACTCCAGCGGCCGGTCGCGCGACGCGTCGACGGCGAAGGCGAAGTAGACGTTGGGCCTGCCCAGCATCATGGCCAGGATCCCCGGCCTGAGCGGATCGCCGCCGGGTTCGAGCACGGAGTGGAACTTCTCGCCCGCCTCGCCCGAGCGCTCCAGCACCACCACGTTGTGCCCCTCCAGCGGCTCGGGCGTGTGCTTGCGGATCAGGTTCTGGTCGAAGGTCAGGTTGCTCATCGGAAAACCCTCTTGTGAGTTGGAGCCACGTCACGCCGGAGGCGGGCGGCGGACGGCGGAACGCGCCTACTTCTTCACCCGGTTCACCGCCGACAGCGAACCCTCGATCTTGGTTCGGCGGACCGCGATGTTCTGATCCGTCCCGCCCGGCGCCACCGCCGCATCGTTCTCGAGCTCCGCGGCCCCTCCCACCTCCACGTCCTCGACGGCGTGTTCCTGCTTCACCCATGCGGCCGGGGCCACCACGGGCTCCCCGGCGGACGGCGGCTGCGTGGGCCATTCGGCGGCGCCGGGGCGCTCCAGCAGCTGGGGCTCGGGATGCGTCTCGTCGGGATCGGGGGCGATGGAGGCGCGCGCCGCCTTGAACGCGAAGCGGACGGTGTTCCCGAACGCCAGCGCCGCGTAGAAAGCCCCGGAAAAGTCGACCGCCGTCCGGTCGCCGATGGCGGCTTCCATCGCCACCGTGTAGTCCACCACGGCGCTCAACGCCCGCGCGACGGGGAGACCCTTGCACGCGTTCAGCACCACCGCCCGCACCTCGGGGAAGGTGGTGATCAGCTCGATCAGCTGCCCCGGCAGCATCTTGTCCCAATTGTCCAGGAAAATCCCTTCCCCGTCCGCGTGCCCCGCGAAGTGGACGATGTGGGGCCGGTGCTCGAGGAGCGCGTGGACCAGGTCCTCGCGGCTGACGGCCAGGGCGGTGGCGATCTTCAGCTCTCTCACGGCCCGGCCGTTCCGGGTCACCTCGATCACGCGGCGGATCTCATGGTCGATGCGCAGCCCCACCGAGCTCCCGACGGGGTCGGAGGCGAGGATCAGCACCTGGATCGGATCGGACATGGGAGGGTCTCGTCGAAATGGGTTCGGATCTCCGCGCGCCCCGCGGGAGCAGCCACGGGTGAGCGCCACCAGCACGTCTGACGGACCCGCCGCGCGCACTTCGCACCCGCTCCGACCGGTCGTGACGGAGGAACGGATCGGCGCCACCCGAGCGGTTCGCGTGCACGTGACGACCGTTTATCTCGATGGAGACCGGTGATGGTGAAACTCCTGTCCATCCCCCGCCCGTATCGTCCGCATGATGAACGGCTGGAGCAGCACGGGCGGTGGCCGGGCCTGGACCAGGTGCGCGCCACCAACGAGACGTGCCTCGCCGGGATGATCCCGGGCTGCGGGCGTTCCCGGCGGTGGACGCGAGTTCCTTTTCCTGGCGCGCGATGATCCCCTTCGGCGACCCGATCGAGACGGGGTACGAGCCCGGCCTGCCGGTGCGCGTGTCGGCGCGGCTGGTGATCGTGGATCCGGCGGAGCGGCTGCTGCTGTTCCATTACCATCCGCCCGGCCGGCTGCCCTTCTGGTCCGCCGCCCAGGCCCAGCTCGCGGCGGGAGAGGACGCCACCGACGCCGACGTGCTTGCGGCGGTCGAACGCACCGGCCTGCGTGCCGAGCCGGGGCCGTCGCTGGAAGGGCGCAGCCACGTCTACGCCCTGGCCGACGGCACGCGGGTGCGGTGGATCGAGCGCTACGTGCTGGTGCCCTGCGCCGGCGGCGAGCCCAGCGCCGGCTTCTGGACGCCCGAGGAGCGCCAGGTGATCCGTGCGCACCGCTGGTGGACGATGGACGAGGTGTGGGCCGCCGGCGATCTCATCCAGCCGTACTTTCTCCCCGCCACCCTGGGCGAGGCGGTGGAGACCGTGCGCAGGAACGTGGTGGTGACCGCCGGGCCGCTGCGCGACCTGCGCTGGTACGCGCGCATGCCGCCGGACGACACGTCGCTGGGGATGATCGACGTGGTCGCGCGCGACGGCGGCCTGGGCGGGCTGGCGCTGGTGCAGGAGTGGGCGATCGCCTGGAGACGGCGCCGCACCGACCGCTTCCTTGCGCGCCCGCTGCGCTGGAGCCGCGAGCACGACGTGCGCAACTGGTGCGTGTTGACCGCGCGGAGCGGGCGCAGGCGCCTGGGCGGCGCGGTGGTGGCCTTCGACACGCCGGGCCTCGCGCTGCTGCGCGGCCGCCGCGACCGGGCCGTGCTCTGGGACCTCCGCCATGCCCGGCGGCCCGACTACGTTCCCGGCGTCGATGAGGCGCTGTTCCGCGCGGCCGCGGCGTGGGCCCGCGACCGGGGGTGCCGCTGGCTGATCAGCCAGACGACCGCCTACGACACCGACGGTCCCGGCTTCTTCCTCCAGCGCGGCTGCGAGCTGGGCGCCATCCACCGCTTCGCCGCCCCGGACGAGGACGATGAGCCGGACGACCGCGAGAACGCCGACGACGACTTCTACGAGCCTCGCTTCCTCTGGTACTTCGACCTCCGCGGACCGGGCGACCCCGATCCGTCGCCCGGCTCCGCGGGTGCCGCCGTGCTCCCCGCGGCGGTGGAGGTCCCCGTGCGCGAGGTGGCGGTGACGGACGGGCCGCTGGGCGAAATGGACGAGTACGCCCGCATCCCCATCGCCTTCGAGGTGCGCAGCGTGCTCGAGGTGGAGGCTCGCGAACGCGGGTACGAAGGGCTGTGGATGACCGAGCGCACGCTCGACGAACCGTGGGTGAAGGACTACGACCAGGGCGAAGAGCGGCCGCAGCGCTGGGCCCACCGCTTCGACGTGTCCCGCTGGCGCGTGTTCGAGGCATGGTCCGCCGGGCGGCCCGCCGGCGGCGCGGTGGTGGCGTGGGACACGCCGGGGGTGGAGATGCTGGAAGGGCGGCGCGACCTGGCCGTGCTCTGGGACCTTCGCGTGGCGCCGGGCGCGCGCGGGCACGGCGTGGGCGCGGCGCTCTTCCGCGCGGCGGCGGCGTGGGCGCGCGGGCAGGGGTGCCGGTGGCTGAAGATCGAGACGCAGACCATCAACGTGCCCGCCTGCCGGTTCTATGCGCGGATGGGTTGCGAGCTGGGCACCATCGACCGCTTCGCCTACCCTGGCCTGCCCGACGAGGCTCAGCTGATCTGGTACCTGGACCTCGCGCCGCGCACCCGCGAACCCTCCGGAGAGAGCTGACCATGCGGATTCGCCCCGCCGCGCCGAATGACGCCGACGCGCTGGCCCGGCTGATCGCCGACTACCTGCGCGAGCGGCACCCCGGCCATCGCGGCACCACCGCGGCGGAGCTGCGCCGCGACGTGCTGGGCGGCGACGGCAGCCACCGCGTGCTGCTGGCGGAGCGCGACGGCCGCGCCCTCGCCTTCGTCGCCTGGGACCCCGTCTACGACCTGCACTGGGCGGCGAAGGGCGCGCTGATCGCCGACCTGTACGTGGAGCCCGGCAGCCGCGGGCACGGCGTGGCGCTGGCGCTGGTGGCCGCCGTCTGCGGCCAGGCGGCGGAACAGGGCGCCGTCTTCCTGCGCGGCAACTCGTACGACCGCTCGTCGGCGACCGGCCGCTTCTACGAGCGCATCGCCGTGGGCTTCGACGCGGCCGAGTGCAACTGCGGCGGCCGCGCTTTCCGCCAGATAGCGTCGCTCGCCGGCGCCCCCGTCCGCCAGATGATCCGCTCGCTCCCGCCGCGCGAGTGGAACTTCGAGGCGTGAAAGGGCCCCGGCCGCGGGGGAATGTGGCGGAGAGGCGAATGAATTCGCTGCAACGACTACACGCAGTCCGCCTTCGCGGCGCCTTCGCGGACTACCGGCGGCGGCACGGACGCGGCGGCGGTGCGTGCGACGGGTCTCGCCCTGCCGTGATCTCGGGATCACGCGCGTCGGCGAGGCTTTCGGCCGTCGGTAGCCGTGGCTTCAGCCGCCCCGTGCGCAGGGTCCAGCGGCGGCGAAGGGGCGGGTTCGCACGCCGCCACTGGCGCATCGGCGCGCGCGGCGAGAGCTTGGGTCCTCCACGCACTGGCGCACTCACGCACTCGCGCACCCGTTCCGTCACTCCGGCGTGCTCGTCACCTCCGCTCCCGAAACGCTCACCCACGCCACGCTGCGGCAGGGCGTGCGCGCGCTCGCAGCGGCCGACGCGGGGCTGGCCGCGATCGTCGCGCGTCACGGGCACCCGCCGATGTGGGGGCGGCCGCGCGGGTTCGCCACGCTGGTGCAGATCATCCTCGAGCAGCAGGTGTCGCTCGCCGCGGCGGCGACGATGTACGCCCGGATCGAGCGGGCGCTCGGGGGGATGACGCCCGCGATCGTCCGGCGCTCGGGCGTGGCCGCGCTGCAGTCGCTGGGTGTGACCCGGCAGAAGTCCGCGTACATCGTCGCGCTGGCCGATCGCGTGGCGGACCGCTCGCTCCCGCTCACCCGGATGGCGCGGATGCCCGACGCCGAGGCCGCCGAGTTGCTGGTGCGCGTGCCCGGCATCGGTCCGTGGACGGCGTCCATCTACCTGCTGATGGCGTTGCGCCGCCCCGACGTGTGGCCGCCCGGCGACCTGGCGCTGCACAAGGCCATGTCGCGCCTCCCCGGCTTCGACCGCGCCCCGTCCAGCGGCCAGGCCGCGGAGCACGCGCTGCGCTGGCGCCCGTGACGCGCCGTGGCCGCGCGCATCCTGTGGCACGGCTACCTTGCGGACCGCGCGCGCTGACGGACCCACCCAGACCCGAACGATGATGTCGAGCACCGATCCACCGCCCCCCGCCGCCACCCCGGGCGCCGGGTTCCAGCTTCGCCGCGCCACGCCGGAAGACGCGGGGGCGCTCCTGGCGTACCTGCGGCAGATGGGCGGCGAGTCC
Source organism: Longimicrobium sp. (assembly GCA_035689035.1). Lineage (GTDB taxonomy): Bacteria > Gemmatimonadota > Gemmatimonadetes > Longimicrobiales > Longimicrobiaceae > Longimicrobium. The sequence goes on along the minus strand of DASSME010000131.1, from coordinate 527 downwards.
GACTACGTGACCTTCGGGCCCGAGGGGATCCCGATGAGCGAAGAGGCCGAGGCGGCGTACATCGGCGGCGTGGCCGGGCGCGGCAACGCCATCTTCCTGCTGGCGGTGGACGGAGAGCGGATCGTGGGCGCGCTCACCTTCGCGGGCGGCGAGCGGCCGCGGCTCAGGCACGTGGGCGAGTTCGGCGTGAGCGTGCTGCGCGAGTGGTGGGGCCGCGGCGTGGCCACCGCGCTGATCCGGGAGATGCTGGCGTGGGCGCGGCAGGGCGGCGTGGTGCGCAAGATCAACCTGAAGGTGCGCGCCGACCACGCCCGCGGCATCGCATTGTACGAGCGCTTCGGGTGGATGCACGAAGGCCGCACCACGCGCCAGATGTGGATCGACGGCCAGTTCCACGACGCGCTGCACATGGGGCTGGAGATCGACCCCGCCGGCGAGGCCGGGTGATGGAGCCGCGGGCGGAGCGGATCGGACTGGCGGGCGCCGAGGCGGTCCACGCCGTGCTCGCCGCGTGCGGGGCGGAGCTG
>DASSME010000130.1:0-4031 GCA_035689035.1 Longimicrobium sp. | reverse complement strand
GAATGACGGGGTAGCACCACCAGTGTTGTACCGGCCTTGGCTCCCGGATGCGCGCCTTCTCTACATGCCCCAGCCCGCTCTGCCGTCAAGTTTCTGGTGTGATGGAAGGCGCCCCGCGTCTACAGGCGCTGAATAGAAAGTGCCTCACGGCCGGCGCTGTGCCGTACGCGGCCTGAGATGGCTTGGGGCTCCTGCCTGGCGGCTGAAGCCGCGGCCTACAACGGCAGGAAGCCTCGCAAACTGCGCGAGGCTGATCCGCTCGCCGCGGTATCGGCGCCAATGACCGGCCTCCTTTCATCCTCCACGGTCGCGCGCAGCGCGGTGGGTGACTCAGGATGACGAGCCCTGGGATCGACGCGAATGCACGGTCATCCTGTAGCCGGTATCAGGCTCCTTCAGCATGACAGTCGGCCGGGTGGGTGCCTGAGGTGTGATGGGATCGACGATCACTCCGCCAGTGCCGGCGGTGGCCGGTAGCCGCCGGTGAGGCGCTCGACGGTGCGGGCGACGGCGAGCACGCCGGCGTCATCCCAGCGGCGGCCTACGACCTGGATGCCGATCGGGAGGCCCTCGCGCGAGCGGGCGACGGGGAGGACCACGGCGGGGCAGCCGAGCAGCGCCGTCAGGCACGCCCACGCGCCGAGCGCCACGGAGTAGCTGGTCCGCCGCCCATCGACCTCCACCGGCGCCCCCGTGCGGCGGTGGGTGATGGCGGGGACGGCGGCCACCGGGCAGAGCCACGCGTCGTAGCCGTCCAGGAACGCCTCCATCATCCCGCAGAAGCGGTCGCGGCGGTCCAGCGCGTGGAAGTAGCGCTTCCCGTTGAACGCCATCCCCCGCCGCAGCCCGCGCGAGAACGGCCCACGCCCGAACTGCACCGCCGCGCCCAGGCGCATCGACACGGTGGCGTACGCCGGCAGCGCCATCCCCGTCTCGAAGCCGTTGATCTCGCCCCAGGTGGCCAGCGCGTCGTCGCCGTCGATGGCGTCGGGCGCGCGGCGGTCCACGTGCGCGCCGGCCCCGGCCAGCGCATCCGCGACGCCGCGCACCGCCGCCGCCGTGTCGGCAGAGACGGGGTAGCCGCCGAACGCGTCCGTCCACGCGATCCGCAGCGTGCGGGCGTCGCGCGGAGGCCGCGGCGCGAAGGGGACCGGCGGCGTGTCGGGGAAGAAGGGATCGGGCGCGGTGAGCAGCTCCATCGCCAGCTCCACGTCGGCCACGGAGCGGGCGATGGGGCCGTAGGTGCAGATGTGGCGCAGCGAGTAGGGGATGCCGGGAAAGCGTCCGTGCCCGCGGCCGCTGACCCGCGTTTCGGTGGGCTTCATGGCCACCACGCCGCAGAAGTGCGTGGGCACGCGGATGGAGCCCGCCGCGTCGCTCCCCAGCTCCAGCGCGCTGAAGCCGGCGGCGATCGCCGCGCAGCTCCCGCCGCTGCTCCCGCCGGGGGTGCGCGACGGGTCCCACGGGTTGCGGGTGCGGCCGTAGAGCGGGTTCCAGCACTGCCAGTCGTAGCTCCCCAGCGGCGCGTTGGTGATCCCCATGATCACCGCGCCGGCCTCGCGCAGCCGGCCGACCGCGAAGGCGTCGCGGCGCGGCGTGTTGCGGCGCATCGGCGGCCAGCCGAAGGTGATGCGCATCCCCGCCACGTCGTACACGTCCTTGATCGTCACGGGCACGCCGTGCAGCGGCCCCCACACCTCGCCGCGCGCCCGCGCCGCGTCGGCCTCGCGCGCGCGGGCCAGCGCTTCGTCCGCGTGCAGGTCCACCACGATGTTGTAGCGCGGGTTCAGCGCCGTGATGCGCTCCAGGTACGCGCGCGTGGCCTCTTCCGACGTCAGCGAGCCGTCGCGGATGCGCGCGGCGGTCTCGGCGGCGGTCAGGTAGTGGAGGGGGGTGGGATCGGTCATCGGCATTCAGGGGCGGATGAATCCGCGGCAACAACGGCCCAAAGTCCGCCTTCGCGGACTCGCATTCCCTCACATTCGCGCCAGAAGCCAACCCTCGCTACGAAGAAGCCTCCCGCGGTTTGGGAGGCTTCCTGTAGTCGTAGCCGTGGCTTCAGCCGCCCCGGGGTGAGATGCCGGCGTCGAGGATCAGCCGTGCCCTTCGACACCCCGCGGCGCCGCCACCAGCTCGTCGAGCGGGATGCGCGTCTCCTGGCCCGTCGCCATCTCCTTCACGGCGGCGATGCCCTGCGCAACCTCGTCCGGCCCCAGCGTCACCACGCGGCGGGCGCCCACGGCGGCGGCGTTCTTGAACTGCTTGCCCACGCCCTGCTGCTTCAGCCCGTACTCCACCGACCACCCCGCGTCGCGCAGGCGGTGGGCGAGGGAGAGGAGGGCGTCGCGCTGCTCGGGGCCGATCGACACCAGGTAGAAGTCGACCGAGTGCGCGGACGAGGGAAGCAGGCCGCGCGCGTCGAGCAGCTCCTTGAGCACCACGTCGCCCATCCCGAAGCCGAGCGCGGGGAGGTCGACGCCGGCCAGCCCCTTGAGCAGGTGGTCGTAGCGCCCGCCGCCGCAGATGGCGCGCAGCTCGCCCTTGGTGTCGAACAGCTCGAACACGATCCCCGTGTAGTACGCCAGCCCGCGCACGATCGACAGGTCGAAGCGCACGTAGTCGCCCAGCCCCATCGCCGCGAGGGTGCCGAGGTACGTGGACATCCGCTCGATCTCGGGCGCGACGTCCGCGTCGCCGCCGTATGCCTGGCGGACGGCGTCGAAGTCGCGGTGCTGGAAGATGGCGAAGAGACGGTCGATCATGTCGGCGCCCAGCCCCGCCTCGTCCGCGAGGCGCTTCGACAGCGTCTCGCGGGTGTCGCGCTCGATCTTGTCCACGATGTTGTAGACGAGCACGAGCTGGTCTTCGGGGACGCCGGCGTGCAGCAGGAGCGCGCGCAGCAGGCGGCGGTCCGAGACGCGCGCCACGAAGTCGTCCGACGTCAGTCCGAGCCCGCGCAGGATGTCGATGGCGGCGGCGAGCAGCTCGGCGTCGGCGCTCACGTCTTCTTCGCCCAGGATGTCGACGTTGAGCTGGTAGTGCTCGCGCAGCCGCCCGCGCTGCGGCCGCTCGTAGCGGAAGAGCTGCGGGACGCTGAACCACTTGATCGGCTTGCGCAGCCCGCCCGCCCGCGCGCCGGCCATCCGCGCCAGCGTAGGCGTCATCTCGGGGCGCAGCGACACCTCGCGCCCGCCCTTGTCGGTGAAGTTGTAGAGCTGCTGCACGATCTCGGGGCCGCTCTTCTCCACGTACAGCTCGAGCGGCTCCAGCGGCGGCCCGTCGTACTCCTGGAAGCCGTAGCGCCGCGCCACGTCGCGCCACACGCCGAAGATGTGCGCGCGGATCGCGAAATCGTCCGGGTAGAAGTCCCGGAATCCGGTAAGTGCCTGGAAGGTAGCCATGGGGCGGAAAACTAGGCCGGCATCCGCGAAAGTGCGAGGGGAGGGTGCGCGTCGGGTGTAAGAAACGGATGTCGTCGCGCGTTGCAAGCCGGTGTGGCGCCGCTCCACGCCAACCACCCGATCGGCGTCCCTCCGACCTCTCCCGCCCGATGACGCCCGGAACCGTTCGCGCCGCCGCCGCCGCGCTGATGCTGCTCGCCGCCTGCCGCCCCGGGGCCCCCGCGGCGGCCGGCCCCCGCTCGCCCGCCGACCTGCGGCAGCAGTGGCAGGACGCGTTCAACCGCGCCGACACGGCGGCCCTGGTGGCGCTCTACGCGCCCGACGCGGTGCTGGTGCCGCCATCGGGCACGGTGCTGACCGGCGGCAGCGCGCCGCGCGCGACGCGGTGGGGCAGATGATGGCGAGCCGCACCCTGCGCCTGCACCCGCTGGACCAGCGCATGCGGGGCCAGGCCGGGCACCTGCAGGGCACCTGGACGGCCAGCCGCCGCGGCCAGGCGCGCGGGCCGCTGCTGGGCTCGGGCACCTACTTCATGGTGTTCGAGGCGCGCCCCGGCGGCGGCCTGCAGATCGTCTACCACGTGTGGCGCGCGGACCGCGAGGCCGCCGTCCGCCGCGAAGACGCGGATAC
>DASSME010000129.1:0-14679 GCA_035689035.1 Longimicrobium sp. | reverse complement strand
CTACGCGGAGCTGAACGCGGCGGCCAACCGGCTGGCGCGGCGGCTGCGCGCGGCCGGCGTTGGTCCCGAGCGGGCCGTGGGGGTGATGCTGGAGCGCTCCGCCGAGCTGGTGGTGGCGCTGCTGGCGGTGCTCAAGGCCGGCGGCGCGTACCTGCCGCTGGACCCGGCGCTCCCCGCCGCCCGCCGCGCCGCGCTCCTCGCCGACGCGGGCGCCGCCGTGCTGGTGACCCGCGACCCGCGGCTGGAGGGCTTCACCGGGACGCTCGTCTCCCCCGCGGACGCGGAGGGCGAGGACGGGGGCGACCTGCGCCAAGACCTGCCACCCGCCGCGCTGGCGTACGTCATCTACACCTCAGGCTCGACTGGCGCGCCCAAGGGCGTGGGCGTGGCCCACGCGCAGGCGGCGGCTCACTGCCGCGCGGCCGCGGCGGTTTACGGGCTGACGCCGGCCGACCGGGTGCTGCACTTCGCCGCGGTGGGGTTCGACGTCTCCCTGGAGCAGCTGCTGGCGCCGCTCTCCGCCGGCGCCTGCGTAGTCCTGCGCGGAAACGAGGTTCCCACCCCGCTGGAGCTGGCGCGGCAGGCGGTGGAGCAGGGGATGACCGTCATCAATCCCCCAACCGCGTACTGGCACCAGCTGGTGGCCGAGCCCGCCGCGCTGGAGCTGCTCGCCCGCTCCGTCCGCCTGGTGATCGCCGGCGGCGAGGCGATGAGCCCGGCGGCGGCGCGCGACTGGGCGGCCGGCCCCGCGGCCGGCGTGCGGCTGCTGAACGCCTATGGGCCGACCGAGACGGTGGTCACCTGCGCGGCGTACGAGGTCCCGCCCTCCCTGCCGGAGGGGGCGGTGCACGTCCCCGTCGGGCGGCCCCTGCCCGGGCGCGCGGCCTACGTGCTGGACGGGCGGTCGAGCCCGGCGCCGCTGGGTGTGCACGGCGAGCTGTGCATCGGCGGGATCATAGCGCGCGGCTACCTGGGCCGCCCCGCGGCGACGGCCGAGGCGTTCGTCCCCGACCCGTTCTCCCCGGTGCCCGGCGCCCGGATGTACCGCACCGGCGACCGGGCCCGGTGGCTGGCCGCGGGCGAGCTGGAGTTCCTGGGCCGCACTGACTTCCAGGTCAAGGTGCGCGGCTTCCGCATCGAGCCGGGCGAGATCGAGGCGCGGCTGGCCGAGCATCCGGACGTGCGCGAGGCCGTGGTGCTGGCGCGGGAAGACGCGCCGGGCGAGAAGCGGTTGGTGGCGTACGTGGTGGGCGGCGAGGCGGCCGCGGCGGAGGTGCTCCGGGCGCACCTGGCCGCCGCGCTCCCCGAGTACATGGTTCCCGCGGCGTACGTGCGGCTCGAACAGCTCCCGCTCACGCCCAACGGGAAGCTGGACCGCAAGGCGCTCCCCGCGCCCGAGGGTGACGCCTTCACCACGAGCGGCTACGAGGCGCCGGTCGGAGAGACCGAGACCGCGCTGGCCGAGATCTGGGCCCAGGCGCTCGGCGTGGAGCGGGTGGGCCGCCACGACAACTTCTTCGAGCTTGGCGGGCACTCGCTCCTGGCCGTGCGGGTCGTCGCGCGGACGCGGCAGGTGCTGGGCGCCGAGGTCGCACTGGCGCACATGTTCTCGAACCCCACCGTCGAATCGCTTGCCGCCCGCCTGCGTGGGCCGGAAGCCCAACTCCACGAGGATCGGGCGATCGCCATCCGCCCGGCCGGCTCGCAGCCCCCGCTCTTCCTGGCGTACGAGGGAACCGGGTCGACCGCGTACGCACAGGTGCTCCATCCCCACCTCGACGGCGACATCCCGGTGTACGCGCTGCCGGCGCCGCCGCTCTCCGGCACGCCGCTGCGCACCGTCGAGGCGATGGCCACGCGCCTGGTGCGGATGATCCGCGAGGTGCAGCCCTCGGGGCCCTACCGCGTGGCGGGCTGGTCGTTCGGAGGTGTCCTGGCCTACGAGGTCGCCTCACAGCTGATCGGCCACGACGAGGCCATCGAATTCGTGGGGATGCTGGACAGCTACCACCCCGCTCTCGCCCGCGCCGAACCGGACGATCCGGCGCAGGAGCACGCCCTGCTGCTGCACGTGCTCCGGATGGCCGAACCCGCGGACGCGGGCACGCGGCTGGACGCGGACGACGAGGGCGCCGCCGCCCTGGACGGCGACCTGGAGGCGTTCGTCACCCGCTGTCGTGAGCAGGGCCTGCTCGCCGGCCACGTCACCGTGGCGCATGCCGGAAAGCTGCGCGACCGCCTGCGCGGCCATCAGCGCGCCCTGCGTGACTACGATCCGCAGCCGGTCCCGCTCCCCGTCCACCTCTTTCCCGCGCGGCAGAGCCCCGACCCGGACCTGTCGCGCGGCTGGCAGGCGCTGCTCCCCGAGAAGTCGCTGCGGGTGACGCCTGTGCCGGGAACGCACCTGTCCATGATGCGCGCCCCGAACGCGGAGGCGCTCGGTGCGGCGCTGACGCAGGCGATCCATGGTGCGCGGGCGGGCGCCGGGACGCTGCCCGCAGACGGCCACTCGGCGGTCCTGAAGCTCCAGGGTGGAAAGCCCGGCGTCGCGCCCCTCTTCTGCGTGCCGGGAGCGGGCACCAGCGTCACCAGCTTCATCGGCCTGCTGGGAGCGCTGGATCCGTCGTGGCCGGTCTACGGGCTCCAGCCGCGGGGGCTGGACGGGAGAACGGTTCCCCATTCCACGGTCCAGGCGGCCGCGGAGAATTACCTCCGCGCGGTCCGGCAGGCGTGCCCCGAAGGTCCCCTCCACCTGCTGGGCCATTCCTTCGGCGGATGGGTGGCGTTCGAGATGGCGCTGCGGCTGCGCGAGGCCGGGCGCCCCGTGGGATCGCTCACCATCCTGGACAGCGAGGTGCCGGACGAGTACGAGGACCCGGCCAAGGAGTCCGGCGGCAAGGACGCCTTCCTCAAGCTGGTCGAGATCCTGGAGCTCACCGCGGAACGATCGTTCGGGATCGGAAGCGCGGAGGTGGACGCGCTGGACCAGGCGGGGCGGCTGAAGCTCCTGCACCAGAAGATGCTCCAGCACGGCCTGCTGAACGCGCGTTCGACGTTCGACGTGCTGTACGGCCCGTTCTGGACCTTCGCCCGGTGCCTGCGCACCACCTACCGTCCCTCGGGCGAGTACCCGGACCGGCTCCGCCTGGTGCTGGTCAACGATCCGTGGATGGACGAAGAGGCCAACCAGGCCCAGTTCGCGGAGATCGTCCGCGGCTGGCGGCGATGGGCGCCCGGCCTGGAGTTCTCGACCGGCGCGGGGAACCACATCACCGCGCTCAAGCCACCCCACGTGGCGACCCTGGCCGCTTATCTCGCCGAGGACCGGGGGTGATGACCGTTGCGGGAGATGACGGTGCGTCTGCATCCGACCCGCCGCTCGTCATCCCACCGTGCTGCGCGAGACCACGAAGGATGAAATGCAAAAGCAGGCTCTCACAGAGTACACGGAGTCCACGGAGAACTACGGCGGTTTCTCCGTGAACCCTGTGCACTCCGTAGGAGCCCGGTTGTTCAGTCCTGCGTCGTTCGGCAGATCGAACGAATGCCACGAGACGAGCCTTGGGAACCGGCTCGAAAGCACCGTCGAGCGTGCCAGGCGGTAGGATGCCTGTTTGGGCGCATAGCGGGCGCATCCATGCAGGTGTACAACGGATCGATCCGGCGGCCGCGCGCGTGGTCCGCATGACCGCACTCGGGGGAGAGGGAGGGCGGGCGGCGCTGCGTCGCTGGCCTCTGCCGCTGTCCTCAAACCCCTGCTCCCGCGCGGAATCGGCCCGAAACACCTGTCGTTGCCGGGGGCGACGCGGGCTTCTATGTTATTGTCCGCAAACCACGCCCACTGCCCCGCGAACCCGCGCCTTGCCGCCGGCAGTGGCGTGCACCGCACACTCCTGACCGTGATTGAGGGCCGACCATGACGTCCCTGTCCGAGACGATCGCTTCCGACGCTCCGGCCATCGCGCACTTCGACGTGCGGGGGGTGCGCTTCAGCATAGACGTGGCGGACATGCCCCACCCGCCAATGCAGAACCCGTACTTCAGGCGGTCGCAGCTGGGGCACCTGTACGAGCCCACCATGACCTTCTGCCTGGCCCAGATCCTGTCGAAGGAGCCCGACGCCGTCTTCCTGGACGTGGGTTCGCGCATGGGGTACTACGCGAGCTTCGCCGCGGCGTGCCTGGGCGACGGCAGCCGGGTCCACGCCGTGGAAGCGGACCCCGCCTACGCGGTGCGTACGGCCCGCTCCTGCGCCGCCACGGGGTACCCCGAGGCGTCCGTTTACGGCGTGATCCTCTCCGACAGCGAGGAAACGGTCGCGGTCGACGGCCACCGGGGCGTGGTCTACGACGAACCGTCCGCCGGCTCCACCACCGCGGTCACCACCGATGCCCTCTGCGCGCGGCACGGATTTGCGCCGACCGTGGTCAAGGTGGACGTGCACGGGTGCGAGGGGAAGGTGCTGATGGGGATGGAGACCGTGCTGCGGGACCACGTCCGCTACCTGCTGCTCGAGCTCCACGACGCGTTCCGCCTGGAGCAGTACTCCCCCGGGATCAGCCGCTCCCAGATCTTGCGCTTCCTCGAAGAGCTGGGGTTCTCCCTCTTCCACGTGGCCGCCGAGGTGGTCCCGTACCCGTTCGTCCGCGACGAGGGCTTCACCTACCGCCTCTTGACGAGCGATGCGTGGCCGGACGTGTTCTTCGACCGCGGCGGCGTGGTGTTCGTGCTCGCGTCGAAGACTCCGGACATCGCCTCGGTGATCGGACCCAGCGTGGACGATCCGCGCTTCTTCTGAACCGGATACCGTTCACCAAAACGGCGAGTATCCAGGCGGATGTGAATCCGCCTGGATACCTGTCCTGCGATCAAAACCCCCATCCTGGTCATCCTGAGCCCGACCCCACGGCCTGGCGGCGACGGGATCAGGCGATGGTGGCTTGCTCGGGCGTTTCCGCGCCGTCCAGGATCTGGCTCTGCCGCCGGAGCGCCTCGCTGTGGATCACCTCGTAGACCGCCTGCACGTAGCCGTCGGGCAGGCCCCGCTCGGCGCCCTGGCGGACGCGGTCGTGGAGAAGGGCGTTCCAGCGCTCCAGCTGCAGGGCGTTGACGTTGTGGGCCCGCTTCCACTCGCCGATCCGCTCCACCACGCGCATGCGCGACTCGAGCACGTCCAGCAGCTCGGCGTCGATGGTGTCGATGGTGTCGCGCAGGTGCCGCAGCGACAGGTTGGCCACCGGATCGTCCGTCGCGGGACGGGGGACGCGCAGCGAGGTGACGATCTGGATCGCGCGATCGGGGGTGATCTGCTGCTCGGCGTCGCTCCACGCCTGGTCCGGCGTGGGATGCGCCTCGATCATCAGCCCGTCCATCCCCAGGTCCATCGCGCGCTGGCTGACGTGCTCGATCAGGTCGCGGCGCCCGGCGATGTGGCTGGGGTCGCAGATCATCGGCAGCTCGGGCACCCTGCGGCGCAGCTCGATGGCGAGCTCCCACATCGGGAGGTTGCGGTACACCCTGCGGTCGCCCATCGAGAACCCCCGATGCACGATCCCCAGCCGCGTTACGCCGGCCGCCGCGAGCCGCTCGACCGCGCCTTCCCACAGGTCCACGTCGGGGCTGGTGGGGTTCTTGACCAGCACCGCCACCGGGGTCCCCCGCAGGGCGTTCGCGAGCTCCTGCACCGAGAAGGGGCTCGCGGTGGTCCGCGCGCCGATCCACACCAGGTCGATCCCGTGCTCCAGCGCTGCCTCCACGTGCCAGGCGTGGGCGACCTCGGTCGCGGTCTTGATCCCGTGCGCGTGCCCGGCGTCGCGCAGCCACGCCAGCGCCGGCGTGCCGATCCCCTCGAAGTTGTTGGGGCGCGTCCGAGGCTTCCACACCCCCGCCCTGAGGTAGCGGGCCGGCCCCGCCGACAGCCGGCGCGCCGCCTCGTGCATCTGCGCCTCGCTCTCGGCCGAGCACGGCCCGGCGATCACGACGGGCGTGGTCCCGCCGTGCAGCCAGTGGCCGTTGGACCGCCGCTCGTCATCCATCTCGACACTCTGTTTCACGTGGGTTCCCGCGTCGGTCGTCATCATGCTTCCAGCGAAACCTCTGCGTGGCCGGTGGGGGTCGCGGCACGTGAAGGACGGAGGACCCGGAGAGACCCGGAAGCGCCTTACCGATTTCGTACTGGTCTCTGGATCACGCATAACGGTCGGTCCGTGGCCTTCGATGCACCGGAGGCACACGCCGGTCCGTCGGCCGATCCGTCGGTGGTCTGGTTCCGAATGCTACACCCGGCGAGCGAGCACGCACAAGGTCTCGGAGGCGGGCCGCGAGCCCGCGTCAAAACGCCCGGAGGGGGCCCGCGCGGCGTCCCCGCCGCCTTGTGCATGCGTTTCCCATTGACGATAATGGGCGACAGATGAGAGGGTGCAGCTCTGCGTTGCGCGCCCTGAGGGCAGCGGGCAAGGACCTCACACGGACATTGCGATGAAAACGGCCGATTCCCGGCAAGAACGGAACGGGGTTGGACAGGGGATCGCGGCCATGACGGCCGGGTGGACCTTCGACGGCGCCGTCGCCGATTCGTTCGTCGACCACATCCGCCAGTCCGTCCCGTTGTACGAGGCGGGGCACGACCTCGCCTGCAGGATCAGCGACTACTTCGTGCATGACGACAGCGTCTGCTACGAGATCGGCACCTCCACGGGCGAGCTCCTGCGCAAGCTGGCGCTGCATCACCGGGCCAAGCCCGGGGTGCGCTGGATCGGGATCGACCGCGTCGGCCCCATGATCGAAAAGGCGCGGCGCCACTGTGGCGAGATCCGCAACGTGGAGCTGGTGGTGGACGACGTGGTCACGCATGCGTACGAGCGCGCGGACCTCATCGTCTCGTACTATACCCTCCAGTTCATCCACCCCAAGCTGCGCCAGGGGCTGATCGACCGGCTGTACGAGCGGCTGAACTGGGGCGGCGCGCTCCTGATGTTCGAGAAGGTCCGGGGCTCGGACGCGCGCTTCCAGGACATGATGATCTCGATGTACAACGACTTCAAACGGGAGCAGGGGTTCGAGCCCGAGGAGATCCTGAACAAGACCTCCAGCCTGAAGGGCGTGCTCGAGCCGTTTTCGCGCGAAGGGAACCTGGGCTTGCTCCGGCGGGCCGGCTTCACCGACATCGAGACCTTCATGAAGTACATCTGCTTCGAAGGCTTCGTGGCGATCAAGTGACGCCGATCGCGGGAGCGGGCGCGGGACCCTCGCGCCGCTTCCGGGGTGTCACGACGGGGCGGGGAGGGGAAGCCCACGCACGGCCCGCCGCCGCTGGTCCACACGATGCAGCGGAGCGGCTCCGGGAGCGGGGGGCCAGAGCGGACGGTTCGGGCGCTGGATCGAAGCGAGCTTGCCCGGTTGGATCTCGGCTGGATCCTCGTCCACAGAGCGAAGCGCGTCCGTCAGGCGCTTGGCCGCCGCGCGCTCGTGCCTACGCCCGGCGAGCCGGGCCGAAGCGGAACCGTGGCTCGACCGGCCCCGGGCACCGGTCTCACCAGCGAGCAGACATGGAACTACGGATTCGCGGCGTATCCAAGGCCTACGCCAACGGCGTGCAGGCGCTGAAGGACGTCACCCTCACCATCCCCGCGGGGATGTACGGCCTGCTCGGCCCCAACGGCGCCGGCAAGTCCACGCTGATGCGCATCCTGGCCACGCTGCAGGAGCCGGACGAGGGGAGCATCCGCCTGGGCGAGATCGACGTGCTGAACCAGAAGGACGAGGTGCGGCGGACGCTGGGCTACCTCCCGCAGGAGTTCGGCGTCTACCCGAAGGTGAGCGCCGAGGAGCTGCTCGATCACTTCGCGGTGCTCAAGGGGATCGGCGAGCGGCGGGCGCGCCGCGAGGTGGTCGAGGCGCTGCTGCGGCAGACCAACCTCTGGGAGGCGCGCAGGCAGAAGCTGGGCGGCTACTCGGGGGGGATGCGGCAGCGCTTCGGCGTGGCCGTGGCGCTGCTGGGCAACCCGAAGCTGATGATCGTGGACGAGCCGACCGCCGGGCTCGACCCGGCCGAGCGCGTGCGCTTCCTGAACCTGCTCTCCGAGCTCGGCGAGAACAGCGTGGTCCTCCTCTCCACGCACATCGTGGAGGACGTGAGCGAGCTGTGCACCCGGATGGCGATCATCGACCGGGGCCAGATCCTCCTCGAGGCCGAGCCGCTGGGCGCGGTGCGCGGCCTCCAGGGGCGCATCTGGCGCCGCGTGATCGCCAGGGACCAGCTCGCCCAGGTGGAGCGGGAGCATGCGGTGATCTCAACCAAGCTGCTGGCGGGGAGGACGGTGGTGCACGTGTACGGCGAGGCGGCCCCCGGCCCCGGCTGGGAGCCCGCGGAGCCGGACCTCGAGGACGTCTACTTCAGCACGATGGCGGGCCACCTCGGCCGGCGCGCCGGGGAGACGGCGCCCGGGGTGGAGTCGTGAGGTTCCGGGAGATCTTCCGCTTCGAGCTCGCCTACCAGCTGCGCCGCGCGTCGGCCTGGCTCTGCTTCGCGGTCCTCTTCGCGTTCTCGTTCTGGATGATGGCGGGCTCGCGGCCCACCGACGAGACGGTCTACCAGAACGCGCCGTACGGCATCGCGTTCGCCACGGTGGTGGCCGGCGTGATCTGGCTGCTGATCGGCGCGTCGGTGGCCGGCGAGGCGGCCGCCCGCGACGTGCAGACGCGGATGCACCCCCTGGCCTACACCGCGCCGGTCGGCAAGGCCGAGTACCTGGGCGGGCGGTTCCTGGCCGCCTTCGCCGCCAACGCCCTGGTCCTCCTCGCCGTTCCGGCGGGGATCCTGCTCGGCGTGTACCTCCCCCGTGGCGAGGGTGTGCTCCTCGGCCCGTTCCGGCCCGCGGCGTACCTCACGGCCTACGGCTGCATCACGCTGCCCTTCGCCTTCGCCGCCACCGCCATCCAGTTCTGGTGGGCCACGCTCAGCCGCCGGCCGATGTCGAGCTACCTGGCCGGGGTGCTCCTCTTCGTCACCTCCACCTTCGTCCCGCTGGCGCTGGGCCGGCTCCTGGGGGTGCGCGAGCTGGCCGGGCTGCTGGACCTGGTCGGCATCGGCGGCGTGGTGCTCGGCCTGGGCGACAGCTGGTCGGCGGCCGAGAAGAACACGCGGCTGGTGGGGGTGGAGCCCACCTTCGTCGCCAACCGGCTGATCTGGCTCGCCGTGGCGCTGGGCGTGCTCGCGCTCACCTACCTCCGCTTCCGCCTGGCCCACCCCGCCGAGAGCACCCGGCCGCGCCGCGCCGCGCGGCGGCGCGAGGCGGGCTCCGCGGCGCCCGCGGCGGGGACGCTCGCGGGGAGCGCCCCGATCGCCGTTCCGCACGTCCGCCAGACGTTCGGCCCGGCGATGTACGCGCGGCAGGCGCTGCGCATCGGGTGGGACTCGTTCCGGGCGATCGCGAAGAGCCGGGGCGGGCTGGTGCTGCTGGCGGCGATCCCGGCGCTGCTGGTGCTGGTCCTCCCCCCGAACCTGGAGAGCTTCGGCGTTCCGCTGCTCCCGCGGACGGGTTACCTCCTGACCTTCCTGACCGCCACGCTGACCAACCCGTTCACCCCCTGGGTCATCGTCCCCCTGCTGATCGTCCTCTACGCGGGCGAGCTGGTGTGGCGCGAGCGCGAAGCCGGGCTGGGCGACATCACCGACGCGGCCCCGGTGCCGGAGTGGGCCGTGCTGCTCGGCAAGTTCCTGGGGCTGGCCCTGGTGCTGGCGGCGTGGATGGCGCTCCTGGCGCTGGCCGGGGTGCTGGTGCAGCTGCGCCTGGGGTACCACCACTTCGAGCTGGGGCTGTACCTGCGCGTCCTCTTCGGGCTCCAGCTCCCCGAGTACCTCCTCTTCGCGCTCCTCGCCCTGGTGGTGCAGGCGGTGGTGGACCAGAAGTACATCGGCCTGCTGGTGGCGCTCGCGGCGTACGCGTCCATCGCCTTCGCCTCCACCCTGGGGGTGGAGCACCACCTGCTGGTGTACGGGTCCGGCCCCGCGTGGTCGTACAGCGACATGCGCGGGTTCGGCGCCTCGCTCGCGCCCTGGGGGTGGTTCAAGCTGTACTGGGCCGGGTGGGCGCTGCTGCTGGCGGTGGCGGCCCGGCTGCTCTGGGCGCGGGGGAGGGAAGAGGGGCCGGGGGCGCGGCTGCGGACGGCGCGGCGCCGCTTCCGGGGGGCCACCGCGGTGGCCGCCGCGGTGGCGGCGGGGGTGATCGTGGGCGTGGGCGGGTTCGTCTTCTACAACACCAACGTGCTCAACCGCTACCGGAGCGACGCGGACCGGGCCGCGCGGGCCGCCGAGTACGAGCGGCGCTACGGGCGGTACGAGGGGGTTGCGCAGCCGCGGCTGGCGGGCGCCACCCTGCGCGTGGAGATCCACCCCGAGCGGCGGGCGGTGGAGATCCGCGGCACCGAGCGCCTGGTGAACCGCGGCGCGGTGCCGATCGACACCCTCCACGTGGCCACCGTCCCCGGCGTCCACACCGGCGCGGTGACCTTCGACCGGCCGGCCACCCGCGTGAGGGTGGACGACGCGCTGGGCCACCGGATCTACGCCCTGCGCACGCCGCTGCAGCCCGGCGACTCGCTGCGCCTGGGCTTCGAGGTGCGCGCCGAGCCCCGCGGCTTCGGCAACGACGGCGCCGACAGCGCGGTGGCGGGGAACGGCACCTTCTTCACCACCGCGGCGTTCCTCCCCGCCATCGGCTACCAGCCGGGCCGCCAGCTGCGGCGCCCCGGCGAGCGGAAGGCGCACGGCCTCGCGCCGCGCCCCGCCGTCCCCCCGCCGGACGGCCTGGGCGACGAGCGGATCGCCTTCGAGGCCGTGGTGGGGACCAGCGGCGACCAGGTGGCCGTCGCGCCGGGCGCGCTGCGCCGCGCGTGGACCGAGGGCGGGCGCCGCTACTTCCACTACGCCGCCGACGCCCCGGTCGGCGCCGACAACGCCATCTTCTCCGCGCGCTACGCGGTGCGCGAGGCGCGGTGGAACGGCCCGGGGCGGGCGGTCGCCATCCGCATCCTCCATCACCCGGGCCACGTGGCCAACCTGGACCGCATGCTCAGCGCCGCGCGGGCGTCGCTCGGCCGCTACGGCGCACGGTTCGGCCCGTATCCGTACGGCCAGCTGAGCCTGGTGGAGATCCCGGGCGTCCGCGGCATGCACGCCTACCCGGGGCTGATCACCTTCCAGGAGGGGTTCTCCCTCTTCGACGTGAAGGGGCCGCGGACCCCCGACTTCCCCTTCGAGGTGGCCGCCCACGAGGTGGCGCACCAGTGGTGGGGGATCCAGCTGGTGCCGGCGGGGGTGAGCGGGGCGGCGCAGCTCCTCTCCGAGAGCCTGGCGGAGTACTCCGCCTTCCAGGTGCTCCGGGCGAGCCACGGCCCCGACCAGCTGAGCCGCTACCTGGCCGAGCTGCGCGGGCAGTACGGCGTCGCCGAGGAACGCGCCGACGTGCCCCTGCTGCGGGCCAACGGGTCGCTCGCGGGCTACTACCGCGGCCCGCTCGCGATGTACGCGGTGAGCGAGTACGCGGGCGAGGACCGGGTGAACGCCGCGCTCCGGCGCCTCCTCGAGAAGCACCCCCCCGGGGCGCGCCCCGCGACCTCGCTCGACCTGTACCGCGAGCTGCAGGCGGCCGTCCCCGACTCGCTGCGCGGCCTGCTGCACGACCTGTTCGAGGCGAACACCTACTGGGAGCTCGCCACCGAGCGGGCCACGGCGCGGCGCACGCCGGCGGGCGCCTGGCAGGTGACGCTCGGGGTGCGGGCGCGCAAGGTGGTGGTCGGCCACGCGGGCGTGCGGACGGCCGTGCCGATGGACGACCGGGTGGAGATCGGGGTCTTCGCGCCCGCCGCGGAGGGCGACGGGCCGGGGGCGCCGCTGTACCTGCGGATGCACCGCATCCGCGCCGGCCGGCAGACGATCACGGTGACGGTGCCCAGCCGGCCCGCGCGCGCCGGCATCGACCCGCGCTCCCTGCTCACCGACGTGGAGGCGGGCGACAACCTCCGGAAGGTGGAGGGGGCGCGGTGAGGGGCCCGCGGCCGGCGGCCGCGCGCCGCCGGCCGGCCGATCCGGCGGGCCGCGACGGGATCCGTCCTCGGTCCCGTCCCCAAACAGCTGTTTGACCGCCGTGGCGTTGGGCGATACTATCGCCCGGCCCCGGCACCGGAACGACGTCGTGATTCCGTCCTTGCGCTTCGCGGCCGGACCGGGCCGGTGACGCGGCCGCACGAAGCGTGAGAACCGAGTACCAGAACGACTCTGCGCGGGAGGCGCGACCGTGGTGCAACCGACTCGATCGTACGTGCTTGCCTGCACGCCCCGCGTGGGCAGCCACCTCCTCGCCGACGCGTTGACGGCCACCGGCATCGCCGGCCGCCCGCGCGAGTGGCTCCCGCGCTACACGGCCGAGACCGCACCCAGGACGCCGCTCGACCGGATGAAGCTGGTCACCCAGCCTCCCCCCGACGTGGCGTACGACCCCGCGGCCGACGCCGAGGCGATCCGGAAGTTCGTCGCCGCGGGGACGACGGAGAACGGGGTCTTCGGCACCGTCGTCCACTGGCTGGTGCAGCAGGACGCGGTGCGCCGCCTGCGGGCGTACGCCGGCACCGACGAGCCGGCGCCGCACCGCGTGCTGGCGGCCGCCTTCCCGGAGCTCTCGTACGTCTGGCTCCGGCGGCGTGACAAGGTCGCGCAGGCGGTGTCGTGGTACAAGGCGATCCAGACCGGCGTCTACGTGGGGCGGCACGGCCCGGGGGGCGCCGGCCCGGAGGAAGAGGCGCTGCACTTCGACTACGGGAAGATCCGCTACCTGCTCACCGCGCTCACCAGCTTCGAAAACGCGCAGGGGTTGTTCTTCTCGTCCAGCGGCCTGACGCCCCTGGTCCTCCATTACGAGGAGCTGGCGGCGGACTACGTCGGCACCGTCCGCTCGGTGCTGGAGTTCCTCCGCCTGGACCCCGACAGCGTGGAGATCGCCCGCCCGAAGCGCGAGAAGTACGCGGACGCGCAGTCGCGGGAGTGGATCGAGCAGTTCACGCGCCTGCACAACCAGTCCCGCTCCACCCGGCGCTGACGCAGGTCACGCACGCCGCCGCGCACCGTCCATCCCGTTTCCTGGAGAACGACCCGATGCAGTCCTGGTTCGCCCGGCGCAAGCCGGTGGAGGTTTCGGTGAAGATTTCCGACGACGACTTCATCCGGCCGCGGGACCCGTCGCAGAGGAACTGGGTGGTCACCCGGGCGATGGAGGAGCTGGTCGACGACCTGGTCCACATGGACACGGTCGCCGGCCGCTTCGTGGACGGCACCCGGCGCGACCGGATCGCGGAGCGCTGGGAGAGCAGCAAGGCCGACCTTTCCGAGTCGCAGCTGGTGATCGACAACCAGCAGGTGATGCAGGATTGGGAGCGGCCGTACATGGAGGCGATGGCGAAGGTGGTCGCCGGCACGCACGGCGACGTGCTGGAGATCGGCTTCGGGATGGGGATCTCCGCGTCGTTCATCCAGGAGCTGGGGGTGCGCTCCCACACCATCGTCGAATGCAACGAGGACGTGCAGGGCTCGTTCGAGCAGTGGCGCGCGAAGTACCCGGGGAGCGACATCCGCCTGCTGCGCGGACGGTGGCAGGACGCGCTGGAGGACGCGGGCGAGTTCGACGGGATCTTCTTCGACAGCTATCCCCTCTCCGAGCGGGAGTTCCAGGAGTACGTGGTCGAGAGCGTCACCTTCGCCGAGCACTTCTTCGCCACCGCGGCGAAGCACCTGAGGCCGGGCGGCGTCTTCACCTACTATTCCAACGAGATCGACTCGGTGTCGCGGAGGCATCAGCGCGCGCTCTTCCGCCACTTCCGCGAGGTTTCCTTCACGGTGTGCGAGCCGCTGTACCCGCCGAAGGACTGCAACTACTGGTGGGCCGATTCGATGGTGGTCACCCGGTGCATCAAGTGACGGGGGCCGCGGTCCGTGGCGGCGCGCCTCCCGTGACCGCGAGCGTGCACCGCTCCGCCGCGCGCTGACGGGACAAAGCGTCAGGGGCGGCACGTTGCCCCGGTGGCGATTTGCCTTATCCTTACACGTTCCATTTTCGGGCAACTCGTGGCGGACGCGCCCCGGCCACGCGGACCTTGGGCGAGCCGCTCCCGCGACCCGCGGGGCCGGTTGTCCGCCCTTGTTTCGCCATCAAGCACGGAATCGCGCGGGCCGACGGCCCGTGCTTACCGCAGGAGAAGGAGACGGATGCAGCTCGCCGTGGCCCACCACACGGCGCGGCAGCCGGCCCAGGCCGCGCGCCGCGAGACCCCGGACCCGCCCCGGCGCACGCCGGCCGCGGGCGTTTCGCGCGTGCCTCTCGGGGTGGTCCGGGTGCTGGCGCGCGTCCGGGGCGTGGCCGCCGCCAGGGGCCGCCGGCTCCCGTGAGCACACCGGACCCCCGCGCCACGCGCTTCGCTTCCCGGGTGGCGATCGTCACCGGCGCGGCCAACGGCATCGGGCGCGGCACGGCCCTCCTCCTGGCCCGCGAGGGCGCCCAGGTGGTGGCCGTGGACGTGGACGCCGACGCGCTGGGCCGGCTCGCCCGCGAGATCGCGGAGGCGGGCGGCGTCTGCGTGCCCGCGGCCGCCGACGTGCTGCGCGCCGACGAGGTGGAGCGGATGGTCGAA
>DASSME010000128.1:0-22983 GCA_035689035.1 Longimicrobium sp. | reverse complement strand
CAGGGCACGGCGATCGAAAGCTGGAAGCTGCGGCTGGCGACGGACCGGCGGGGGATCGGCAGGGGTTGATCGAGGACTCGAACGCGGCCATCCGTCATCAAAGAGCACGCACCAAAAGGGCGGAGCATCTCCTGGATGTCCCGGGGAGCTCCGCCCATGCCTTCCAATTATGAAAGGAAACGTTCATGCCCGCCTTTCGCCGCATCGTGATCGTGATGTTCGAGAACGCCTCGCGCGATACCGTCCTGGCCAACCAGTACATGCGCGATCTGCGCAAGCAGGGAGTGTGGCTGTCCAGCAGCCACGGCGTGACCCATCCCTCGCAACCCAACTACATCGCCCTGACCGGCGCCGACACCCTGGGCTTCAACAGCGACGATCCGGGATGGGTAACGTGGGTGGACCATTCGAACTACCCTCCCACGACCATCAAGAGCATCGTGGACCTGATCGAGGCGCAGGGTCTCACCTGGAAGGCGTACGCCGAGGACCTGGACCTGGCCGACCAGGAGGCGAAGGCCGGCATCGACCCGCCGTACACGCAGAAGTACCCGGACGGGATCTTCACCCCGTATCCCGCGGCCCCGCCGGGCGGCAGCGGCCTGTTCGCGCGAAAGCACGTGCCTTTCCTGTCGTACCCGAACATCGTCGCCAAGGAGAACGTGCGCGAGCTGATCGTGGACTTCGAGCAATTCCAGACCGACATCGCGAACGACGCGCTCCCCGAGTTCTCCTTCGTGGTGCCGAACCTGCTCAACGACGGGCACAACGGGCCGGGCCATTCCAATCCGTTCGACCGCCAGAACATCGCCAACATCCAGAATTTCCTCCAGAACATCTTCCTGAAGGACGATCCCATCTCCAGCTACCCTCCCGAGACGCTGATCGTCCTCACCTTCGACGAGGCGTACCCGGTCATCGCCCCGTACAACATCTACACGCTGCTGATCGGCGACATGCTCCAGGCGGGGACGGTGCGGACGGAGCCGTACAACCACTACAGCCTGCTCCGCTCCATCGAGATCAACTTCGGCCTGGGGTCGCTGGGCAGGAACGACGTGGCAGCCACGCCGTACTGGTTCCTGCAGAGTTGAGCCAGCCGGAATGAAAGCGTGGCGCGCACGTTCGGCGCTGGGATCATCAAGCAGACGCACAGCCGGTACTGGGAGGTGCGCGATCCCGAGGGCGAATTGGTGTGCCGGATGCTCTACCGGAAGGGTGCGCGAGAGGTGGTGCGGCGGCTTGCCGCGTGACGCAGAAGGAGGGGAAGCGAATCGGCAGCCGCGGACGAGATCCGCGGCTGCCGACGTGTTTTCGCGGACGGCGACGGAGCGCTACCCGAGCTTTTCAGCGAGGACGCCGGGGAGGTCCGGGTCGGGGACGCTGCCGAGAAGGGTGAGGGCGTGCTTGGCCAACTCGCGGGGCACGTGGCCGGTCAGGTGCGCAAACCGGCCGCCGTTGTCGGGGAACACGTCGAAGATCCCGTAGTGACCGTCGTCCAGGTGGATGGCGAACCAGGCGGTAGTCTTGGGCTCGGCCTCCACCAGCGGCAGCGCGTCGCGCAGGAACTGCTCCACGTCACCCGTGTGGTCGGCCTTCGCCCGGAAGGTGAGGAGGATCGCCTTGGTGTCGGGCTCGGCCGGCGGGGCGGTGGGGAGCTTGCTCGCCAGCACGTCCAGCTTCTGGATGCTCGGCGGCTGGTCGAACAGCTCGCCGGCGCGCGACATCAGCGCCGCGGCGACGGGGCCGCCCAGGTGCGCGTCGCGGCCCTCGTCGTCGGGAAACACGTCGAAGATCCCGTACTCGCCCCGCCCGAACCGGAGCGCAAACCAGGCGGTGGTGGCCGGCTCGGCCCGCACCAGCGGCAACGCGGAGCGGAGGAACTCCTCCACCTCGGCATCCTTGCCGTGCTTGACGTCGAGCCTGACGAGCAGCCCTCGTGTGACCATCCCACACCTCCCAGGGTTTCGAGTTCCGGGCAGTGGCACCCGGCGCGAGCATCCCGCCGTGTGTGACGGGCGTCTCCCAATACGGCCGGTTGGGTTCGCGGCACAAGCCGGTTCTTCAGCCGCGAGCCGGGGTGACGTCCCCGGCCGTGAGCATCGCCGCCGATGCCGCGCAGGAACGACTCGCGCCGCGAAGGGTCGCATCCGCCCCGCAAGGATCGCCGCGGGACCGGTTGCAGGCGTACCGTTCGGCGGCGACCTTGTCGCGCGAAGGAAGTCAATCCCACGCGGCGGACGGTATCGGCACACACGAGAGGAGTGATCCGTGAGGATGAACTTGCGGGGGAGATGGACGTCGGCGGCGGCGAAGGCGTCGCTGGTCGCGCTCGGCGCGGTCGCGGGCGTCGCATCACACGCGGCGGCGCAGCAGGCACCGGCGCAGCGGGCGGGCGCGGAGGGCCTGTACATGCCGCGCGCGGTGAAGCAGGCGTACGCGAAGGGGACGAGGTCGCCGGACGGGCGGCCGGGGGCGCGCTACTGGCAGAACCGGGCGCGCTACAACATGACGATCACCGCCACGCCCCCGGACCGCACCGTCCGCGGGACGGAGGAGATCGTCTACGTCAACAACAGCCCGGACACGCTGCAGCACATCGTCTTCAAGCTCTTCATCAACATCCACAAGCCCGGCGCGCCACGGGCGGGCGGGGCCAGCGAGGCGTACCTCACGCCGGGGATGCAGATCGACCGGTTCGCGGTGAACGGCGCGACGACGGCGTGGGGTGATGACGCGAACACCTTCACCTGGAAGGCGATCAAGCTGCCGTCGCCCCTCGCGCCGCACGACTCGGTGCGCCTGGCGTTCGACTGGCACTACGAGATCTCGCGCGAGGCCGGGCGCGAGGGGATGCTGAACGAGACGACGTGGTACCTGGCGTACTTCTACCCGCGCGTGGCCGTCTTCGACGACTACAACCGGTGGGACACCATGGACTTCACCGACCAGCAGGAGTTCTACAGCGACTTCAACGACTACGACGTGACCATCCGCGTCCCCGCCAACTTCATCGTGTGGGGCACGGGCACGCTGCTGCAGCCCGAAACGCTGCTGCAGCCCGAGGCGCTGCGCCGCTACCAGGCCTCGTTCACGTCCGACACCACCATCCACGTCGCCACCACCGAGGAGGTGGCCGCGCACCGCGTGACGCAGCAGAAGACCAACGATTGGCACTTCCGCGCGCGCGACATCCCCGACATGGCGTTCGGGCTGAGCGACCGCTACCGGTGGGACGCGGCCAGTGTCGTCGTGGACCCCGCCACCCGCCGCCGCGCCAGCGTGCAGGCCGCCTACACCGACAGCGCGGCCGACTTCCGCCACATGGTGCAGTTCGGCCGGCACGGGCTGGAGTGGCTGTCCACCAACTGGCCGGGGGTGCCGTACCCGTACGAGAAGTCCACCATCTTCCTGGGCACCGCCGACATGGAGTACCCGATGATGGTGAACGACAACTCGTTCCCCGACACCACCTTCAGCCGCTTCGTGGCCGAGCACGAGATCGCCCATACCTACATGCCGTTCTACATGGGGATCAACGAGACGCGCTACGGCTTCATGGACGAGGGGTGGGCGACCACTTTCGAGTACCTGATCGGCGTGGCCGACATGGGGAAGGCGCGCGAGGACGCGTTCTACCAGCAGTTCCGCGTCAACGGCTGGATCCGCGACCCGTCGCCGCTCGAGGACCTGCCGATCGTCACCCCCGAAGACGTGCTGAAGGGCGCCGCGTACGGCAACAACGCCTACGGCAAGCCGTCGCTGGGGTATCTCGCGGTGAAGGACCTGCTGGGCGACGATGCGTTCCGCCGCGCCCTGCACGCCTACATGGACCGCTGGCACGGCAAGCACCCGCTGCCGTGGGACTTCTTCAACACCTTCAGCAACGTCTCGGGGCGCAACCTGGACTGGTTCTGGAACAACTGGTTCTTCAGCAACCACTACATCGACCTGGCCGTGGCCAGCGTCACGCGAGCGGGCGGCGGGTACGCGGTGGTGCTGAACAACGTGGGTGGGATGGCGGCGCCGGTGGACATCGTCCTCCACTACGCGGACGGGACGACCGAGACGCGCCACCAGACGCCCGCCCTCTGGCAGGCCGACCAGCGGCGGGCCACGGTGACCATCCCCACCGCGAAGCAGCTCCAGTCCGTGGACCTCGCGGGCGGGATCTGGGTGGACGCGAACCCGGCGGACAACCATTGGAGCGCCACGCGCTGAACGGTCCGTAGCCGCTTCGACCGGGCGTCGATGTCGTGACCGGCTCGGCAGATGGGTCACACGGAGCAGCGGAGTGCAACGGAGCAGCGGAGAACTGCGCCAGATCGCGTGCAGTTCTCCGCTGCTCCGTTCTCCTCCGCTGCTCCGTGTGACGCCTTCAGCGGGATGATCGAACCACGGTATATCCGCAGCCGGGATCAGCCGCGGCTGCCGGGTCGTTTCTTCACCGGGTGCGCGGCGCCGCCGTCACGCGTGGTAGTTCGGCGCCTCGCGCGTGATGGTCACGTCGTGCGGGTGCGACTCGCGCAGGCCGCCGCCGGTGATGCGCATGAACTGCGGCCGGGTCCGGAGCTCCTCCACGTCGGCGCACCCCAGGTAGCCCATCCCGCTGCGCAGGCCGCCCACCAGCTGGTAGATGGTGTCGGCCGCGGCGCCCTTGTACGGCACCCGCCCCTCGATCCCCTCGGGGACGAACTTGCGCGCGTCGGCGTTGCTGGGGTCCTGGAAGTAGCGGTCGGCGCTCCCCTCGGCCATGGCGCCCAGGCTCCCCATCCCCCGGATCGTCTTGAAGCGCCGGCCCTCGAGCAGGAAGCTCTCGCCCGGGCTCTCGTCCGTTCCCGCCAGCATGCTCCCCATCATCACGCTGTGCGCCCCGGCCGCCAGCGCCTTCACCACGTCGCCGCTGTACTTGATCCCGCCGTCGGCGATGATCGGCACCCGGCCCGCGGCGCCCTCCACCGCGTCGAGCACGGCGGTCAGCTGCGGCACCCCGATCCCCGTCACCACGCGGGTGGTGCAGATGCTCCCGGGGCCCACCCCCACCTTCACCGCGTCCACCCCGCGCTCCACCAGCGAGGCGGCGCCGCCCCTGGTCGCCACGTTCCCGGCGATCAGCTGCACGTCGGGAAGGGCTTCGCGGATGCGGCCCACCGCGTCGAGCACGCCCACGCTGTGGCCGTGCGCGGTGTCGATCACCAGCACGTCCACCCCGGCGTCCACCAGCGCGCGCGCCCGCTCCAGGTCCTTCTGCGGGTGCGCGCCGATCGCCGCGCCCACGCGCAGGCGGCCCAGCTCGTCCTTGCAGGCGTTGGGGAACTGCGCGCGCTTGCGCACGTCCTTCACCGTGATCAGCCCGCGCAGGATGCCGTTCTCGTCCACGATCGGCAGCTTCTCGATGCGGCGCGCGTGCAGCAGCTTGACCGCGTCTTCCAGGCTGGTGCCCACCGGGGCGCTCACCAGCCGGTCGCCGCTGGTCATCAGCTCGCGGATCGGGCGGTCCAGGTCGGTCTCGAACTGCACGTCGCGGTTGGTGACGATGCCGATCAGCCGGCGGTTCTCGTCCACCACCGGGGCGCCGCTCACCCCGTACTGCTCCATCTTGCCGAGCAGATGGCGCAGCGTGGCGTCGGGGCGGGTGTGGAAGGGGTCGCTGATCATCCCGCTCTCGCTGCGCTTGACCCGGTCCACCTCCTTCGCCTGCAGCTCCACCCGCATGTTCTTGTGGATGATGCCGATGCCGCCCTCGCGGGCCATGGTGATGGCCATGCGGCTCTCGGTGACCGTGTCCATGGCGGCCGAGACGAAGGGGATGGCCAGCTCGATGCCGCGGGTGAGGCGGGTGCGCACGCTGGTGTCGGACGGGTGCACCGGGCTCTGGCGGGGCACCAGCAGCACGTCGTCGAAGGTGAGCCCCTCGCCCACGAAGCGGTCCGCCTGGTTCTCTGGACGGTTCATCGTGTCTCCTGAATGCGCAGAGCCCGCCGGTCTGCGCATCCCGTGAGGGAGGAGACGGCGGGCGATTGAATCGGTAGAATCCGGGGTTCCATGGGGAAATTTATCCCGTTTCCCCGCCGGGTGTCAACCGCCCCTCACCGCCGCCACTCGGTCGCGGCGGCCACGCAGGCGGCGCCGAGCACGCCGCCCGCCAGCAGCGCATACGCCGGCACCCAGGGGGGCGATCCCACCACCCCGATCCACCACAGCAGCCGGGATCGCCGGCCCCGGGGCGTTTCGGCCGGGGCGCGCGGACGGTATGCTATCCGGCCGTTCGACGTCCCAGGCTACAGATCCCGACCCGCACCCGCCGCCATGCCCGACCCGGAGCACCCCTTCCGCCCCCTGGGCCACGTCCGCGTTCCCCCGGACGAGATGCGCCGCCGCGCGCGCGACCTCTACGCCCAGCTCGACCGGCGGCGCACGGTGCGCGAGTTCTCGCCCGAGCCGGTGCCGCGCGAGCTGATCGAGCTGGCGGTCCGGGCCGCGTCCACGGCGCCGTCGGGCGCGCACCAGCAGCCGTGGACCTTCGTGGTCGTGGCCGATCCCGAGATGAAGCGGCGGATGCGCGAGGCGGCGGAAGAGGAAGAGCGGATCAACTACTCGGGGCGGATGCCGCCGGAGTGGATCGAGGCGCTGGCGCCGCTCGGCACCGACTTCGTCAAGCGCCACATCACCGACGCGCCGTACGTGGTGGTCCTCTTCCGGCAGATGTACGGCGTCCGCCCCGACGGTACGCGGCGCACGCACTACTACACCACCGAGAGCTGCGGCATCGCGGCAGGGCTGTTCATCGCGGCGCTCCACCACATGGGCCTGGCCACGCTCACCCACACGCCGTCGCCGATGGGCTTCCTCTCGCAGCTGCTGCGGCGCCCCGAGAACGAGAAGCCGTTCCTGCTGATGCCCGTGGGCTATCCGGCGCCGGACGCGGTCGTCCCCGACCTGAGCCGCAAGCCGCTGCACGAGGTGTCGGCCTGGTTCGACGCGCCCGAAACTCCCGCGGCCCCCGGTTTGCCAGACGCGGACCGCGGATGATCCCACACGGCCGACCGATCGCGGGCGACGGACGCGCCCGCTTCTTCTACAGGACTCGATGAACCGCAACCCGCCCGCCGACGAGCTTCCTCCCGAAGGCGGCCACCCGCCGGACGACGACACCCTGCTGACTCCGCGGGATGCCTTCCCCGCGCCCGTGGACGACGACGTCACCATCCTCCGCCCGGCCGGCGACAGGTCGTCCCCGAGCGCGGACGACGATCCCACCATCCTCCGCCCGGCCGACGCTGCGTCCGCCGCGGCTCCGGACGACGATCGCACCATCCTCCGCCCCGCCGATCCGCCCGCCGTCGATGACGACGAGGGCGGTACCGTGCCGCGAGCGGAGGCCGCGTCGCCCGATGCGGCGGGGGTGGAAGACGGTACGGACGTGAAGCCGGAGGCGGGCGACACCGAGAGCCCGCTGGAGGCCGGCGCGCCGGCGGCCCCGGTCACGGGCGCCAGCGGCGGCGGGTTCGCCGGAAAGCTGAAGCGGCTGGGGAGCGAGTCGCTGATCTACGGGCTCAGTTCCATCGTGGGCCGGTTCCTGAGCTACCTGCTGCAGCCGTACTACGCCAACCAGTTCAACCCCGGCGAGAACGGCGTCCAGAGCGTGGTCTACACCTACGCGCCCATCCTCGGCATCGTGTTCCTGCTGGGGATGGACGTGGCCTACATGCGCCAGGCCGCGCAGGTGAAAGACGCGCCGCTCGCCGAGCGCCAGCGCGCGTTCACCATGACCTTCGGGATCGTGGCGTTCGCCGGGGCGGTGGCGCTGCTGCTGGGGCTGCTGCTCGCAAAGCCGCTGGCCGCCTTCTTCGTGCTGCCGGTGGACGCGCTGCGGTTCATGCTCGCCATCGTCTACACCGACTCGCTGATCGCCGTCCCCTACGCGCACCTGCGCATGACGGGGCACGCCAAGCGCTACGCCGTGCTGCGCCTGCTCTTCGTGCTGATCAGCGTGGGGTTGAACGTGGTGCTGATCGCCGGGCTGCACTGGGGCGTAACGGGGATCTTCGTGGCCAACCTGGTGGGGAACGCGGTGGTGTTCGCGCTCTTCCTTCCCGAGGTCGCGAAGTGGTTCCGCCCCGCCCTGCTCAAGGGTGCCCTGTGGAGGCCGCTCTGGCACTACGCGCTCCCCATCATGCCCGCCACGCTGGCCGTGATGGTGGTGGAGAACGGCGACCGCATGGTGCTCAACTGGCTCCCCGAAAGCACCGCCCAGGCGGTGTACCGGATGAGCAGCAAGGACGTGGTCGGCATCTACAACTTCGACTACAAGCTGGGCGTGGCCATGCTGCTGGTCGTGCAGATGTTCCGCATGGCGTGGACGCCGTTCAGCCTGCAGCACGGCCGCGATCCGCAGGCGCCGCGCCTCTTCGCGCGGGTGATGACCAGCGTGATGCTGATCTGCGCGACCGCGTTCCTGGCGCTGGCGCTGCTGATCCCCTCGCTGGCGGCGGTCCCGGCGGTCCACCGGATTCCGTCGGAGCCCAGCTACTGGCTGGCGCTGCCGATCGTGCCGGTGATCCTGCTGGGCTACGTGTTCAGCGGGATGTACGCGATCGTCACCGCCGGGCTGTACATCGAGAAGAAGACCCGGGTGCTGCCGTGGATCGCGGGCGCGGGGGCGGCTATCAACATCGCCATCTGCGTGGTGGCGGCGCGGCACTCGATGGTCGCGGTGGCCTGGGCCACCCCGGCGAGCTACGCGCTGATGGCCGCGCTGGGGGCGTGGCAGAGCAACAAGGTGTACCCGGTGCCGTTCGAGTGGGGGCGGCTGGCGCACCTGGGCGCCATCGTGGCCGCCGTCTTCCTGGCCGACCAGTGGCTGGCACACCACGGCTGGGCCCCGGGAGACGGGAAGACCGTGGCGGTCAAGCTCGCGCTGGTGCTCCTTGCCTTCCCCGCCCTCCTCATCGCCACCCGCTTCCTGCGCGCCGGCGAGCTGACCGCCGTGAAGGGGATGCTGCGGCGGGGGTAGCTGCGCGTCATCACGCCAACGGCAACACGCATCCCGGCGGGTTGAAACACGGCGGGTTGAAACACGGCGGATCGAACACGGTGGATTGAAACACGGCGGATCGAAACACGGCGGGTTGAAACCCGCCGCTGGAACTTCGGGAAGTCCGCCTTCGCGGACTGCGAGGCGAGACTCGTGCGCGTCCCTGCGGTCGCATCGAACTCGGCGCGGGCGCTGGTGCGATCTGGGGGAACGAACGTCAGCGAACCCGAGATATGGTCCTCGTTGACGCACTCGCCGCAGCGCCGGTAGCTTTGTACGCACTTGCTACATCTGCCGGACGACCCGACGCCGAGGCGCGCGTGAGGACGGTTGACGAGATCGTGATGCGCGGGTCTCCGCGGCACTGCTATCAGTTCGGGGCCGACGTGGAGCGCTGGCCCGAGTGGCTGCCGCACTACCGCTGGGTCCGCTTCCAGCGCAAGGACGGCTTCGGCACCGGGCTGGTGGAGATGGCGGCGCGGCGCTGGTTCGGCCCCGTCCCCTGGCCGGTTTGGTGGGTGTCGGAGATGACGGTGGACGAGGCGCGCCCCGCCGTCCTCTACCGCCACGTCGCCGGGATCACCAGCGGGATGGACGTGGAGTGGACCTTCGAGGACCGTGGCGACGGCACCACTCACGTCCGCATCGTCCACGACTGGGCGGACGGGCCGCGCTGGCCGCTCCCGCGGTTCCTGCGGCGGCTGATCGCGAACGTGGTGATCGGGCCCGTGTTCATCTCGGCCGTGGCGTCGCGGACGCTGGCGGGGATCAAGAAGGCGGCGGAGGCGTGAGCCCGCGGGCCCTCACCCTGGCTTCCAGGCGCGACTGCGTCGCGTCCTGAAAGCCGGTCCCTCTCCCAAAAGCAGCCTGGGAGAGGGACCAGGAGGCGCTTCGCGCGGCTACTCGCTCGCGTGTCGAAGCCGGTGCCGCGCGCCGAAGCCTCGACCGCACCGAAGCCGGTAGTCCGCGCAGGCGGACTTCGTGTAGTCGTTGCAGCGAATTCATTCGCCCTGCTCCGTTCCGGTCCAGCGCGGGGAGCGGAAATCCGCGCGCGGGGCCAAAGATCCGGCCGCACCGAAACTTGCGTGCGGTGTAGCAGGCGTCGGGCCGCGGATGCGGCCCGGCCGATTGGACGGCGCGGGGGCCGGGACCGGAACCCGCGCCGGACCGTCTATCCTTCTTGCCTGAATCAGCGCGGCACAACCGCATGACCGAACCAAACGGCAACGGCCGGCCCCTGCGGCGCCGCGTCGTCATCACCGGCATCGGCGCCATCACGCCCATCGGCACCGGCGCCGAGGGGCTGTGGGAGGGGCTGCGCCGCCGCGAAAGCGCGGTGCAGCGGATCTCCCGCTTCGACCCGTCGCCCTTCCGCACCCACATCGCCGCGCAGGTCAACGACTTCGACCCCGCCGACTACATGGACCGGCAGCGGGTGAAGCGCACCGAGCGGTACGCGCAGTTCTCCATCGCCGCCAGCCGCCAGGCGCTCGACGACGCGCGCATCGACCCGGCGTCCGAAGACCCCGAGCGCGTGGGCGTGCTGATGGGGAGCGCGCTGGGGGGCGTGGCGTACGGCGAGGGGCAGTTCACCAGCTACCTGCAGAACGGCGTGCGCGGGGTCGATCCCCTCCTCGCGCTGGCCGTGTTCAATGGCGCGGCCAGCTGCAACGTGGCGATCGAGTTCGGCTTCAGCGGCCCCAACAGCACCAACGGGATGAGCTGCGCCAGCGGCGCCATCGCCGTGGGCGACGGGTGGCGCGCCATCCGCGACGGCGAGGCCGACGTGGTGCTGGCCGGCGGGGTCGAGGCGCCGCTGGCCCCGCTCTGCTACGGCGCCTTCGCCATCATCCGCGCCATGAGCACCCGCAACGACGATCCGCAGCGCGCCAGCCGCCCCTTCGACGCGGCGCGCGACGGCTTCGTGATGGGCGAGGCGGCGTGCGTCCTGGTCCTCGAGGAGTACGAGCGGGCGAAGGCGCGCGGCGCCACCATCTACGCCGAGGTGCTGGGCTACGGCACCAGCAACGACGCGTACCACATGACCGCGCCGCGCCCCGACGGAAGCCAGGCCGCGCGCGCCATGCGCGAGGCGCTGCGCACCGCCGGGCTGAAGCCGGAGCAGATCGAGTACGTGAACGCGCACGCCTCGAGCACCCCGCTCAACGACAGCACCGAGAGCCGCACCATCCGCTCCGTGCTGGGCGAGCACACCGACCGGGTGGTGGTCAGCGGCACCAAGGGGTACCACGCGCACTGCCTGGGCGCCACGGGGGCGGTGGAGGCGGCGATCACCGCGCTGGCCCTGCAGCGGGGGTGGATTCCGCCCACGCTGAACCTGGAGGAGCCGGGCGAGGAGTGTGACCTCCAGTACGTCACTGGCGCGGGGGAGGCCCGAAACGTGCGGTACGCGCTTTCGAACTCGTTCGGCTTCGGGGGGATCAACGCCGCGCTGGCCTTTGGCGCGGTGAACGGCGCGCCGTCCGCCCACGCGGATGGCGGCGATCCGGCTTGATCGCGCGAGTTGAACAAACGGCTCCGCAACGTGCGCGCAACCGCCGCAGCTACAACAGGTTGTGGTGCATGGGTTCCCGTGGCGCGTCCACTTGGGGCGCACGGGGAAATTGACTTCCGCTCTTGACCGGGTTAGCTTTGCCGGCTATGGGGATTTCCGGGAGAAATGCTTAGCCCACGCAGGAGCAGCGAGCCCTCGAACACCACCGAGGCTCGCTGCTCTTGTTCTTTCTGAAAGGGACGATCCGACATGTTCTTGAGCTCACGGGCCCTCGACTCGTTCGACCAGTACCTGCACGACGTTGAGAAGTACCCGCTGATCGAAGATCCCGCTGAAGAACGTGCTCTCGCGCACCGCGCGCGCGCCGGAGACAAGGAGGCCGCGGAACGGCTGGTGACCGCAAACCTGCGTTTCGTCATCAGCTATGTGAAGAAGTACCAGGGGCGGGGGCTGGGGCTGGCCGAGCTGGTGTGCATCGGCAACGAGGGGCTGCTCAAGGCGGTCAAGAAGTTCGACCCCGACAAGGGGGTGAAGTTCATCTCGTACGCCGTGTGGTGGATCCGCCAGACGGTGCTGCAGGCGCTGGCCGAGCAGACGCGCTCCGTGCGCATCCCGCTCAACCAGAACTCCAACCTGGTCCGCCTGAGCCGGGTGGACACGGCGCTCACCCAGACGCTGGGCCGCTCGCCCACCGACGAGGAGATCGCCAACGAGATGGGCGAGCCGGTGGACACCATCCGCGCGCTGCGCCGGGTGGCCGCCAGCGAGCTCTCGCTCGATGCCCCGCTGGACCGCGGCGACCGTGACAGCGCCAGCTTCGGCGAGCGCTTCGCCGGCAGCGAGGCGGTGGAGATCGAGGAAGAGGTGGAGAGCCAGGCCCGCCGCGAGTTCCTGGAGAAGATGTTCGAGAAGTACCTGACCGAGCGCGAGCGCAAGATCCTGTACCTCTACTACGGGCTGGACGAGGGCGAGGAGCGCACGCTGGAGGAGATCGGCAGCATGCTGGGCGTGACCCGCGAGCGCATCCGCCAGATCCGCAACCGGGCGTTCGAGAAGCTGCGCGAGAGCCCCGACGGCGCCGCGCTGGAAGGCTTCTGGGCGGTCTCGTAAGCGGCTGACGGTCGGTAGATGGGAAGGGGGCGGAGAGATCGTCGATCTCTGCGCCCCCTTCCGCGTTCCAGCTAGTCGAATCCGGAGCGGCCGAACCGTTGCCCCGTCCGCGTGGGCGAAAGGGGCCGACGAGATGATACACATACTATCAGTACCCGCAAATAAATGTGGACAAACGGGAAAGGTGCGATTGTCGTCAGTCCGTTCCTGTGTTCCCTTCCCGGCGCGAGATTCTCCCACCCCTCTGAGGGACGACCTCGCACCGGAGCATCTCAACCCAAGGGGGGCCGAATGCGAAAGCTGCGACTGAAACTCGAGGCACTGCAGGTCGAGTCTTTCACGACAGATGCCGGTTCGGTACGGCGAGGCACCGTGCAGGGGCAGTCGGGGACATATACCGGGGATGACACATACTGCACCACGCTTACCGAGGATGTGACCTACCGCATCGATCGCTGCGGGGATCCGACGGTTGAAGCTACCTGCCCCGTGAGTTGCGGCTACGGCGTCTGTCCGCAGACACCCAACACCGCCTGCGAGATGTAGCCTCGCCCGAAAACGGGGGATGCGATCGCCAGGGAGTGCCCCACGGGCGAGGAGATGAACGGCCTCCTCGCCCGTCGTCGTTTCACACGCGGAGGATGATCACAAACCGAAGGCGGTGGGATGACGGGTCGCTCGGCCTTGTCGCCTATTCCCCGCGGACCGAGATTGCGCCACACTGCCGTGATGTTCTCCCGACGGCAACCAGCCTGAAGCTTTGAAGGGTTTGAAATGACCGACACGATCGAACGGGTGAGCGGGAAGGTCGACGCGGGCTTCGCCGAGCGCGTCCGGGCGGACTTCCCCGTCTTCGAGCGGCGGATCGCGGGGAAGCCGATCGCGTTCTTCGACGGGCCGGGCGGGAGCCAGGTGCCCGCGACGGTGGCCGAGGCCATGGCCGAGTACCTGACCATGCACAACGCCAACGTGCACGGCCACTTCGCCACCAGCCAGGAGACCGACGCCATCCTCTTCGCCGCGCGCGAGGCGGCCGCCGATTTCGTGAACGGATCGGCGGACGAGATCGTGTTCGGGGCGAACATGACCACGGTCACATTCCACCTCTCCCGCTCGCTGGGCCGCGCCTGGGGGCCGGGGGACGAGGTGATCGTGACCGAGCTGGACCACCAGGCCAACGTGGCGCCCTGGCGGCGGATGGCGGCCGACAACGGGATGACCGTCCGCGTGATCCCGATTGACCGCGAGACGCTGCAACTGGACTACGCGGCGTTCGAGGCCATGCTCTCGGACCGCACGAAGCTGATCGCGGTCGGCGCCGCCTCGAACGCGGTGGGGACGATCAATGACGTGCGGCGCGTGGCCGAGGCCGCGAAGTCGGTGGGTGCGCTGACGTTCGTGGACGCGGTGCACTACGCCCCGCACCAGCTGGTGGACGTGCAGGCGCTGGGGTGCGACTTCCTCGCCTGCAGCAGCTACAAGTTCTTCGGTCCGCACGCCGGCATCCTGTGGGGCCGGCAAGAGCTGCTGGAGCGCTTCACCCCCTACAAGGTGCCGCCCGCCACCGACGAGGTGCCCGAGCGCTGGGAGACGGGGACGCAGAACCACGAGGCGATCGCCGGGATCCTGGCCTGCATCGAGTGGATCGCCTCGATCGCGGGCGATGAGAACGACGGCCGCCGCGACGCCCTGGCCCGCTCGTACGCCGCGATGCATGCGCACGAGTCCGCCCTCTTCACCCTGCTCGAGGACGGGTTGCGCGCCCTCCCCGGTGTGCGCTTCCACGGCGTGGCGCGCGGCCAGCCGAGGACGCCGACCGCCGGCTTCGTGGTCGACGGCCACACGCCGGACGAGGTCGCGCGGCGCTTGGGCCAGGAGGGCGTATTCGTGTGGAACGGTGACTTCTACGCGACCACCGTCTGCGACGCGTTGGGCCTGTCCGGCTGCGGCGGCCTGGTGCGCGCCGGCGTGGCCCCCTACTGCACCGATGACGACGTGCGGCGGCTGATCGACGGCGTGGCGCGGATCGCCGGCGCGGCATCGTAGATCGAGCGCTGAAAACACGGCGGCCCCTTCTCCACGCGGGAGAAGGGGCCGCCGACGTTATGTCCCTGCCGAACTACCTGCCGCCCGTCGCCGGCCACACGTTGTTCGAGCGGTCGGCGTCGGCGAACCACTGCTCGGGGTCGATCTCCACCTTCGTCACGGCGCTGCCGCCGGCGGGGAGGGTGACGGTGGCGGTGCGCGCGCCGGCGAGCCAGGTTTCCACCGGGATCTCGCGGCGCTCGGTCTGGCCGTCGGCGCGGGTGATGGCCAGGCGCGCGGGCATCGGGGCGTTACCGCGATCCTCGATGGTGATGGTGGTGCCGGCGGCGCCGGTCTCCACGCGGGCGACGGCCTGGTCCAGGCTCCAGGCGTTGTCGTACCAGGCGCTCCAGAACCACCCCAGGTCGCGCCCGGCCGCCTGGTTGAAGGCGTTGAAGAAGTCGTACGGCTGCGGGTGCTTGAACGCCCAGCCGGTCATGTAGCGCGCGTACCCGCGCCGGAACGCCTCGTCGCCGATCAGGCCGCGCAGCATGTACAGCAGCGTGGCGGGCTTGGTGTAGGTGGCGAAGCCGCCCAGCTGCGGCG
Source organism: Longimicrobium sp. (assembly GCA_035689035.1). Taxonomy (GTDB): domain Bacteria; phylum Gemmatimonadota; class Gemmatimonadetes; order Longimicrobiales; family Longimicrobiaceae; genus Longimicrobium. Next base: position 7,690 of record DASSME010000128.1, on the reverse strand, counting down.
GAGTGATGTAGTCCGTCCAGGTCAGCTCGCGCACGTCCAGCCCGCGGCGGGCGAACTGCGCGTACTGCGCCTGCTCCACCAGGTGCGGGTTGCCGCCGGCGGTGAACAGGTCGCGCCGGGCTTCGTTCTCGTTGAAGTCGGTGGTCCCCTCGTCCATCCAGCCGTAGCGGCGCTCGTCCACGCCGACCAGCATCGGCACCCACATGTGCGCCAGCTCGTGGCTCACCACGCTGTAGAAGGCGGTGTCGCTGGGCGCCTGCGTGTACGCGCCGATCAGCGTCATCATCGGGTACTCCATCCCCCCGCCGATGATGTTCTCGCCCTCCACCCCGGTCATGTGCGGATAGGGATACTTCAGCCCCGTGAACTGCGAGTGGTGGGTGATGGACTGCTGCTCGAAGCGGACGGCGTTCCTCCAGCGCGGCGCGTTCTGGCGGTAGAGGGCGTTGATGGTGACGTAGTCGGTGCGCCCGTCTCCGTCGCGGTCGCCCACGGGGGTGCGGGCCGCGTCCCACAGGCTCTCGCGGGTGACGCTGAAGGCCACGTCGCGCACGCTGTCGGCGGTGAAGGTCCAGGTGACGCGGCCGTTGGTGCCCGCCGACGTGGCCTTCCCCGCCCCGAAGTCGGCGGCGGTGAGGACGTGCACGACCGTGTCGCTCTGCATCGCCCGCCGCCAGCGCGCCAGGACGGGCGCGGGGAGGGCCTGCTCGGCGTTGGCCAGGTTCCCCGTCCCCATCACCACCCAGCCGGCGGGCGCGTCCACCGTGTAGCGGTAGTTGCCGTAGCCCATGTAGTACTCGGCGGTGCCCAGGAAGGGGTCGGTCTGCCAGCCGTTCACGTCGTCGTACACGGCCATCTGGGGATACCAGTAGGCCATGAAGACCAGGTTGTCGGCGTCGTACCCCATCCGCCCGCTGGCGCCGGCCTGCGGGATCTTGAAGTTCCAACCGAATTCCAGGCGGACGCTGTCGCCCGGCAGCACCGGCGCGGCGGGGCGGATCGCCAGGTTGGTCCCCTGCACCGCGTAGCCCTTCTGGCCGCGCTGCGTGGCCGCCGCCAGCGTCTGCCCGCCGACGGCCACGCGGGTCAGGTTCACGCCGCCCGTGACCTCGTTGGGCTCGTCACGCACCGCCTCGGGCGCGTGGATGTTCAGGATCAGTTGCACGTTGAGCGTGCGCAGCGTGTCGGGCGAGCGGTTGTAGTAGACGATCGTCTCGGTGCCGGTTACCGTCTTCGCCGCTGGATCGACGGAGGCGCGGATGTCGTAGTTGGCCCACTGCTGCCAGTAGCGCGCGCCGGGCAGACCGTTGGTGGAGCGGGTGCCGCGCTCGACCGCGCGCTTGTAGCCGGCCGGCGCTTCGACGGGGTTGGGGAAAGGCCGCTGCGGCGGCCACGCGCCGCTGCGGGCGCCCGGTTGCTGCTGCGAACTTAGCACCGACGGAAGCGCGACCAGCGCGATGAGCGCCGCGGACCAGCGTTTCATCCACATCCTCCCAGGGACGAGTACGAGCGGGTTGAGCGTGGGAAGGTACGCGCGGGGCGAAACGTCTCGCAAGAAAAGGCTCGCGCCCGTCTTGAACGTGAGGCCGAGCGTCAGCGATTCGGCGCGGGTCGTGGGCTGCGCGGATCTGGTCTGCGAGGTGCCCGCTCGATCCGGCGACACGCGGCTTGCGCAGGCGGGCGGCCAGGCGCCACACTCCGCCCGTAACCGATGCGATGCAACCGGCGGAGAAAGGCGAGGCGCGGTGTCGTTCCTGCGGATCCTGGAGATGCTGGGCGTGGCGGTGTTCGCCATCAGCGGCGCGCTGGCGGCCGGGCGCAAGAGCCTGGACCTGGTCGGCGTGGTCGTCACCGCCACAGTCACGGCCATCGGCGGCGGCACCCTGCGCGACGTGCTGCTGGACCGTCACCCCGTTTTCTGGATCCGCGACACCACGAACCTGTGGGTGATCTTCGCCGCCGCGCTGCTCACGGTGGTCTACTCGCGGCGCTGGAGCCCGCCCGAGCGCAGCCTGGCCGTGGCCGACGCCTTGGGGCTGGCGCTGTTCACCATCAGCGGCGCGCAGATCGCGCAGGCCGCCGGGCTCGGCGGGGTGGTGGTGGTGATCATGGGCACCCTCACGGGCGTGGCCGGCGGCGTGATCCGCGACGTGCTGACCGCCGAGATCCCCATGATCATGCGCCGTGGGCCGATCTACGCCACGGCGTGCATCGTGGGCGTGTCGCTCTACCTGCTGCTGGAGATGGCCCTTCCGCGCAACGTGGCTGCGGTGGCTGGGATGGCCTCCATCGCCGCGCTGCGCCTCGCCGCCATCCTCTGGAAGCTCACCGTCCCCGTCTTCACCCTCGGCGACGGGCACGACGGGGCAAGTAGGTGAGCGAAGCGGGAGATGCGGAGCTTCGCATCTCGATTCACACCAACGCACACGACGGCACCCCCAGACCGACGATCCCGAGTCCGAAGAGCCAAGGCGTCTGCTGATCGGTCGCAACACATTTGCAGCCATCGCGTACGCAAATTGCGGTGCATGGCCGCCTCACGGCGACTCACGTCATACCCAGGAGGTGACCGATGCGGCAGCACAAGCTTCGTCTCGACGACCTCACCGTCGAATCGTTTCCCACGACGCGAGATACCAGCTCGGTTGGCACCGTGAACGCTCACGATGCTGAAACGGATCTCTGCACCGCGGACGGGTGTGATCCGGCTACCACGTACTTCTGGTGCTACACCTGCAATGACACCTGCCCTCCGAAGTATACCTGCGAGGACACGTGCCATGGGAAGCATACCTGTGATCCACCGTGCTGATGGTGGCATGAGGGAGCACGAGCATCCTGTTTCGCCTGCGCGAAGTGCGGCGGAATTTCACGACTCGAGTCGCCCTCCGCCCCGCCCGTGCATTTGAAACAAGGAAAAAAACAAAGCAGCACGGACCTGGCTCGCCGGGTCCGTGCTGCTGCTTCTCGCCGTCCAGCGAACTAGGCCGCGGCCGCGCTCCCCCGCCCCTTCCACAGCAGGTAGACGGGGATGCCGGCCAGGATCACGCCGAAGCAGATGAGCGTGATCCACGGGTCGCTGATCAGCGCGTTGAGCAGCATGCCGATGGACGCCAGCAGGAAGATGGCGGGGACGACCGGGTAGCCCCAGGTCCGGTACGGGCGCGGGAAGTCCGGCCGGCGGGCGCGGAGGATGTAGACGGCGCCCACGGCCAGCGCGTAGAACGGCCAGATCCCCAGGATGAAGGCGTCGGCCAGCTGCTCGAAGGTGCGGAAGGAGACGTACGCGATGCCCAGCGCCGTGGCCAGCAGGATGGCGGCGTACGGCGTCCTGTACTTCGGGTGGACGGCGGCGATCGGGCGGAAGAAGTTGCCGTCGTCGGCCATGGCGAAGAAGATGCGCGGGCCGGTCATCATCGAGCCGTTCAGCGCCCCGAACGCCGACAGCATCACCATCGCCGCCACCACGCTGGCGCCCGCGCCGCCGAACACCGCCGTCGCCGCGTCGGCGGCCACCAGCTTCGAGGCCACCATCTGCGGCACGGTGAGCACGAAGAGGTAGGCCAGGTTCACCGCCACGTAGATCGCCACGATCGCCAGCACCCCGCCGATGATCGCGCGCGGCAGCGTTCGCGCCGGGTCCTTCACCTCGCCCGAGATGAAGGTGAGGTCGGCCCACCCGTCGTACGCCCACATCACGCTCACCAGCGCCAGCCCGAACCCGCTCCACGACAGCGGCGACCACTCGATCGGCCCCGCCAGCGCGCCCCCGCCCCGGCCAAAGATGAACGCCGCCACGGCCAGGCCGCTGATGGCCAGCACCTTGGCCGCGGTGCTCAGGTTCTGCACCGCCGCGCCCCAGTTCACCGAGCGGATGTTGGCCAGCCCCAGCACCAGGATCGCCGCGCCCGCGACCACGCGCGTGCCCAGGTCGCCGTAGTGGAAGAACTTGTCGCCGTACTCGGCGAAGAGCACGGCGATGGCGCCCAGCGCGCTGGGGCGGATCACCAGCAGCTCGGTCCACCCGAAGAGGAAGGCCGGGAGCGGCCCGTACCCCTCGCGAATGAAGACGTACACGCCCCCGGAGCGCGGGAACATGGTCGCCAGCTCGGCGATGGTGAGCGCGCCGACCAGCGCCACCAGCGCGCCCAGCAGCCAGAGCAGCGACATCGCCCCCACGCTGCCCACGCGGTCCGCGACGCCGTTCTGACCGCCCACGATGCGGAAGATCCCGCTGCCGATGGTGGAGCCGACCAGCACCGCCGCCGCGCTCCACACCCCCAGCCGGCGCGGCAGACGGTCCGCCGCGGCAGCGGCGGTCTCGGGGGTGGACGCGTAGCCGGCGGGCACGGTCCGGTCCGACACGGTTTCGGGTGCGACGGGGATGTGGGCCATGTGCGCGTGGGAACGGGGCGCGGGTGGGCGTGCGTGTGCGCTGCGGGATGCAAGGCGAAGGTAACAGCGGCAAAGCGCGGGGGACAAGAATCCAGCGCTCGTCGGCCGACCCTCATCCCCCTGCCCCCTTCTCCCGAACCGCAGGAGAATGGGGTGACGCGGACGAGGGACTGTTGCGTCTGGCGGAGGATCGGCGCGGCCGCGGCTGGGCCGCCTCCCCGCGCTTCGCCGGGAGGGGAGACCTTTCACGCGACGGGATTTGAATCGTTGGGAGGATGGCCGCGTGGGAGTCCGCGAAGGCGGACTTCGGGCCGTTGTTGCCGCGGAGCCGCGGATTCATCCGCCCGGGCGCATCCGGGGAGCCGGCCGATTCCGTCCCACCCAGGGAACCCGGGGTGGCGCAACGTCGTACACAGCCCGCATGATGTTCCGTCTCGACGCACGATCGCCGCATCACATCCCACGCACCGAAGGAACGCGGATGCTACTCAGGGCACGCCCGGCCGCGGCCGGGCTGACGTTTGCGCTCGCCATCGCCGCCGCCGCGCCCGCGGCCGCGCAGCAGGGGCAGCTCACGGTGGAGCGCATCTTCTCGGGCGAGTTCCGGCTGGGCTCCCTTCCCGAAAGCCACTGGATGGCCAACGGGCAGCGCTACTCGTACGTCGAGGCCACCAGCGGCCGCACCACAAACCTGGTGGCCGAGGACGCGCAGACGGGGACGAAGACGGTGCTGGTGGAGGGCTCGCGGCTGGTCCCCGCGGGGCAGACCAAGCCGATCGGCATCGAAGGGTACCAGTGGAGCGGCGACGAGCGGAAGCTGCTGATCTTCACCAACAGCCAGCCCGTCTGGCGGCAGAATACCAAGGGCCAGTTCTACGTCTACGACCTGGCCAGCCAGCGGCTTACCCCCGTCTCCACCGCGCCGGGGTGGCAGCAGTTCGCCAAGCTGTCGCCGGATGGGAGCAAGGTCGGCTTCGTGCGCGACAACAACCTGTGGGTGACGGACCTGGCGACCGGGCGCGAGACGCAGCTCACCCGGGACGGGAGCGAGACCATCATCAACGGCACCTTCGACTGGGTGTACGAGGAGGAGCTGGACCTGCGCGACGGGTGGCGCTGGAGCCCCGACGGGCAGCGCATCGCCTTCTGGCGCATCGACGACAACCCGGTGCGCGCCTTCACCTGGATCAAGGACACCGGCGACAGCTACTCGCAGCCGGTCAACCTGCGCTACCCCAAGGCCGGCGCCGCCAACCCCACCGCCCGGCTGGGCGTGGTCGAGCTCTCCGGCGGCCGGACCACCTGGCTGCAGACGGGCGCCGATTCGTCCGTCTACCTGGCGCGGATGGAGTGGGCCGAGTCGCCGACGGAGCTCCTCGTCCAGCGGCTGAATCGGCACCAGAACCGGCTGGACGTGATGGTGGCCGACGCGCGCACCGGCGCCACCCGCACGCTCTTCACCGAGGCCGACAGCGCCTGGGTGGACGTGGACGACGACCTGTCGTTCATCCGCGGCGGGCGGCAGTTCATCTGGAGCAGCGAGCGCGACGGCTACAACCACCTGTACCTGTACAACCGCGACGGGACGGTGGCCCGCCAGCTCACCCGCGGGCCGTGGGACGTGACGCAGGTGTTCGGGGTGGACGAGAAGAACGGCTACGTCTACTTCAGCGCCACCGAGCAGGGCCCCCAGCAGCGCCACCTGTACCGCGTGAAGCTGGACGGCGGCGCGCCCGAGCGGCTGTCCCGGGAGCCGGGGACGCACAACGTGCAGCTCTCCCCGCAGACGCCGTACTACCTGGACAGCTGGAGCCGCATCGACGCGCCGCCGACCGTCACCCTGCACCGCACCGACGGCTCGGCGGTGCGCACGCTGGTGGACAACGCGCAGGTGAAGCGGGCGCTGGGGGCGCTCGGCCTCAACGCGCCGGAGTTCTTCGACTTCCGCACGGCGGGCGGCACGCAGCTGAACGGCTGGATGATCAAGCCGGCCAACTTCGATCCGTCGAAGAAATACCCCGTGCTGATGTACGTGTACGGCGGCCCGGGCTCGCAGACGGTGACGGACGCGTGGGGCGGGAGCCGCTACCTGTGGCACCAGATGCTGGCGCAGCAGGGATACATCGTGGTGAGCGTGGACAACCGCGGCACCGGCGCGCGCGGGCGTGACTTCAAGAAGCAGACGTACCTGAAGCTGGGCCAGATGGAGGCGGCGGACCAGATCGAGGCGGCGCGCTGGCTGGCCGGGCAGCCGTACGTGGACGCGGCGCGCATCGGGCTGTGGGGGTGGAGCTACGGCGGCTACATGACGGCGTACACGCTGATGCAGCCCGGCGCGCCGTTCAAGGCGGGGATCAGCGTGGCCCCCGTGGCCGACTGGCGGCTGTACGACACCATCTACACCGAGCGCTTCATGCGCACCCCTCAGGAGAACCCGCAGGGGTACGACCGTGGCAGCCCGGTGAAGAACGCCGCCGGCCTGCACTCGCGCTTCCTGGTGGTGCACGGCACCGGCGACGACAACGTGCACTTCCAGAACAGCACGCAGCTGGTGGACGCCCTGCAGGAGGCCGGCAAGCAGTTCAGCTTCATGATGTACCCCGACCGCAACCACGGAATCGCCAACGGACGCTCGGTGCACCTCTACACGATGATGACGAACTGGGTGCTGCAGAATCTCTGAATCCTGCGCGGCGGACGGCTCCGCGAACAGGTGCGTGAGTGCGCCAGTGCGTGAGTGCGTGAGTGCGCCGGCTCTCGAGAGAGGGCCGGCGCACAGGCATTTGGGAAGGATTCGGCGCGGAATCGGGCCGGGCGGCTGAAGCCACGGCAACGACGGCAACGACGGCACCAAGTCCGCCTTCGCGGCGCCTTCGCGGACTGCACGCGGGCGTTGGCGCCCGAGGCAGGATCTTTCGCGCACGGCCGGGTACTGCAACCACGTCTGATTCAACGGCATCCAATCCGTATCACCGTCCCCCCTCCACCCTCCTCCACCCGAGGCGAGCCGCCATGCAACGCATCGCCCGCTTCTCCCTCCCGATCCTGATCTCCGTCTTCGGTACTATGCCTGCGCTGGCGCAGCAGGGGCCCGACACGTCGTGGGTGCCGAACGTGGCGCGGCCGGCGTACCCGGGCGGCGGGCCGCGGGTGGGGATCGACGAGGCGCACCGCAACTTCCACACGGCCACGGGGAACTATCGCCCGTTCGCCGAGCTGCTGCGGCGCGACGGGTACCGGGTGAGCGCCAGCACGCAGCTGGTGGACGCCCTGCAGGAGGCCGGCAAGCAGTTCA
>DASSME010000127.1:0-8171 GCA_035689035.1 Longimicrobium sp. | reverse complement strand
GGGCGTCGCCGGCCCGCGTCTCCATCACTCAAACGTAATGCGGGAAAACAGTTCCGCGCTACGCCCGGATGACCTGTCCGCGGGAGCCGCACGACGGATGCCGGCGGATCCGGCATCGGAAGCACGGTGGGCCCCCATCGCCGGCGTCGCGCGGAGAAAGCGTTCGGCCGGGTCGGCACGAGCTGGATACGTGGCCGATCGATCAGCCGCGCGCGGCGAGCGCCTCGCTCGCCACCTGGCCGAGACGGGCCTGGATCTCGTCCGCCAGCGCCGGGTTTACCCCCGTCTCGCCGGCGAGCGCGGGCCAGCGCGCCACCGCGGCCGCCACCTGCTCGATGATGGAATCCCGCTGCGCGGCGGGGATCCCCATCTTCGCGGCCAGGTCGGCGAAGTGCCGGCGGGTGGGCTGCCGCCCCTCGCCGGCCACGGCCATGGTGTGCTCGCCGCCCGGCCCGTGGCTGAAGGTGAGGTCGTAGGCGGGCGTGTGGTGCCAGACGCCGTCGGGCTCCATCAGGAACGCGAAGTTGCGCGCGTGGTCGTCACGGTTGCAGGCCAGCACGTTGAACACCATGCGCCGGAACGCCTGCGCCACCGCCGTCTGGTCGCGGGTGAGGTAGAGGGTGGCGCGCAGGTATGCCTCGTAGTCCACCTCGGGGTAGCGGAAGTCGGCGTGGAGCAGGCCGGCCAGCGAGTGCACGTGCCGCCGCCCCGCCGGCGGCCGGTCGAAGCGCGCCGCGCCGAAGTAGCGCGCGCCGGCCGCCGTGGTGAACAGCCGCACGGGCGGCACCTCCACCCCCGCTTCGTGGGCCATGCGCGCGTACGCCAGCTCCACCACCCCGGCGTCGGTGTGGTCCTCGCGGCAGCCGAACTTCACGATGTTGCCGCGGTAGCCGTCCGGCAGCCGGTCGCTCCCCGAGATCAGCCGCCCGTCCCCCTCGCGGTACCCCACCACCACCTTGGGCCGCGCCCCGCCCGGCGAGCCACCGGCCCGCAGCAGCTCGGGGAGCACCTCGTCGGCGCTCCCCTCCAGCACCGCCTGGGCCTGCGCGGCGAGCTCGTCCAGCCCCACCTCGTCGGTGCCGGCGTCGTTCGGCCCGGTGGTGGGGTGATAGGTGAGCGCCCCCATCCCGCGGCTGCCGATGTACGCCAGCCGGTCCACCGGCGTCACCCGCTCGCGGCTGATCCCGCGCTGGCGGAAGTCGCGGTCCATCAGCAGCATCCCCCACCCGTCCGGCAGCGAGTCCGCGAACACGCCGAACAGCCCGTTGAACGGGGACGGGGGCCCCTGGTGCACGCCCGGGCGCAGCGGCAGCCTGAGCGGCGACAGCTCGATTCGGCCGTCCACGAACGCGGGATCGTACTCGAAGAAGACGCGCCGGTCGCGCTCGGCCAGCGTGCCGACGGTCAGCGGGCTCTCACCGAAATCCAGGCGTACCTCAAGCCTGCGCATCGCGTGCCTTCCGCCGGGTGCGCGGCGCGCGCTTGGGGAGCGTCGCCCTGCGCTCCAGCTCGTCGAGCGTGCGGGCCGGCCCCGGCGAGAAGAGGTCGCCCAGCGGCCGCACCGCCCCCAGCACCACCGCGATGGTGATCAGCCGCTCGAGGGTGATTTTGCCGGTGCGCTCGAACTGCTTGAGCGTAGTCAGCGCCACCCCCGACCGACGCGAAAGCTCGCGCTGGGTCCAGCCACGCTCCACCCGGAGCACCTGCGCGCGCCGGCCGATGTCTTCGAGGATCTCGGCGGGTGTTTGAAGCTCAAGGGGCAGCATTCCGACCCTTAGCGCCTGTTTTGGGGCTTAAGGGCCGAATTCCTGACCCTTTACGCAGTATGAAGATAACCATTTTTCCTCCCTCCTTCAAGTCATCCACCACACATCTAAAAGCCGAAATTCCGTCCTTTAACTGGGAAAATGGGGCTTAAGAGTCGAAATTCCGACCCTTAGCTGCGAGGCTATCCTTCGTCCCGCCGCCGAGCGGGGCGTATCCGGCGCCGTGGTCGCACGTCGTCGCTTTTCGCGTGCATGGCGATGCCCACGCGTTCGTCGTCTCTCCCAACTGCGTGGATCAGGGGTGCCGCGTCCATGCGTGATCTCCCACCGCCGCGCCGAGGGCCGCCTGATGTACCACCGCCGGGCTGCACCGACCCCCGATGACGCAGTCTGCCGAGTCGGGGGTCGCACGGCGGCCGCGGGCGTGGCCGAGACGGACTCGATGGACCCGAAGCGCCGGCGTGAGCCGCTGCCCAACGCATGTGCAGACGCGGCGATGGAACCTGTGGACGGGAAAGCGCCCCGCGCGGGTGGACCGGCGGGGCGCTTCGTGTGACCGAGGGCGGAGCGATTGGGCGGATGCGGGCTACGCCGCGGACTCCGCGGCCAGGCGCTCGCGGACGGCGTCCGGGCCGAGCGGGCGGGCGATCAGGTAGCCCTGCGCGAAGTCGCACCCCATCTCGCGCAGCTCGGAAAGCTGCTCCTCGGTCTCCACCCCCTCGGCGATCACGGCCAGGCCCAGCCCGCGCGCCATCAGCACGATCGTCCGCACCAGCTGCACCGGCGCGCCGCCCCCGCCGATGCGGCCCACGAAGGTGCGGTCCACCTTCAGCGCGCGGATCGGCAGGCGGTGCAGCGCGGAAAGCGACGAGTAGCCGGTGCCGAAATCGTCCATCTGCAGCTCGATCCCCAGCTCGCTGAGCTCCTTGAGGACCGGCTCGGCGGCGTCGCTCTCCAGCAGCGCGCTTTCGGTGATCTCCAGCTTCAGGTGGCGCGGCTTGAGCCCGCTGGCGGCCAGCGCCTCGCGGACCGCGTCCACCAGCCCCGGGTGCGCCACCTGCCGCGCGGACAGGTTCACGCTGACGGCGATGCGCACGCCCAGCTCCGCGCGCCACTCGGCCACCTGCCGGCACGCCTCGCGCAGCACCCAGTCGCCCAGCGGCGCGATCACCCCCGTCTCCTCGGCGGTGGAGATGAACTCCGCGGGCGCCACCATCCCCCGCTCGGGGTGCCGCCAGCGGCAGAGCGCCTCCACGCCAGCGATGCGCCCCGTCTCGAGCGAGACGATCGGCTGGTAGTCGAGCGAGAACTCGCCGCGCTGCAGCGCGCGCCGCAGGTCCGTCTCGGTCTGCAGCCGGGCCAGCGCCTGGGCGTGCATCCCGCGGTCGAACACCTTCCACGCCTCGCCTGCGCTCCCCTTGGCGCGGTACATGGCCATGTCGGCGTTGCGCATCAGGTACTCGGGCCGGTCGTAGCCGAAGGTGGCCAGCGCGATCCCGATGCTCGCCGAGGTGAAGACCTCGTAGCCGTTCAGGTTCACCGGCGCGGCCACGGCGTTGGCCACCCGCGCGGCGATCCCCGTGGCGTCGCCCACGTCGTCCAGCTCGGTGAGCAGGATGGCGAACTCGTCACCCCCGAAGCGGGCCACGGTGTCGCAGGCGCGCACGTTCTCCACCAGGCGGCGCGCGATGGCCACCAGGAGCTCGTCGCCCACGTGGTGGCCCAGCGAGTCGTTCACCACCTTGAAGCGGTCCAGGTCCAGGAACAGCACCGCGCACTGCCCCGCGCCCTGGTTGAAGCGGAACAGGCTCTCGCCCAGCCGCTCCATGAACCGGTGGCGGTTGGGAAGGCCGGTGAGCGAGTCGTGCATCGCCTGGTGCAGCAGCGACTCTTCCACCCGCTTGCGGTCGGTCACCTCCTCGCCGAAGAGGTGCACGGTGCCCAGCGCCGGCTGCGGGTGGTACGCCCAGGCGAACACCCGCCCGCCCACGCGCCCCTCCTGCCCGCGGGCGCCCGTGCCCGCCGCCGCGTCGCGCACCAGCCGCGCGTGGTGCTCCGGGAGGAGATGCTCGGGGGCGGGGAGCCCCAGCTCGCGCACCAGGCGCTCGCCGGCCGCGTTGATCCAGAGGACCCGCCCGTCGCGGCCGCACTCGAAGATCGGGTTGGGGTTCTCGCGGGCGAAGGCGGCCAGGCGCAGGCTCTCTTCCTCGGCGCGGCGGCGCTCGGTCACGTCGCGCGAGTTGACGATGATCCCGCGCACCGCCGGGTCGTCCAGCAGGTTGCGGCCGATCGCCTCGAACACGCGCCAGCCGCCGTCACGGTGGCGCACGCGGAGCGTGAGCGGGCGGCCGGCGCCGGGCGTTTCGCGCGCCAGGCGGATCTGCTCCAGCGCGGCGTCCACGTCGTCGGGGTGGATGAGGTCGAGCGCGCAGCGGCCCACCAGCTCCGCGGGCGCCCACCCCAGCAGCCATTCGGCCGACGGCGTGATGTAGCGCGTGGTGCGGTCCTCGTTGATCACGTGGATCACGTCGCGCGCGTTCTCCACCAGCGAGCGGAAGTACGCCTCGCTGTGGCCGAGCGCCTGCGGCGCGGTGTCGCCGTCGACCCCCTCGGGGATCGACAGGATGCCGTCTCGCGGCGGCAGCATGGTTCCGGGCATCGGGGGTCTGTGGCCGATCGGGACGGGAATGCCGTCCCAGGGGAGCGCTCCGCGAGGCGGGCGCGGAGCGGGGTGGCGGCACGGACGGGGGGGTGTGACGCTTGGTTTTGCACCAGAATAGCACCCGCGTCCCGCTTCGGATACCCCCGCGGCGCAATTCGCCCGCGCCCCGCACGTACGCCGACATTCCGCGCCGCAACTGGCCCGGCGGCGGCGCGCGCGTTATCGTGGCGCGGAATGGACCCGGGGTGGTGGAGGGCTTTCGGGCGGTGCGGCGTCGCCGTGCCCGGGACCTTTTCCGGCCACGGGTCCGCGGGGGCGGACCTCGGGTCGCTGCCGCGGCGGATCGATCCGCCCCGCTCCAGTTTCGTGTGATGCGATGACCCAGCCCGGGATTACAGCATGAGCCTGCCCGAGATCACCATCGGCCTTCCGGAGTGGGTCGCGTCCACGGTCGACTTCGAGCGTGCCTACACGGGCGACGAGGAGAAGATGCGGCTGGCGATCGAGCTTTCGCGCCAGAACGTGGTGCGTGGCACCGGCGGCCCCTTCGGCGCGGCGGTCTTCGAGCGCGACGGCGGCCGGCTGGTGGCGGTGGGCGTGAACAGCGTGGTGCGGCTGAACAACTGCACGCTGCACGGCGAGATGGTGGCGTTCATGATGGCGCAGGCACGGCTCGGCGCCTTCTCGCTGCGCTCGGCGAACGGGCCGCAGCACGAGCTGGTGACCAGCTGCGAGCCGTGCGCCATGTGCCTGGGCGCCACCCTGTGGAGCGGCGTCACCCGCCTGGCGTGCGGCGCCCACCGCGACGATGCGCGCCGGCTGAACTTCGAGGAGGGCCCCGTCTTCCCCCAGTCGCACGCCTACCTGCAGGAGCGGGGGATCGAGATCGTGCACGGCGTGCTGCGCGAAGAGGCCAACGCCGTCCTGGAGCTGTACCGCGCCCAGAAGGGCACCATCTACAACGGGTAGCCGCCTCCCTGATGAACGAGCTTCGCTTCCAGCTGCCGCAGGCCACGTTCAGCGGCGACGACTACCCGCAGACGGACGTGTATCGTGCCCGCGTGCCGGGCGGCTGGCTGGTGATGGCCCGGACCCGCATCGACAAGCCCGCGCTCACCTTCGTTCCCGCCCGGAGCACCGCCGGGACGGCGGCACCGTGAATCCCTGAGCTCCACCTTCACCGATCGCTGATGCAGACCACACTCGGACCCGACGACGTGGCCGCGCAGGCCGAACGCCTGCGCGCCGCCAACGAGCGGTTCGCCCGCCGCTACCCCGGCGAGGGCGGCGCCCGCCAGCCCGTGCACACCGTCTACGGCGGCGCGCAGCTCTTCCGGCACGACAGCACGGTCAAGCTGGGCCAGGTGGCCCGGCGCGCGCTGGACGAGTACGCCCCCGACGCCGGGACGCTGGCCGCCGCGCTCGGCATTGCCGGCGGGGCGTTCGCGGAGCGCGTCTACGGCCGGGTGACCGAGAAGCTGGCGCGCGAGCCGGTGGAAGACTTCCGCATCGACTACGAGGACGGCTATGGCAACCGTCCCGACGCCGAGGAGGACGGCCACGCCCGGTCCGTGGCGCGCGAGGTGGCGAAGGGGCTGGCGGAGGGAACGCTCCCGCCCTTCCTCGGCATCCGGGTGAAGACGCTGAGCGAGGAGCTGCGCGGCCGCAGCATCCGCACGCTCGACCTCTTCCTGACCACGCTCGTCGAAGCGACCGGCGGGGCGCTTCCCCCGAACTTCGTGCTCACGCTCCCCAAGGTGGCGCTCCCGGAGCAGGTGGAGTACTTCGCGGCCGTGCTCGAAGCGCTGGAGCCGCGGCTGGGGCTGGCGTCCGGCGCGCTGCGCTTCGAGATCATGGTGGAGGTGCCGCAGGCCATCATCGGCGCCGACGGGCGCTGCATGCTGCCGGAACTGGTGGGCGCGGGCGGCGGCCGCATCACCGCCGCGCACTTCGGCACCTACGACTACACGGCCGGCGTGGGCATCACCGCGGCGCACCAGCACATGCGCCACCGCGCCTGCGACTACGCCAAGCACGCCATGCAGGTGTCGCTGGCCGGCACCGGCATCTGGCTGTCGGACGGGTCCACCACGGTGATGCCGGTGCCCGTGCACCGCGCGGCCGCCGGATCGCCGCTCTCCGCGGGGCAGGTGGAGGAGAACCGGGCCGGCGTGCACCGCGCGTGGAAGCTTCACTACGACGACGTCCGCCACTCGCTGGTCGGCGGCTTCTACCAGGGGTGGGACCTGCACCCAGCGCAGCTTCCCACGCGCTACGCCGCGGTGTTCGCCTTCTTCCTGGAGAGCGTGGACAGCGCGGGGGCGCGGCTGAAGAACTTCCTGGAGAAGGCGGCGCAGGCCACGCTGGTGGGCGACGTGTTCGACGACGCGGCCACGGGGCAGGGGCTGCTGAACTACTTCCTGCGCGGCATCAACTGCGGCGCCCTGACCGAGCAGGAGGCGCTGGAGATGACCGGGCTGACGCTCGACGAGCTGCGCGGCCGCTCCTTCCTCCGGATCCTCGACAGCCGGCGGCTGCTGGGGTGATACGACGTCGGCATGGATCGGGCTGAGCCACCCATCCTCCGATGTACGGCGGCGGCCGGAGGGATCGCTTCCCCCAGGCCGCCGTTCATCTCCAACACCTGCGGCGGGTGCTTCGGACGCCCGCCTCATCCGCCGCCGGTGCCGCTCGTCAATCGCAAACGTTGATGCCGCTGCACTGGTAGCACACCGGGTACCCCGAGTCGCAGCTGGTTCCACCGCAGGTGGCGGGGTTGCCGCAGCTGTCGGCGGGCGCGGTGCCGCACCCCTGCGATCCCTCGTTGGCGGCGACCGTGCCGGCCATCACCGCCTCGGCTTCCATGGTGAACGGCTCGACCACGAGCTCGTCGGGGTTCAGCCGGAGCTTCTTCATCGGACTTTCTCCGCGCCAGAGGGATGTGCCCCGGCCGCGAGGGTTTCGCGTCCGGCATCGGGAATGCCCATGGAGCGTAATCGGCCGCAACGCAGAAAGCTAGGGTTCTCTCGGGCCCATTCGGATGGGTCCGCCGTCCGAGAGGGAAGTTGTCCCGTCGGGTCGTGCGGCGGGGACGGCTTTCCTGGTTCGGCGAGCTCAGAACCAGCCGGCCGGGAGCTGGCGGACGATCACGTGCTCCACGTCGTCCTCGTCGCGCTCCAGCCAGGCGGCGCGGCCGGTGGCGCTCACGGCGGCGGGAAGCTTCAGGCCGCGCACCGTGCCCAGGTAGCGCCCATCCGCCGTCACGATGTCGATCGGCCCCGGGTCGCCGATGTTCGCGGGGGTGCGCTCGATCCACAGCTTCCCGCCGGGCGTCACCGTCATCCCCTGGATGGTGCGCACCGTGTCGGCGAACTGCAACTCGCGCACGCGGTTCTCGATCTCCTGGCGCGGGATCCCGCCGCCCCCGCCCGCCCCGCCGCCGATGCGCGGCCCGCCGCCGCCGGGGCCGCCCTGCGTGCGGGTGATGGTGATCATCCCGCGCCCGCTCCGCATCCGCTCGCGCACCTGCTGGCGCGCGCGCTCGCGGTCTCGCTCGGTGGGGCGGCGCACGCGCACGGGGCGCTGGATGAAGCGCACGGCCCGGCCTCGGGCGTCGAACACCTTCACCGTGTAGAGCTGCGTGTGGGTGAGCGCCACGCCGCCGCCGGGGAGCGCCCCCCACAGCGTGAGCGGCGAGAACTCGGGCGGGCCCAGCATCCGCACGTTGAAGGTGCGCGCGCCGC
>DASSME010000126.1:0-12372 GCA_035689035.1 Longimicrobium sp. | reverse complement strand
GCAGGATAGTGCAATCCGCGAATCCTCAACCGGTGGCTGCGGGGTGGGCTGGAAATGACTCCGGCGCCGCGGGGGGGCGATGCCCTCCGCGGCGCCGGTCATCTCCCGCCCGTGCGGAGGCACGTGCGCGGGACGGGATGGGGTGGGACCCGTGGATCAGAGCGCGCCGCCCCCGTACGCCGGAACGGGATTCATCCGACGTGTTCGCCGGTCTGAAGCTGCTCCAGGCACCGCTCGACGGCGGTCAGCATCTGGCGCGGGAGGGAGCGGCTTGGTCACGTACGCGCGTTCGCTCCGCGGCGCCCCCTGCTTGTCTCACGCGGCCAGCCTGCGCACCACCTCGGCCGCGCCCTTGCTTACACGGTGATGCACCCTAGCTCGTCCCGCGGGTCGCGCACCTCCCAGTACCGGCTGTGGCGCTGCTCGACTCCGATGGCACGTACTCCCTGCGTGAGAACGGCAAATCCGTACGGATTCGGATTGGGAGCAGTATCCTGTATCGTCCTGTTTCGGCAAACTAGGGGACGGATCGAGGAAACTCGATTTCGAACGTGTGATCTACGCTCGAAGCCTTCTTTCAGGGACGCGCCGGCAGCGGGAGCCTGCGCCACCCGCGCGGCGCGAAGGCGTAGCCCAGCAGCCCGCCGGCCACCGCGCTGCTCGCCACCGTGCCGGCCACCTCGCCCGACGACATCTCCCCGTGTGCTCGGTCGGTGGCGCAGAAGAGGGCCGCGAACGCAGTCGCGATCCCCGCGCCGATCAGCGTGCCACGCTTGCGGTCCCGCTCTGCGCGGACTTCGATCGATGCGAGTTTGGCGACGGCGTAATCCGTCTCCACGCCCGTCGCTGCAGCCCTCGCCCAGACGATGACGGTGGTGCCGCTGCCCTCCACGCCCGTCGCTGCAGCCCTCGGCCAGACGACGATGGTGTTGCCACTGCCGCCCACGCGCGCCGCAGCGATCGGCCAGACGATGATGGTGTTGCCGTTGCCGCCCACGCGCGCCGACGCGCTCGGCCAGACGATGACGGTGGTGTCGTTGCCGTCCACACCCGCCGCAGCGATCGGCCAGACGATGATGGTGTTGCCGTTGCCGCCCACGCGCGCCGCAGCGCTAGGCCAGATGCCGACGGTGGTGTCGTTGTCCCCCACGCGCGCCGCAGTCCTCGGCCAGACGATGATGACGTTGCCATTGCCGCCCACACGCGCCGCAGCCTTCGGCCAGACGATGAGGGTGGTATCGTTGCCGCCCACGCGCGCCGCAGCAATCGGCCAGACGACGATGACGTTGCCGTTGCCGCCCACGCGAAGAACCTCTCCCCGCACGCGCACGTCTGGCGCTGCCGCGGTGGCGAGGCGTACGTCTGCACCGGGCTTCTGGTCGATGCGGAGTTGCGCCGTGGCCGGGGCGGCGCCGAACAGCGCGGCCACGGCGAGGGCAGTGGCGATGAGGCAGGCACACGTCGCCGGCTCAGCCTCTCCGCTGCACCTGCGCGTGGGCTTCTTCTTCGACTCGGAAGGTTCAGCGGGGAACCGTTTGATGTTGCTCATGATGTCTTTCGCCTTGTCCCTCCAGGAATAAATGCCGGGCACGGAGAAGGGATCGCCCGTACCTCGACGCTGTCGCATGAAGCACCGCGCGCAAACCAGGAACGAACCCGGGATGGCTGAAGACTGCGGGCGATGGGCGGGGAGCCGGTGGAAGTGAAGGGAGGGTGGACCTGCGATCGTTCACCATCCGCTTGGAGGGCAGAGGCCATGCCAAATTCACGGGCGGCCACAAGCCTTTGTTGCAACGCTGGTTACGCCGAATGGGCCACGTTTGCGCTGGCCTTTGCTTGAGACAACAACGCGGCGGATGAGACATTCTAGACCCAAGCTCGATCAAACACTTGGTAATGATTCCGACGGGAGTGCGCCGGGAAGCGCGGAGAGGGCGCCTCCCCCCCGAAAGGCACCCCGCCCCACACGATCCGCCGATCCAGCCGACTTCGCTTGCTTGCGCGTGGGCCACTATTGCTGGAACGGTGGGGTCTCTCGCGGGTTGTCTTGTGGAAGCCTTGGCCGAGACCGGGCGCACCGATCAGGGATACGTGAAACCCCACGGCGAAACTACTCGCCGACTTGGATGAGCGGCTTCAAAACTGAACCGGCGCCGCGGGATCTCCTCGCGGCGCCGTTCTCGTCTCACGCGCACCACCTCGGCCGCGCCCTTCTTGTACACGGTGATGCACACCAGCTCGTCCTGCGGGCGCGCACTTCGCAGTACCGGCTGTTGCGCTGCTTGATTCCGATGGCACGTACTCCCTGCGTGAGAACGGTAGTCCGTACAGATTCGGATCGGGAGCAGTATCCTGCATGGTCTGTTTCGGCAAACCAGGGGACGGCTCCTTTCTCCCCGAAGGCGCCCGTCTCCCTGAGCCGTTGATGCTGCCACTCTCTCTAGCCTCGCAACGTCCAGCCCACGCCGTCTCGCGAAACCGCGACCGGCGGGCGGGGTAGCGCCACACGCCGCCGCAGGAGCGGCACCCTAGGCGCGCTCCACGCCGCCAGCCGGGTCGGTGCCTCGCCTTCCTCGATGCGACGATCTGGGAGGGCATCGTTCTGTGAAATCTGGATTGTGGGGCGTGGCCGTCGGCCGGAACTCGAAGATTGCACCGACGGATCATGCAGAGTAACCGAGCTTCCGGAAGGCGAGTTTCCAGAAGCCGTCCCAAAAGGCCATCGCATGTCGATACGCTGCCACCACGTCGTCTGCCGTGTAGCCCTCCCGCTCCTGCTTGCTCCTGTCCTCCATCCAGTCGAGAGCGTTTCCATGCGACCAGATAATGTGCTTTGGCTCAACGTCTATGTGGATCGAAATATATAGATCCTCAGTCAACAGGTCTGAACGACCCTGCAGTCGAGTGATTTGTTGAAAATAGTCGGAGATATCCAGTGCAGGGTGCTCAATGGCGGCAACGTACCCCGTCGCCTGAGCAGGCGTCATGTCACTGAGTGAGTCGTGAAACTCACTCACCATCGCCTCCGCCTCTGAATCGACGTCAAGTTCGCCGCCGAGTTTCTTGATAAGGGCAGTAAGGAGGTCGTAGTGGGGATCATCCCCATCCTTGAGCATTCCGTCTTCCTCGATGTAGTTCTTGATGATCAGCTTACGATCCTGCCATTCGGGATAGGCAGCCGCGATTCGAAGTAGTATCTGGGGCTGATGCCGGCTAACCGGATACCAAAAGTTGAAAAACCGATACATCGCATCGGGTTTAAGCGAGGGAGTGCTGTTGAGCCACCGGAGGTACGGATTCATCCCTCGATGCTTATAGGTCGTAAAATGAGAGAACCTGTCGAGAAAGCCTTCTGCCTTGACTTGCTGTTCGTCAAGGGTCGCGGGAAGGGCTGTGTTTGCGCTCATCGGGACAAACTCCTGATGAATGGTTGAGGGAAAAGTGCACCACTGTTTTTTTGATCAGTCTAGCGCGGCGAAGTCCCGCTCTACATAGCCGGATAGCAGGCGCCTCCAGGACCACGAGAAATGGTGTAGCCCTTTATCGCTGTTGCATGTTGGGTTCGCCAACACAACAACCAAGAAGCAGAGAGACCGTCTGTTCCGCAATCTTTTCAAACGCGAGCCGAAGCGCGGAGAGGGCGCCTTCCTCCGAAAGGCACCCGCCACGCGAAGCCGTCGACACGCCGACTTTCTCAAGCTTCGCAGCGTACAGCCCGCGCCGTCGCGAAGGACGATGACCGGGCGCGCGGGCAGCGGCATCCGCCGCCAGAGGGGCGGCACGTTTCGCACGCTACACACGCTCACGCCGCCAGCCGGACCGGCGCTGCGCGCCCGGCCGCCCTGCGTCTGCGCCTCCGCCGCGATAACACTCGCGCAGGCTCTGGCAGAACGCGAGGTGCGCCTGGTTGTGGATCCTTTACGGTGATTCGCATCCGAGAAAAACTGAACCGGCGCCGCGGGATCTCTCTCGCGGCGCCGTTCTCGTCTCACGCGGCCAGCCTGCGCACCACCTCGGCCGCCCTCCCAGCTCGACCACAGGAACTCGTTGTCGGGGCGCGCCAGCATCGCCCGCGTCTCGCACAGCACGCTCAGCAACTCTTGCCGATGGGGGATCGTCCATCATGCGCTCCGTGGATTGGTTGGGATGATGGGCCCCGCCCGCGGCGCCCGCCGGTATCCATCCCGGCCCTCCGCCAGGGGACGAACGGACGAGCGCTCCCCGGGCGAGGAGCGCTCGGACCCTCGATCATCTGGCCGGATGCTCAGGGCCGTCCGCCGCCGCCAGAATCGGCCGGCACGGCGCGCACGTCCAGCCCGCGCGTGACGGCTTCGTTCGCCCGGTCGGCGCGGCCGCGCGGGCAGGTGCACATAAGCGCCCGCACCGGCAGGCGGAAGATCAGGAACTCGCCGTGGCCGCCCGGCCCGGGATTGGTGTTGAACGCGCTGGACGGCGGGCGCGACGTGTACCACATCCACTGCGCGGCCGTGGGGATGCCGGTGGGGCCCGTGTTGCAGGTGAGCGGGAAGATCCCCCCGGCGGTGTTGATCTCGCCCACCGCCAAGCCGGGCGTGGTGCCGTTCGGGTTCACCACGCCGCGCCACCCGTTGCTGCTGTTGGCCAGCGTGATGGCGTTGTTCGCCTGGGTATTGCCCACCCCGGCGCCGCCCAGGTTCACGTTCTGGTTGGTGGCGAATACCTGCCACGCGCCGCCCGTGTTCACCGTCTGCCCCCCCGCGAGCCGGAAGGTGCCCAGCACGCCCTGCGTGGACGCCTTGTCGCTGTAGGCCACGATGTACAGGTAGTCGGCCACCCCGGGGTTGAAGGTGTACGCCTCGGGCCCCGGCCCGCAGCTGAAGATCTGCGCGGCCGAGGTGGCGTTCTCGACCGTGGCCAGCCAGGTGGCGGGTCCGCTGGCGGGGCCGTAGCCCACGCGGTAGGCGTTGTCGGCCGTCACCACCGCCGTCACCTGCGCCGTGGTGGCGTGAACCGCGCCGCAAACGAGAAGCACGGCCGCCGCCGCTGCCCGGGCAACGCGTCCGGGTGTGAACCGATGGTTTGTGCGCATGAAAGGCCTGTCCAGCGAGAGGAAGAAGGAAGGGAAGCCGGCGAAGGGGGTGGGACGGCGCTGGGGCTGGGTGGCGAGAGGCGCCACGGAAGGAATGCCCGCTGCCGTCCGGCCGGCGTGATCTCCGAACGCATCGGCCGTGCCAAATCGGACAATTTTGGATTTCCTGAGGGACGGGGCCGATTCTCGTCACCCGTGGGGCGGCGCGACCGGCGGAGCGCTCAGGCCGGGTGAGGCAGCGCGGGGCCACGGCGAGACGCGGCTGTCTCACGCGCCGCGCCGTTGCACCGCGCACGCAGCGGCCATGCGATGCAGGCCTCGCGAGGTGCTCCCACTCACGGCGTGACGCACGCGAACGCGAACGGGCGAGTACGAGATGGCGCCGCGGAGCCCGATGCTCCCGCGGCGCCAGTCTCGTGTGTCACGCGGCCAGCCTGCGCACCACCTCGGCCGCGCCCTTCTTGTACACGGTGATGCACACCAGCTCGTCCCGCGGGTCGCGCACCTCCCAGTACCGGCTGTGGCGCTGCTTGATGATGCGGACGGTGGCGGGCGCTGCGCCGGCGCCGGGTCACCCAATCGCGTTCACGGCTGTGGATCAGGGCCCTCGCAGACCTTCGCGGTACGCTCGCAATATCACCTCGCGATTCGCCTGTGCGCGCCGGACCAGTTCCCCGATTCGAGGGCGGGCGGCGATCATGCGTTCGGCTAACTCGTTGGAAACGAGCGCCACCAGGACGTAATCTCCATCCATCACCGTGATCCCGATCAGGTTCGGATCGCGCGTGAACAGCCGGTTCGCCTGCTCCTCTGCCTCGGCACGCGACCGCACCAGCAACTGGGCCGCAACGTACTCGTCCCGCGTGAACGGAAGTCGGTAGGGGTTCGGGTCAGGAGCAGTGTCGGTCATGACAGTCGTTTCTACGAACGTTGTCGTTGCGCGTGGGCAGCACAGGGCCGTCACCGCGAGAAACGGAATCAACATACCTGCGCTCCGTTCACGAAGATCACCCATCCCGGTGTGCAGACGCCCTCTTTGACGTACCGATCCAGCACGCGAGCTGCCTCCGGATCCATGTACGAGCCGCCGCCGTCACCGCCGTAGGAAACCCACACACCATCCTGCGCCTGCCCCTGTCCACCACCCCAGAACGTAAGGTCTTCAGCGGTGCCGGTAAACTTGTACCAGCCCATCTCGCCCACGTGCACACGCAAGAAGCCGAACCACAATTCTTCGCGCACCCAGCATGTGCCGTCGATGAACCCCGACCAGATTCGCATCTGTTCGTCGTCGGAAAGCCACGGGCCGGGGGGAAGTCTGTAGCGGGCCTTGGGCACGCCGCTGACCATTGGCAGGAACGCAACTCTCTCTGCCCGGCCGTCTATCTGGAAGTGGTGACCTTTGTGCTCGAAGTGAGGATCGTCCACGTAGGCCGGGCAAATCCATGGCCCGCTGTCGTACCACGCGTCGGACAAGGCCGGAGGATTCTCGATGTAAACCGAGTCAATGCACGTAGCCGGGTATGTGCCGTATGAACACGCGGGATCGTCCAGCGCGCACGGCATCTGGGGATCGCCGTTGCAGGTCGGGTCATCTGGATAGCACGCGGGGTCAATGATCGACGTAAGTTGAATCGTGTGCTGCTGCGGTCCACCGTCCCACGGAAGCGCTTGGCTTTCCCATGCTTCCGGACGAGCAGTCTAAATTCCGCCAGCGAGCCTGCTTTAGACCCGATCGCGGGTTCCGGTCGGGCAGCGGGAAGCGTTGGATCTGCATTGGGTTCGGCGCAGGCGTTGGCGAGCAGCACCACCAGGACAGTGAGCGTTGTGTTTCTGTGCATGTGTCTCCGCATCCGCTGTGAAGGTGAATTGAGGCTTAACCATCCCGTCATCGCCGCGGGAAATCATCCGATCCTGTCAACCCCTCTCGCGCATAGTGTGTTTGTGGTTGAAGCAACGCAAGGAACTCAAACGGACGCCCACATCTGCGCTTTGAGTTCACCAGCCACCCGACGAACGAAAGCGCCGCGGGGATCTCCTCGCGGCGCCGTTCTCGTCTCACGCGGCCAGCCTGCGTACCACCTCGGCCGCCCCCTTCTTGTACACGGTGATGCACACCAGCTCGTCTTGCGGGTCGCGCACCTCCCAGTACCGGCTGTGGCGCTGCTTGACGATGCGGAAGGTGGCGGGCGCGGGGTTGGTCTGCGTGTCGGCCATCGTGCACCTCCATCCGTCTTGACCCCGGCCGCCCGGCAGGGCTAGCTTCGACGAGCGGGGCGGCCTTCGGGTCGGTTCGTGATCAAGGCTGTCGGGGTGATCTTCTGGCGAGGATTCCGGCAGCCTTGCTTTGTGCCCTGCTGTCTATAATATAATAGACAGCAGCCGGTTTGTCAATCCCTACATCGACAAAATCCATGGACTTCAAAACCGCAACCGACCGCGTGGCCGGCTGCATCACCCACGCGGAGATCGCCGAAGCCTGCGGCGTGTCGCTCCAGTCCATCCGCCAGGCGCGCATGGACCCGAGCTCCCCCAGCTACCGCAGCCCGCCGGCGGGGTGGGAGGAGGTGCTGGCGCAATTAGTGATGCGACGTGCGGGGGAATTGGAGGAATTTGCGAAGACATTAACAACATCGCAGTGAGTGGCAATGGCATACCAGCCTGACTGATCACCTTCTGAAGGAGAAATTATACCATGTCGTTAGAAGACGAATTTGCGAATGCGATGATGGACACCTACAGGACGATTCGGGCTGAGGTATACAACCCGGCTCTGTTTTTCAAAATGATTGCTGAACATGGAGCTCTTTCCGCAGCACGCATTTTATTGCAAGGTCCAGATGTCTCTGATGGTTTTACTAGACTGTACCTCGCAGGAAAGCTTCACCTCACCGTTGAAGCGGTAGTGCTACACCCGAAGTGGAAATCGCTCTTTTCGGAGGCGGAGCTAACCACTGCTCGAGAGCGACTTGCGCGGTACGGTTATCAGATTCCCGACAGCGGTGTTGGCGACGCAACTGCTGAAAACCCGCGTTGGCCTACAGTACGAGATATCGCGGCTACTATTAATGAGAAGGCCGGCAAGTATCGATTCGGGGCGCTCCAGAAACTCCGTAAAGAGTTGAAGGGATTACAGAAAACCCACTCTGTTCTTTTCGACCTTGATACGGAATGGGTCGCTCGCGACGAGTATGCATATCACTTGGGCGGACGCCAGGAGTTACAATACAACGTTGGCTACGAGGAGGTGGATGGAGTGAAAGTGTTCCGCCACGGTGTCGCCTTCTCACTTGAAAAGTCTCAGCGGGCGTTAGATGTCGTGGAGAACCTGTTACCCAAGATATCACGTTTCAATGAGTTCGTCGCAATACACCCCGACAAGTATCGCCATCTTACGATGTGGTATTGGTCGAATAAACGTTGGGGCGGTGAGTTTCCCCTCACGCGCATTACCGCAGATCTTGCTGCTCCTGAGAACTTCATAATGATCGGCAGACGCACCTCGTCGCCTCTTGTAGACGTTGATCTGGTTCTCAGGGATTTCGACGAATTGCTTCCACTATACCAATTCGTGGAGAGTTCTGGGAGGGCGGTGTTCCCATCGGTTGATCGCTCGATCTCTGGGTTGTACTTCCATCCGGGTCATCGTCCCGCCGTGACTAACACCACGCGTACAAGTGCCCCGGAACGTGTCCTTGCGATCGAACTCTGGCACAATGAGATCCAAACAAAGCTATACAACTTCTTGGTTGCTGAATTCGGAGCAAACGCCGTTGGGACAGAGCAGTTGAACGGTCCCGGCAATCGCGTGGATGTTGTTGTACGATTTGGGAGATCCCACGTCTACTACGAAATCAAGACGTATTCTTCTGGGCGCGCGTGTTTGCGTGAGGCACTTAGCCAGTTGTTAGAGTATTCGTACTGGCCAAGCTCCCAGGAAGCCGAGCGATTGGTGGTTGTCGGAACCAATCCAGCGACGCCGGAAGAAGAAGCCTATTTGGAAACGCTTCGCGCCCGGTTACGCATTCCAGTGTATTACGAGTGGTTCGACGAGTTCGAGAATCGCCTTCGAACGGACTCGCCGCCTTCGAGGTGATAGCAATCATCAGATTCGCGTGCGGGTTCGCGATCCTTGTCGCGTCCGGCACCCAACTTGCCCCACCCTCCCCACGCCGCCCGCCGCATTCGCTTGCAGCGGACGGCGCTGGCGCGTTACAATGCAGGTGATCCCCGCACAGAGCCGAACCCTTCGCCAGGTCGCCGATGCCCTCTCGCGAGCAGCCCGGAAGCGACCCCGCACCCGAACACCCGTCCGACGCGTACCATCCGCTCCCGCTCGAGGGGCTGCGGGTGGCCGACCCCGTGGAGCAGCTCCTCGAAGAGATGGTCGAGGAGACCCAGCCGCGCTCGCTGAACTACGGGACGGCCATGCGCGGCCGCATCGCCATCATCACCGGCGGGGCCACGGGGATCGGCAAGGCGATCGCGCTCGAGTTCGCGCGGCACGGCGTGCACGTGGCCTTCAACTACTACAGCTACGACAGCGCGCGCGACATCACCGACGAGGCCGAGCAGACGGCGCACGAGCTCAAGTCGATGGAAGTGCGCGTGCACCACGACGAGTGCGACGTGCGCGACAGCCGCTCGGTCGACCGCTTCGTGGCCGAGGCCACCCAGAAGCTGGGCGGCGTGCACATCCTGGTGAACAACGCCGGCATCGCGCGCGACCGGGCGCTCTGGCGCCTCACCGACGAGCAGTGGAAGTCGGTGCTCGAGACCAACCTGACCGGCGCCTTCCACATGATCCGCGCGGTCGCCCCGCTCTTCCGCCGCCAGCACGACGGGAAGATCGTGAACGTGAGCTCGGTGCACGGCATCCGCAGCGAGTTCGGTCTGGCCAACTACAGCGCCAGCAAGGCGGGGCTGCTGGGGCTCACGCGGAGCGCCGCGCTGGAGCTGGGCCCCAGCAACGTGAACGTGAACGCGGTGGCGCCGGGCTACATCCGCACCACGCGCCTCACCAGCGGCGTCCCGGCCGAGATCCTCGACACGGCGCGCGAGCGGGCGGTGCTGGGAAGGTTGGGCGATCCGCAGGACGTGGCCAACGTGGTGGTGTTCCTCTGCAGCGAGTACGCGCGCCACATCACCGGCGCCGTGATCCCCGTGGACGGCGGCCATCTCCTCTGATCGCAGGGATTTACGACGATGAATCGCGGGTTTCGGGCGTGTTTGGCGCTCAGGCGCCAAACCGGGCTGCGCGCGCCGTAGGGCACGATACGACCGTGCCCAACGGCGCCGGGCCCCCGCCGCGCCAGGCATCCCGCCTGTTCCCCCGGCATCCGTGCACGCGCGGCGGTGTCCCGGCCCTCCGGGCGCGCATCCCTCACGCAAGTGCTGCAGGGGACAGGGGATAGGGGACAGGGTACAGCCATCCCCAGGATCGCCCGGGCGGTAGAAACCGCGGCAACCAGGCCCAAGTCCGCCTTCGCGGACTCCCGCACAGCCACCGGCGCGCTCGAGCCACCCCCGGCGCACGAAATTCTCCCCCTCCCCCAAGGTAGTTATTTGGGGGAGGGGGTCGGGGGGAGAGGGCCCCGGCGCGGCATGCGCCGATGCCGTCCGGCCGCACCCGATCCACGCACCCGGTCCACCGAGCCTTGCCCTGATGCCCCACGCTCCACGCTTCGCCCATACGCTCCGCCGGGCCCCGTCGCTCCGCCGCGCCTTGGCCGCCGCGCTCGCGCTCGCCGCCGGCGCCTGCGCGCCGCGCACGGCGCCCGCGCAGAGCTCCGCCCCCGCGCCGAAACCCGCGCAGGCCGTCGCCGCGATGGAGCTGTCGGGGCAGAAGGTGCTGGTGCTGCCGGTCCAGGCCGTCGCGGGCATCCCGCAGAGCCGCGAAGACGCCACGCGCGAGCTCCTCTTCGCGCTGGGCGAGCGCGACACCCGCACCCAGTGGCTCGACCCCGAGCGCCTGCGCTCCGCGCTCCGCCGCACCCCGGGCTACGCCGACGATCCCGACGCGCTGCCGGCCGAAAGCTTCCTGCACCACCGCGAGCGCTACATGCAGGGCGCCCTGGGCAGCCTGGTGCGGCGCTACAGCGCGCTGATGGACACGCGCCTGGTGCTGATCCCGCAGGCCGCCCAGTGGCTCCCCGCGGCGGACGGCACAGGCGGCGGCGTCATCCGCCTGAGCGCCGTGATGGTCGACGCGCGCAGCAGCAACGTGGTCTGGTACGGCGAGGCCGACGGCCAGCGCCGCCCCGAAGCCGACGCCGCCGCCCTGGCCACCGCCGCCGCCGCCCTCGCGCAAGCCATGGTCGTCAGCCGCTGAGGGCTACGCTTCTCCAACGGCCAACCCCGTCGCCCGCACCCGCGGCCGATGGGGTTTTGCTTGTCCGCGCGCCACCATCTATGTTGCCGCGAGCGGGTGCCCGCGTGCAGTCCGCGCACGCGGACTTCCCGACCTTCCAGCGGCGGGTTTCAACCCGCCGCGCGGCCGTCCGCGCCGATCCTGCCGCTCGCACCGATGCTGGCGTGGGAGTCCGCGCAGGCGGACTTTGGGCCGTTGTTGCCTCGGATTTCAATCCGGGGTGCACGGCGCTGCGCGACACCTTCTCGGAGCGCCCGGATCCCTTGGCCGGGGGGCGTGCAGGCGGCGGACTTTGGGCCGTTGTTGCCTCGGATTTCAATCCGGGGTGCACGGCGCTGCGCGACACCGTCTCGGAACGCCCGGATGCCTGGGGCGGGAGTCCGCGCAGGCGGACTTCGTGCAGTTCCAGCCCCGGGTTTCAACCCGGGGCGCGGGGGCGGACGAAGCGCCACCGAGGTCGGTAGTACTCGATCGCCTGGTCGTACTGCGCCCCCCGGTCGTCGGCCGTACAGGGTCGGGATCCGGGGCGGCTACGGGCCTCGCGCGCTTGTTGCATCCTCGCGCCCGCACCGACGCGCTTCGCCGGTCGGGCGCGCGAGGGAATCTTCGACCGAACCACCGGCGGCCGCCTCCGCGCGCCGCCCCACGCATACACGGACCGGATCCGGAATGGCAAAGACCGTAACCCTGATCCCCGGCGACGGGATCGGCCCCGAGATCACCGAGTCGGTGGTCCGCATCCTCGAAGCCGCGGGCGCGCAGCTGGTGTGGGACCGGCAGATCGCCGGCGAAACCGCGCTCAAGCAGGTGGGCAACCCGATGCCGCAGCCCACCATCGACAGCATCAAGGCGCACAGCGTGGCGCTCAAGGGGCCGCTCACCACCCCCAGCGGCACCGGCTTCCGCAGCATCAACGTGGCGCTGCGGCAGGAGT
>DASSME010000125.1:0-17450 GCA_035689035.1 Longimicrobium sp. | reverse complement strand
GTGTTCCCGTTCGCCGCGGTCGAGACGCGCAGCCGGATGCCGCCGTTGTAGCGGATGCGGAACTCGTTGTCGGCCTGGTTGCGCACCGAGTCGGTGGTCGATTCGTCGCCCATCGCCATGGTGCCGGTGTGCGTGTTGTTCGACGCCCGGTAGCCGATCGCCACGGAATAGTCGTTGTTCGCCGTGGTGCGGTAGCCGAGCGCCACGGCGCCCTGCCCCCCCGCGCGCACGGTATAGCCGATGGCGGTGCAGGCGAAGCCCGAGCACACGTTCTGGGCGCCCGCGCTGAAGCCCGCGGTGCCGCTCACCGTGACGGCCGAGCCGAAGCCCACGCCCACCGTGGAGCTGGCCGTCACCTGGTCGCCGTAGGCGAAGGCGCCGTAGCCGCTGGCGATCACCTGGTTCCCGCCGGCGAAGGTGAAGTCGTCCATGTTGGCGTCGTCCCAGTTGGTCTGGGCCGTGGGGACGCGGCCGAAGCGCACCGAGCCGCGGCAGGGGTGCCACTCGAAGCGGGTGCCTGCGCCGGTGGCCGGCACCTGCGCCGCGCACCCGGTGGTGTTCCCCACGTCGCGGACGAAGCCGTAGGCCACGAACGCGCCCGAGCTGTCCACGCGGAAGCGGTCGCTCAGCACGGCGCCGGAGCGCAGCTGCAGCAGGGTGCCGCTCTGGGCGCCAGCCGGGGCGGCCAGGGCCAGCGCGGCCGCCAGGGGCGCGGCGCACAGGAGGGTAAACCGTGTCGCGTTCATCGTCGTTCCCGGGTAGGGGGGATGGTCCGGCCCGCGCCCGGGACGGCATGCCGGCGGTCGCTCTGCCCCGCGTCGGGCCTCTCCGTGCGCGCAAAACGCGCAGGAATCCGGACGGCGTCTGCGGGCGGACGGGCCGCCACGGCGCGCGTGGTGCTCTGCCGCTCGGTCTTGCGGCCGCCCGGACCGGAGGGCGGCGGGAGATGAAGGGCCACGGTGTGGCCGCGGGCCGGCACGGCGGGCGCGCCGGGCGCATTCGGGACGAAT
The DNA here is from genome assembly GCA_035689035.1 of Longimicrobium sp. GTDB lineage: Bacteria > Gemmatimonadota > Gemmatimonadetes > Longimicrobiales > Longimicrobiaceae > Longimicrobium. The sequence goes on along the minus strand of DASSME010000125.1, from coordinate 16,440 downwards.
GCGCGATCCCATGCCCCGCAGTGGGGCTCGTGCGAGACAAAGTGTGGATTGGACTCAACTTGGGCAAGCAAACTTTTGGCGCGGAACTGCTGCGCCGGGCGTAGCAGTCCGGGAGGATATCTGTCGCAGCGATGACCCGCGCGAGTTGACGCGGGCGCGGCCCCGGGGCCATTCTGACCGCGCGCGGGCCAACCGGAACCGGATGGGAGAACGTGGACGACGATCGGGGTGGACGGGGCGACGTGCCCGAGTGGGCGCTGCGCTACGACGCGGGCGAGTATCCGCTCTACGCCGTGACCGGCGACGCGGTGGCGCTGGCGCGCGACGCGCACGCCGGCGGGGCCACCCTGCGCGCGCTGATGGTGGTGCGGGGGCGCGAGCCGTTCGCCGGGATGGATGCCTGGCCGGGCGGCTTCCTGGACTGGGAGGCGGACCCCACCACCCGCGAGGCCGCGCTGCGCGAGCTGATGGAAGAGACCTCGGTGGCCGAGCCGCGCTACCTGGAGCCGCTGGGGAGCTACACGCAGAACGGCCGCGACCCGCGGCAGTTCGCCGGGCACCCCGACCCGCGGACGGGGAAGTGGGTCGCCACCGGGGCGCGCGTGGCGACCAACGCCTACCTGATGCTGATGTCCGAGCCCGCCGCCGTCACCGCCGACCCCGGCGAGACGGGCGGCGCGCACTGGAACGACGTCTACCGCTACCTGCCGTGGGAAGACCTGCGCGGCGACGCCGGCCGGGCCGCCGCGCGCCAGGTGCTCGAGGCGGTGGAGCGCTGGGCGGCGCCGCGGGAGGAGGGCGCCCTGCGCGAGCGCATCGACGCGGCGTTCGGGCACGGCCTGCGCGAGTGGAACGAGGAGCGCGTGGCCGAGCGCTGGCGCCTCCTCTTCGACGCGCGCCTGGTCCCCGAGGCGTCCCGCGACCGGTGGGGGCGGTCCGACGGCCAGGGCTTCGGGCGCCAGATGGCGTTCGACCACCGGCGCATCCTGGCCGACGCGCTGGCCCGGGTGCGCGGCAAGATCAAGTACATCCCCAACGCCCTGCGCGCCCTGGCCGGCGACGAGTTCACCCTCGACGAGCTGCAGGCCGCCTGCGAGGCGGTGGCCGGGCGGCGGCTGCACCGCGCCAACTTCCGCCGCGCCGTGGCGCAGACCCGCGGCGACCGGCAGGCGCGCGCGCCGCGCATCGTGGCGGGGACGGGAAAGCGGAGGCCGCGCGCGCCGGGCGAGCCGGGTGTGGCGCCCGAGGTGTTCGCCTTCCTCCCCGGCATCCTGCGCGCGCGGCTCGACCCCTCGCTGCGCCTCCCCTTCCTGGGCGTGGACGGCTCCGCGGGCGACGCGGGCGACGGAACAGACGCCGCCGAAGACGCTTGACGGTGCCGCGGCCGCGCGCTATCCTGTGCGCCACCCTGAATGTTCTCATGTTGAGAATTTAACCGGAGCCTTTACGGATGATCGAACTCCCGCCCGAAGACGCCGCCGAGCGCGCCGCGCACCTGCACGCGGGGCTGCGGCGCTTTCCGGCCGAGGTCTTCCAGTTCGACGCGCGCATCCGCACCGGGTGGCTTTCGGACCGCTACTTCCTGCGCACGGCGTTGACACTCCAGCACGCCGGGCGGGACCCCGTCGCCACCATGCAGGTGTTCGCCAAGCAGAAGGGGGTGCTGGCGGGGGTCTACGAGGCGGTCCGCCTCTTCCAGACGCAGCTGGCGCCCGGGTACGATCCGCGCGACCTGGAGGTGCGCACGCTGCTCGAGGGCGACGACATCAACCGCGGCGGCGGCGACGACTGGGAGCCGGTGATGCACGTGACCGGCTGCTACCGCGGCTTCGCGCACCTGGAAACGCCGGTGCTGGGCGTCCTCGCCCGCCGGTCTCTGGTGGCCAGCAACACGCGGATCGTGGTGGAGGCCGGCGGCGGCAAGCCGGTGATCTTCATGGCCCCGCGCCACGACGACTGGCGCGTGCAGACGCCGGACGGCTACGCGGCCGTGGTCGGCGGCGCCGAGAGCGTGTCCAGCGACGCGGCGGGGGCGTGGTGGGGCGCGCGCGGGGTGGGCACCATGCCGCACGCGCTGATCGCCGCCTTCGAGGGCGACACCGTGGCGGCCACGCTGGCCTTCGCGCGCTACCTGCGCGAGCAGGAGCCCGGCGTGGCGATCATGAGCCTGGTGGACTACGCGAACAACGCGGTGAAGACCTCGATCGAGGTCGCGCGGGCGATGCGGGCCGAGTTCGGCGACGGCGTGCTGAGCGCGGTGCGCGTGGACACCAGCGAGCGGCTGATCGACGATTCGCTGATCGGCGACCCCGAGGTGTGGGGGCGCGCCAAGCTCACCGGCGTGAACCCGTACCTCGTGCGCAAGATGCGGCGCGCGCTGGACGCGGAGGGGTTCGGCTACGTCGGCATCGTGGCCAGCGGCGGCTTCACCCCGTCCAAGATCAAGCGCTTCGAGTCCGAGAACGTCCCCGTGGTGGCGTACGGCGTGGGGAGCAGCCTGCTGGGCCACAGCGAGGCCGGCAGCGGCCTGCTGAACAACTTCGACTTCACCGCCGACCTGGTGAAGCTGGGCGGCCAGCCCCAGGGGAAGATCGGCCGCACCTGGCGCGAGAACCCGCGCATGGTGCGGCTCGACTGGTCGCAGGTGTGAGGATCGGAGCCGGAGCGCGTGAGGCGCTCGGGGGGCTGAATCATGGATACGAGAAACTCCGGTGCAGTGCACCCACCCCACGGCTCGTCACCCTGAGGCTGACCACGCAGTCGCCGCGGCATGAGCGAGCGATCGCAAGCCGAAGGATCTGTGGCCGGTCGGCGCAAGGATCCAACGGTAGCGCACCGTCGATCACAGATCCTTCGCGCTGCCGCCATCGTGGCGTCATCGGCGCGGGCGTGGTCGCGCTCAGGATGACGAGCCACGAGGGCACCGGCTCGAATGCACAGCTGATCGTGCAACCCAGAACTCGGTGCGCGCCGGACAGTCTCCCGGCGGTGCCGGCCTCCGCGCACCGCAGTTCCGGCGGCGCCGAGGCCGGTAGTCCGCGAAGGCGCCGCGAAGGCGGACTTCGTGTAGTCGTTGCAGCGATTTCAATCGCCCTCCTCACCGTCGCGACGGCGAGCCGCGGTTGAATCGCCCGACCTGAATCGATGGAGGCGGTCATGGCGGATAGAACGGGACGCATCGGGTGGGTGGTGGATGCGCAGAACGACTTCCTGGTCCCCGCGGCGGAAGGGGGCCGTCTGTACGTGCACGACCTGTTCGACCACGGCGAGGACCAGGGCGCGGTGCAGATCATCCCCAACCTGGAGCGCGCGGTGGAGTGGATGCGCGCGAACTGCGACGTGATGGTCTACACCGGCGACTGGCACGCCTACGGCGACGAGGAGATCGACCCCGTCTCTCCCGACGCCACCAAGGGCACGTATCCGCCGCACTGCATGGGGCTGTCGGACGACCCCGCCGAGCGCGAGGGCGCCGCGATCCACCCCAGCGTGCGGCCCGAGAGCCCGATCGTCCTCCCGCGCGGCGCCACGGACGAGCAGGCGCGCGAGGCGGCCCGCCAGGCGGTGCGCGAGAAGCGCCCGCTCTTCATCCAGAAGAACCGCTTCGACGTGTTCGAGGGGAACCCCGCGGCCGACGCGCTCCTCGGCGAGCTGAAGGCGCTGCTGGGCGGCCGCGTGGAGATCTACGTGGCCGGCGTGGCCCGCGACGTGTGCGTGAAGCAGGCGGTGGAGGGGATGCTCGACCCGCTGCGCCGCTACCCCGTCACCGTGGTCACCGACGCCACCTGGGGGCTGGGGCTGGAGGAGGAGTCCGCCAGCCTCGCGCGGTGGACCCGGGACGGCGCGGCGCTGATCACCACCCGCGGGCTGGAGCTGCGGGCGGCGTAATCCACGACAACGGCAAAAGGTCCCACGGAGGGACCGAGGAACGGAAGGAAGCTCGCGCAGTTCCCCCGTCTCTCGTCCCTCCGTGAGATCCCGTCAGCGGGCCCCTTCCACCGCTGCCATCCTGGGTCGAACGGACGGAAAACCCCGCGCCTCCCTCCCCGGATCTCATGGCGCTCAAGCTCTTCACGAACGGACAGAAGCCCCACCACGTGTTCCGCGGCGCGCTGCTGGGCGCGCTGGCGGCCGTCGCGGTCTTCGAGGTGATGCTGCGCGTGCTGCACCTGCCGCAGGACCTTTCGGCCGAGATCCTGGGCGTGGCGATGATCCCGGCGCTGGTGGCGGGGTTCATCTGGCAGGTGGGCGCGCTGCTCAGCGACCCCGACCGGCTGCCGCACACCATCGGCTACGCGTTCGGCACCATCGCGCTGATCATCGTCTTCTTCGCCTTCATGTACCGCGAGCTGGGGATCGTCTCGCCCGCCGACCCCACGCGGCGCGAGGTCGCCAGCTTCTTCACCTGCCTGTACTTCAGCGCCAGCACCATCACCACCGCGGGGCTGGGCGACTTCGTGCCGATGCCCGAGGCGCGCATCATGGCGGCGCTGGAGATGGTGATCGGCTACGTGTCGTTCGGGATCGTGACCGCCGCCAGCTTCTTCCTCATCGAGCACCGGAGCCGCAAGCCATGAGCACGCACGTACCCCTGCGCTTCCCCAACCCCTTCCGCCACGAGCACCCGCCCGTGGTGGACGTGAACGCGCTCGACGAGGAGCGGCTCACCGCCGGCCAGCGCGCCGCAGACGGCGTGGCCGCGGTGATGGGCTCGTGGCGGTTCATCATCGTGCAGACGGTGATCCTGGCGGCGTGGATGGCGCTGAACGTGGCCGCCATGGTGCGGCACTGGGACCCGTACCCCTTCATCCTGATGAACCTGCTGCTGAGCACGCAGGCGGCCTACGCGGCGCCGATCATCATGATGAGCCAGAACCGGCAGGCCGCGCGCGACCGCCTCGAGGCGCACAACGACTACGAGATCAACAAGAAGGCCGAGATCGAGGTCGCCGCCGTGCTCGCCCACCTCGAGGCGCAGGACCGCGCGCTGGAAGAGGTGCACCGCCTGCTGGCCCGCCTCTGCGCGCACCAGGGGATGGAGGCCGCGCCGCACGCGCCGCCGGCGTCGTGAGGCGGCGGCCGGCGAAGCGGCGCGGAGTGGACGCCGACGGCCGATAAGCCATTGCATCGCAACCGATAACCCTTCACTTGCACCGGTATGGACCACTCGCTCAAAGACCGCATGGAGGTGGTGCGCGGCGACATCACCCGGCTCCAGGTCGATGCCATCGTCAACGCCGCCAACACCTCGCTCCTGGGCGGCGGCGGGGTGGACGGCGCCATCCATCGCGCCGCCGGGCCCGAGCTGCTTGCCGAGTGCCGGATGCTGCACGGGTGCCGCACCGGGCAGGCCAAGGTGACCGCCGGCTACCGCCTTCCCGCGAAGTGGGTGATCCATACCGTGGGGCCGGTATGGCAGGGCGGCGGCCACGGCGAGGACGAGATGCTGGCCAGCGCCTGGCGCAACTCGCTCAAGGTCGCTTCGGACAAGGAGTTGGACACGGTCGCCTTCCCCTCCATCAGCACCGGCGCGTACGGCTTTCCGCTGGAACGCGCGGCGCGCATTGCGGTGCGTGAAGTCACCGGCTTTCTGGCCGGGAACCCGCATCCCCGGAAGGTGATCTTCTGCGCGTTCGGCGATGATGCATACAGAGAATACTTGACGGCGGTGCAAGCGGCGCTTTAACTATAGCGCACACCGGAAACATTGCAGTTCATGACCCCCGTTGTCCCGATCCGTTACCACGCGGCGCCCGGCGCGCCCGCGCACCAACCGCCGAGCCTGGAGCACACATGGACGACCTGCAGGAAGTCAAGGCGCTGCTGGACGAGATCAACGCCACCATATCGAGCTACGATCCGGTCCTGAAGGAGCAGGCCCGCGACATCCTCCTCGAGCGCGCCTTCGGCAAGGGCCGCGGCACCTCGGCGCGCGCGCCCCGCCGCGTGGAAGAAGACGAGGGCGAGGGCGCCGCCGGCGAAGAGGCGCCCCGCCGGCGCGGCCGTCCCCGCGGCAGCACCAACGCGCGCCGCACGGGCGGCAGCGTGGGCACGCTGATCGAGCGCTGGCGCCCCGAGACCATGGCCGAGCGTGCGCTGCTGGGCGCCTACGTCCTTTCCCGGGGGCGCGCGGACCGCACCGTCACCAGCCAGGCGATCAACGCCCAGCTCAAGAGCAACGGCCTTCCCGTGCCCAACATCACCCGCGCCATCGAGAGCAACCTGCGCGCGCGCCCGCCACTGATGGTGCAGAAGAAGAAGATGGGCACCACCCGCCAGGCGCGGAAACAGTACGCCCTCACGCAGGAAGGCGTGGACCTGGTCGAATCGAAGCTGCGCGAGAGCTGAACGGCGGAGGGATACGCAAGCGTGCTGGAATGCGAAATCGAAAGCGCCCGATCCGGATCTCCCGGGTCGGGCGCTTCCGTTTGGCCGAGGCTCGTTGCCGTACTCCCGACACGGTCACCCAACAGCCGGGCTCTCACAGATTTCACTGAGTCCACAGAGTAACTGCGTATTTTCCGTGAACTCCGTGAACTCTGTGAGAGCCAATCAGCGGTGCCCGGGTCAGAAGACGCAGCTCGTCCGCGCGGGGATGGTGATCACCAGCTGCGCGCCGTCGCGGCGGGGAGCGGCGCACTGGCCCAGCGCGTCCGCGCCGAGGGGACGCGCGGGGATGCGCACCTCGGCGGGGGCGGTGCCGTTGTTGAGCGCGACCACCGAGGCGCCGCGGCGGTAGACCCAGGTCTGCTCGCCCACCTGCAGGTTCTCCATCGGCGCGCGGCGCAGCTCGGGGCGCTGGGCGCGGAGACGAAGGAGGCGCTGCACGTGCGCGAACAGTGCCTGCTCCTGCGGCGTGCGGCCGGCGGCGCTGAAGGCGTCGTGCGCGTCGCCGGCCCAGCCGCCGGGGAAGTCACGGCGGTTGTCGGGGTCGCCGCCGCCGGGCATCCCGATCTCGTCGCCGTAGTACAGCAGCGGCGTGCCGCGCGCGGTGAGGAGGAAGGTGTACGCCAGCTTCAGCCCGTCCGCCGTGGCGCCCTGGTCGCCCATGAAGCGGCCGACGTCGTGCAGCCCCAGGAAGGTGACCAGCGAGCCGGGGTTCCGGTACAGGCGGTCGCGCCCCAGCATCTGCGCCACGTCGCGCAGGTTGCGCCCCGCCGCGAACGCGTTGCGGATGGCGAAGAAGGTGGGGAAGTCGAAGAGCGCGTCCACCCCGTCGTCGATCCCGTCGTGCTGCGCCCGGCCGCCCTCGAAGAACGCCACCATCGACGGGTCGCCGTCGAACACCTCGCCGACGACGCGCATCGTGGGGTGCGCCCGCTTGATCGCCGCCATCCAGTCACGCCAGAAGGTGCGGGGGACGTACGGCCAGGTGTCCTGCCGGATCCCGTCGATCCCCGTCATCTCGGCCCACCACAGCGTGTTCTGGATCAGGTAGCGGGCCACCTGCGGGTCGTTCTGGTTCAGGTCCGGCAGGATGTCGATGAACCAGCCGTCCAGCACCGGCCGGCGCACCTCGGCCGTCGAATGCGGGTCGGCCAGCGTCCAGGTCTGCCAGTTGTTGGCCAGGTGGCTCGCCGCGGTGCCGTTGTACCACGTGGGCGTGGGCGAGTTGGCGACCCAGGGGTGATAGGCGCTGGTGTGGTTGGCCACCATGTCCATGATCACCTTGATCCCGTGCGCGTGCGCGTCGTCCACCAGCCGCCGCAGCTCGTCCACGTCGCCCAGGTGCTCGTCCACCGCGTAGTAGTCGATGGCGTGGTAGCCGTGGTACGCCGTGGTGGGCTCGCCGTCGTACACCTCCTTGGTGTCGAGCACGTTGGTGTTGTCGTAGACGGGGTTCAGCCAGATGGCGGTGACGCCCAGGTCGCGCAGGTAGGGCAGCCGCTGCCGGATCCCGGCCAGGTCGCCGCCGTGGTAGCGCCGCCCCTTGCTGCGGTCGATCAGCCCGCGCGAGGCGGCCGGCTCGTCGTTCCCCGGGTTCCCGTTGGCGAAGCGGTCGGGCATGATCAGGTAGATGGCGTCGTCGGGCCCGAACCCCTGGAAGCGCCCCGTCCGCGCCAGCGGCGCGGACACCGTGAAGCGCACCGGCGCCGAGCCGCCCGCCGTGCGCAGTGTGAGCGGGTACGCGCCTGGCGCCGTCCCCGCCGGCACCGTCACGTCCACGAAAGCGTACGTGCCGCCCGCGTTCACCGAGACGCCCGAGCAGCGCAGGCGCGGGCACAGAAAGGTGGCGCCGCGCAGGTTCTGGCCGCGCACCAGCAGGCGCACGGGGTTGATGGAGTGGCCGGCCCACCAGTTGGGCGGGTCCACCTTCTCGATCAAGGGCGCCTGCGCGGCGGCCGGCGCCGCGGCCAGGCACAGCGCGGCGAGGGCGAACGTCGGCGACAGCTTCATGGGTCTCCTCGTGACGGATGGGGAGCGAGGGGAATCGTTCGACGGACGGAGGGCTTTCCTCCCGGCACGGTCAATTCGGAAGGTCTGTTGACAAATTACATCGCCCATCTCCGATCCGCACCTCCGGTTCGTTCGTCGGGATCGTGCCGCGTCGCCTGGTCCCGGTGAGCCGTCCGGCACCGTCGGGGGGCACACGGAGCAGCGGAGTTCAACGGAGCAGCGGAGAACAACCGGCGGCGTGCGGTTCTCCGCTGCTCTGCTCTCTTCCGAAGCGGTGCATTTTTGTGCGCGTCGATGCATTATAGGACAAAGTGGCCAAACAAAATCCCCTAGCCGGCGCCTGGGGACGTGTGGCTAACCATATGCATCACAACGAGTTTGGACTACAGGCGCTCCGAATGAGAAATTCGGCCTGTGGATTGCCATCGCCCCCGGCGGCAGATCGTGGGATGGCGAGGCGAGGCGCCGGTCCGCTCCCTCAGGCTCGTCGCTCATGGTCTCGATGGTTCACGGGAGGCTCATCTCCCCGATCCGCGGCACGCCCTGGGTGGCACCCATTTCCGGTTTAAATCAATGATCTCCAGCGTTTCGCACGACGCTGTTCCAGGCAGTTGGGCGTGGGAAGTTGAGCGATCTGTTCACGCCGCCTGTGGAGCGTAACCCGCTTGCTCCCGTGACGTGCGGCGACGGGTGCGGTGTACGCCGGGCGCGAACGCTCACCCTCCCGGTGAAGGGGTCGGGTTTGCGCGATAAATCGGCCTGAGTCAGGAAAATAGGCACGCGCCGCGGCCCGCCGGGCCGGAGGATCGGCTTGCCCTGAGCTGCGTACCCCGGCGGACGTAGGGATACTGTGGCGCGGGCAGTGATGCTCGTTTCAGGTCGAATACATTGGAGACGAGTGTGGCTGGGTGGAGGTAGCGAGTCCACGCGCGATAGGGTCGCACGAATGCGGGTGGGCCGAGAAAGGGACGTAACATTTCTTTGTTCCGCGCTTTCGCGCGGCAAGTGGGGCGGTTACCTTCCAAGGAGGACACATGCGTTGGTCGAAAGTGGGTGGTCTGCGAGCAGGGGTGGCGGTCGTGGCGCTGGTCGCGGCGGCGTGCTCGCGCGACGTGGCGGGTCCCCGGGAGGTCGCGGACGCACGCGGGATCAGTTCCTACACCCTGCCCGCCGTCGAGGGGACCACGTGCAGGTACGGTGGGACGTACCCCTTCTGCGAGCCCGCGCCTGCGGGCGGGGGGGCCGAAACGCAGAATCCGGGCACGGAGCCGTACGATCCATCCTCGGGCGGATCCTACCCGCCCCCGGATTCGACCGCCACCTGTGATCCGCTAAACGATCCAAATTGCGAAAAGCCGCTCAATGCCACGGATTCGACCGTGATCATTCGGGCGCTCGCCAGCCACGTGCGGCCGGATTCGACGATCGCCGATACCACCACCCGCCGCAAATGCAGGCAGATGTACGACCGGTTCATGCAGGCATGGAGAGAGCGAGTGGTGTTCCGGGGCGGGAGCGACCTGACGGCGCCCGACAGCCATTACGGCGCAACGCTGAACGGCCACATCCACTTCGATCCGTGGCTTCTGAATGGCGCGGCGGCTGGGAACGCGAGCGACCTCCAGGAGCTGGCCAACACGGCGCTGCACGAGGCGGGGCACTTGTTCGGGGCTCAACACCCGGGCGGGCCCGACCAGAACGGGTTCTACACCGAGGATTATTTCAACCTTCTGCCGCCGGGATCAGGTCCATGTATCAGGTAGTGGGAGCGGCGGCGCTGGCCGCGGCCATTCTCCTGGCGCCGTCGGGGGCGCGTTCGCAAGACCGCGCCGTGACCCGGCGAGTCGCGGCGTTGAACGCGGTCATCGACTATCGCCTCAACTGGATGAACGATTCCACCACGTTCGACGCGTGCAGCGTCTACAGAACCGTGGGGCCGCCCCAGCAGGTGGCCGCCGGTCTGCTTCTGGCGTTCCGTGGCTGGTTCACGGCGACGGCGCAGCCGTGCGCGTCCACGCCCGTCGATCGAAACCGTGAAAGGCGGGTGCTCGTGGATTCACTCACGGTGACGGACTCGACCGCCCGCGTGTACGTGACGGTTCGCCGTGGAGAGCAGACGCACAACGAGGCCTACGACCTGTTCCGCCCGGGCTCCGACACCTGGGCCGTGAGGCAGGTCGTGCTTTCGCGGGCGATCCGGAACTACTGGATTCGCCGCGGCGCCTCGCCACCGCCCTGAACGCCGGGGCCACGGGCGCTCGAACACGGCGGGCGGGCAGGGGGGAGCCTCCCCTGTTCGCCCGCCCTCCGTTCTGGATGGCAATCGGCCGCTCCGCCGGCAACCACGGGGCCGCGTGGGCGAATGAGCACCCGCGCCCAGCACCTTCCTTGCACTGCACCGGCGTGCAGCCCTTGCGTAGACCGCCGCCGCGCGTTTGGTTGCTGCAAACGTTCGATCCAAGGCCCAAACGCGATCTCCCGTGCCCGATTCCAGCACTACCCACGCACCCGGCCCGCCGCGGGGCCCGGCCGCGCTCGTGGCGGTGTTCGGGCTGATCCTGCTCATCCTCGTCTCCCTCACCGTCCTGGCCAACCAGGCGTTCCGCGAGCTGGCGGGCGCCAACCGCTGGAGCATCCACACCTACCAGGTGATCAGCGAGGCCGAGGGGCTCTCCGCCGCCCAGGCCGAGCTCGAGACCAGCTACCGCGGCTTCGCGCTGAGCGGCGACCCGCGCTTCGTGGACGGCTGGCACGCGGCCGTGGCCGACTGGGAGCGGCACGAGGCCGCACTGCGCCGCCTGACCGCCGACAACCCGCGGCAGCAGGCGCGCATCGCCCGGCTCGCGGCGCTGTCGGACAGCTTCCGCGCCGCGCAGGCGCACGCCATGAACAGCTACCGCGGCAGCCCCGCCGCCATGGCCGCCGCCCGCGCCGCCGCCGGCGACACCGGCGCCCTTTCGGGCCGGCGCCGCTACGCCGACGCGGTGCGCGAAACGGTGGCCGAGGTGCAGCGCAGCGAGTTCGCGCTGCTGGGCGGCCGCGCCGAGCGCGCCCGCTCGCTCGAGCGGCGCACCGGCGCGCTGGTGCTGAGCGGCGGCCTCCTCGCCCTGGCGCTGGCGCTGGCGGCGGGGGTCCTGGTGCTGCGCCGCACCGCGCGGCTCAACCAGGCCAACGAGGCGCTCCGCGCCGAGGCGGCCGAGCGCATCCTGGCCCGCCAGGCGGCCGAGCGGCTGGCGCGGCAGAACGAGCTGATCCTGAACGCCGCCGCCGAGGGGATCTACGGGGTCGACGCGCACGGCTACACCACCTTCGTGAACCCCGCCGCCGCGGCCATGCTCGGCTACTCGGCCGACGACCTGCCCGGGCGCCCGTACGAGGCCACCCTGCTGGCCCGCTCCGGCGGCGAGGACCCGGTGCGCGCCGCGCTGCTGAACGGCCAGCCGCGCACCGTCACCGACGCCGCCTTCCGCCGCGCCGACGGGACCCGCTTTCCCGTGGAGTTCACCTGCACCCCGATCGTGGAGGAGAACCACATCGCCGGCGCGGTGATCACCTTCCGCGACGTGACCGAGCGGCGCGAGGTGGACCGCATGAAGGACGAGTTCATCTCCGTCGTCAGCCACGAGCTGCGCACCCCGCTCACCGCCATCCGCGGCTCGCTGGGGCTGCTGGCGGCGGGGAAGGCGGGCGACATCCCGCAGCGCGGGCAGCGGATGCTCGACATCGCGGTGCAGAACACCGACCGGCTGATCCGGCTGATCAACGACATCCTCGACATCGAGCGCATCGAGAGCGGCAAGGTGGCCATGGAGCCCGGCCCGGTGAACGCCGCCGAGCTGGTGCAGGGCGCCGCCGAGGTGATGCTCCCCATGGCCGAGCGCGCGGGGGTGGAGCTGTACGTGTGGGCCGAGCCGCTGCACCTGGTGGCCGACGCCGACCGCCTGCTGCAGGTGCTCACCAACCTGGTCTCCAACGCCATCAAGTTCAGCCCCCCCGGCACGCAGGTGCAGATGACGGTGGAGCCCGACGACGGCCACGCGCTCTTCCGGGTGGCCGACCAGGGGCGCGGCATCCCGCCCGACCGGCTGGAAAGCATCTTCGAGCGCTTCCAGCAGGTGGACAGCTCCGACAGCCGGCAGAAGGGCGGCACCGGGCTGGGGCTGGCCATCTGCCGCAGCATCGTGGGGCAGCACGGCGGGCGGATCTGGGCCGAGAGCGCGCCGGGCGAGGGGAGCACCTTCTCCTTCACCCTCCCGCTCCCGGCCGAGGCGCAGGAGGTGGACGACGGGCCGGCCGCCGCGGGCGACGAGGGGCAGGTGGAGGCCGAGCCCGGCGACGGCCGGCTGCACGTGCTGGTGGTGGAGGACGACGCCGGCCTGGCCGGGGTGCTGGCCGAGACCTTCGAGCGCCACGGCGTGGTGAGCGACGTGGCGGGGAGCGGCGAGGACGCGTGGCGCGCGGCGCGGCGGCGCACCCCCGACGCGGTGGTGCTCGACATCGCCATCCCCGACGGCGACGGGTACTGGCTGGCCGAGCGCTTCCGCCACGAGCCGGCGCTGGCCCGGGTGCCGATCGTGGCCTACACCGCGCTGGACCTGAACGAGGCCGAGCGCGACCGGCTGCGCGCCGCCGGGGTGGAGGTGCTCACCAAGAGCCGCGTGGAGCCGGTGGAGCTGGAGCGCCGCGTGATGGCCCTGCTGGCGCACGACGGCCGCCCCGCTGCCTGAGCCGCGGCCCGGCCTTTGCCGTCACCAATGGGTAGCCATGCGTCGGTTCCGGCGGCGCGTGCGCCGCGCGTTCCCCCGTTGCCGCCCCGTGCCGCGGACGGAGGAGGGTGGCGGGGCGCGCTTGTTTTGCGTCTATGAGTAAGCGCATCAACCACTTGCAACGCGAGCAGATCCGGTTCCACCCCGCCGGCCGTATCAACCGGGCGGTAGCCGGGTGGAGGAAAGGGTCCAGCGAAGAGAATGAGCCGACGCATCCTGATCGTGGACGACGAGGACGACATCCGCGAGGTCGCGCAGATGTCGCTGGAGATGGTGGCCGGGTGGGAGGTGATCCCCGCGCGCAACGGCGAGGAGGGGCTGCGGCTGGCCGCCGAGCACCGGCCCGACGCCATCCTGCTGGACGTGATGATGCCGGGGATGGACGGCCCCGCCACCGCCCAGCGCCTGCGCGAAGACCCGGGGACGGCCGGGATCCCCGTCATCCTGCTCACCGCCAAGGTGCAGCCGGCCGACCGGCGCCGCTTCGAGGGGCTGGAGGTGGCCGGGGTGCTGGCCAAGCCGTTCGACCCGATGGAGCTGGCCAACCAGGTGTCGAGCGCGCTGGGGTGGCCGGGGTGACGCAACCCGCCGGGCCTGCCCGCGTGCTGGTGGCGGGCTTTCCCGACACGGTGGCCTCGTTCCTGGCGCGCCAGCTGCGCGGCGCGTCCGTCGAGGCCGCCCCCGACGCGGCGGCCGCGCGCGGGCTGCTGGCGCGCGGCGGCTGGTCGCTGCTCCTGCTCGACTACGCCGTCCCCGGCGCCGGCGGCGCGGCGGGCGTGCTGGCGGGCGTCGCGGACCCTCCCCCCGTCTTCCTCTGCACCCCCCACGGCGGCTCGGCCCACGCCGATCTCCCCGCCGTCGCGCGCACCTTCACCTACCCGCTCGACCGGCAGGCGCTGGTGCGCGAGGCCATGGCCGTGCTGGGGCTGGGCGGCGCACCGGCCGAGCCCTCCGACGCGGGCGGGCCGGAAGGCGGGGCGGCGCGGCCCGACGCGCTGGCCGACGCGGTGCGGCAGGCGTGGGAGCGCTTCAAGGGGCCCGTCACCGCGCGCGTCGACGCCATCGAGGAGGCGGCGATCGCCGTGCTCGAGGGCCGGCTGAGCGACGAGGCGCGCCGCCACGCCGAGCACGAGGCGCACAAGCTGGCCGGCTCGGTGGGCACCTTCGGCTTCGCGCAGGGGTCGCGGCTGGCGCGCGAGCTGGAAACGCTGCTGCAGGGCACCGCGCCGCTGGGCCAGGCCGAGGCGCTGCGGCTGACCGACGCGGCCGTGGCGCTGCGCCGCGAGCTGGCGCGGCCGCCCCAGCCCGCCACCGCGCGCCCGCGCGCGCCGCACTCCGAACCCGCCGAGCCGCCGCGCTCGCTGCCGCTGCTGCTGGTGGTCGACGACGACGCCGAGCTCGCCGAGCGCATCGCCATGGAGGCCAGCGGGCGCGGGATGCGGGCGCGGGTGGCGCGCGGGGTGGCCGACGCGCGGGTGGCCGTGGCCGACGAGCCGCCGGCGGTGGCGCTCCTGGACCTTTCCTTCGCGCGCGACGGCGAGCGCGGTCTGGCGCTCCTCGCCGAGCTGGCGGCGCACCATCCCCCCATCCCCGTGGTGGTGCTCACCGGGAGCGGCGCCTTCGCCGACCGGGTCGAGGTGGCGCGGATGGGCGGGCTGGGGTTCCTGCAGAAGCCCGTCGCCCCCTCCACCGTGGTGGACGCGGTGGAAGGGGTGCTGCACCGCGGCCGGCAGGGGCGCGCCAGCGTGCTGGCGGTGGACGACGACCCGCTGATCCTGGAGGCGGTGCGGGCGCTGCTCGGCCCCGCCGGGGTCGAGGTGCACACGCTCGGCGACCCGCTCCGCTTCTGGGACACGCTGGAAGAGGCCTGCCCCGACGCGGTGCTCCTCGACATCGACATGCCCCAGGTGGGCGGGATCGAGCTGTGCCGGGTGATGCGCAACGACGCCCGCTGGAGCGCCACCCCCGTCATCTTCCTCACCGCGCGCACCGAGGCCGAGACGGTGCAGCGCGTCTTCGCGGCGGGGGCGGACGACTACGTGGCCAAGCCCTTCGTGGGCCCCGAGCTGGTGACCCGGGTGACCAACCGGCTGGAGCGCGTGCAGCTGCACCGCGCGCTGGCCGACAGCGACCCGCTCACCGGCGTGGCCAACCGGCGGCGCAGCGACGAGCTGATGGGGCAGCTCCTCCACCTGGCCGTGCGCAACAAGAAGCCGTTCTCGCTGGCGCTGCTCGACCTGGACCACTTCAAGCGCATCAACGACCGGCACGGCCACGGCGCCGGCGACGAGGTGCTGCGCCGCGTGGCGCGCCTGCTGGAGCGCGGCTTCCGCGCCGAGGACGTGGTGGCGCGCTGGGGCGGCGAGGAGTTCGTGGTGGGGATGTACGGGATGGACAAGGACGACGCGGTGCAGCGCCTCTCCGAGGTGCTGGAGCAGCTCCGCGCCGAGCCCTTCGAGCTGACGGGCGCCGAGCCGCTGCGCGTCACCTTCAGCGCGGGGATCGCGCAGTTCCCGGTGGACGGCGGCGAGCTTCCCGCGCTCTACCGCGTGGCCGACGCCACGCTCTACCAGGCCAAGGGGGCGGGGCGCGACCGGGTGCTCCCCGCCGGGTGGACGGCCGAGCGGCCCGACCCGGCCCAGCACCTGGACGTGGTGGTGGTCGAAGACGACCCCGCGCTCGCCCGGCTGCTGCTGCACGCGCTGGAGACCCGCGGCTACAGCTCGCGCTGGATCGCCGACGGGCGCGAGGCGGCCGAGGCGCTCACCGGCAGCCGCCCGCCGCTGCGCGCGCGGCTGGTGCTGCTGGACGTGGACCTGCCGGGGATGGACGGCCACGCGGTGCTCCGCCGCCTGGCGCGCGACCGGGTGCTCGAGCGCACCCGCGTGATCGTGCTCACGGTGCGCGCGCACGAGGCCGAGGTGGTGCAGGCGCTGGAAGAAGGCGCCTTCGACCACGTCAGCAAGCCCTTCAGCGTCCCCATCCTCCTCCAGCGCATCCGCCGCGCGATGATGGTGTGACCGTGGCGAAGACGATCATCCGGCGGCTCCGCCGTGCCGCACCCGGCACTCGGCACTTCCGCACCGCGGTCCTGGGCGTGTCCCTCCGCTGCGCTCCGGGCCGGGCTGCGCGCGCCGTAGGGCACGATACCGCCGTGCCCAACGGCGCCGGGCCCGCGGCGGCGCCCGCCCCCGTCTCGCCCTGCGTTGCCGCGCGCCGCCCCCGCCACCTCTCCGCCTTGGCCGGGGCGCACGCGCCGCCGCGTTCCCGGCCCTCC
>DASSME010000124.1:0-2981 GCA_035689035.1 Longimicrobium sp. | reverse complement strand
TCCCGACGCACCGAGAGGCCGATGCACCGCCGCTGTCTCGCGCTCGCCGCCGTTTCCGCCGCGCTCGCCGCCTGTGCGCCCGCGTCCCCCGCGCCCACCCCGGCGCCGTCACGGACGGACTCCGCGACTACATCGTCATCCCCGTCTCCGGTGGCTCTCGCGCCGGCTCCAGCACAGCCGGCAGCCCCGGCCCCCGCGCCGGCGCCGGCCGCGGTCGTGGCGCGGGTGTCGGCGGACTCGCTGCGGCCGCGGCTGCCGACGGGGGCGTGGCTGGACCCGGTGGGGACGCTCACCGACATCGCGCCGCTGCCGCTGGCCATGCTGCGCGCGCCCGAGGGCGACCGCGTGGTGATGCTCACCAGCGGGTGGCAGAAGCAGGGGATCACCGTGGCGGGGGTGGACGGGCGCGTGCTGCAGGCGGTCGAGCAGCCCGCCGCCTTCGTGGGCCTCGCCTTCCACCCCGACGGGCGGACGCTCTACGCGTCCGGCGGCAACCAGGACGTGGTGTACCGCTACGCCTGGGCGGGTGGCGCGGCCACGCTGCGCGACAGCCTTGTGATCGCGCGGAAGGAGCCGCGCGCGGCGGGAACGCGCTACCCGGCCGGGGTCGGCGTGTCGCCCGACGGGCGATGGCTGTACGTGGCCGAGAACCTGGCCGACTCGCTGGCGATGGTGGACCTGCGCTCGGGCCGCGTGGCCGCGCGCTTCGCCACCGAGCTGTATCCCTACGCGGTCGCCGTCGCGCCGGATGGCACGGTCTACGTCTCGGCATGGGGCGGCGGGACGGTGTCGGTGTTCCGGCCGGGACCGGCGGGGATCGTCCCGGCGGGGCGGATCGCCGTTGGCCGCCACCCTTCCGCGCTGCTGCTGAGCGCGGACGGGCGCCGCCTGTTCGCCGCGTCGGGGAGCACGGACCGCGTGGCGGTGGTGGACACCCGCGCCCGCCGCGTGATCGCCGAGCTGCGCGACCCGCCGCCCGCCGGCCCCGCCGAGGGGAGCACCCCCAACGCGCTCGCCCTTTCCGCGGACGGGACGCGGCTGTACGTGGCCGAGGCGGACGCGAACGCGGTGGCGGTCTTCGACCTGTCGGCGCGCACCTCGGGGGTGGCGGCGGCGCGCGGGGCGGACCGGCTGGCAGGGCGGGTGCCGGCGGGGTGGTACCCGAGCGCCGTGCTGGCCATCGGCGACACGCTGCTGGTGGGGAACGGCAAGGGGCGTGGCACCCGCGCCAACCCCGACGGCCCGCAGCCCGCCGCCACGGTGATGCACGGCGGCACCCCCGGCGGGAACACCACGCTGCGGCAGATCGGCGGCACGCTACAGGTGGCGCCGGTGGCGTCCGCCCGCGGGGCCGCCCTGGCCGCGCTCACCGCGCGGGCCACCCGCGCCAGCGGGTGGAACCGGCCTACGGCGCGCTCGGCCGTGTATCCGCCGTTCCGGCACGTGGTCTACGTGATCAAGGAGAACCGCACCTACGACCAGGTGTTTGGCGACCTCCCCGAGGGCGACGGCGACACCACGCTCCTCTTCTTCGGGCCGCGCTCGGCGCCCAACCACAAGGCGCTGGCGCGGCGCTTCGGGCTCTTCGACCGCTTCTTCGTGAACGCCGAGGTGAGCCCCGACGGCCACAACTGGTCCACCGCCGCCTATACGACGGACTACCTGCAGAAGACCGTCCCCAGCCGCTACTCGAACCGCGGCCGCAGCTACGACTACGAGGGCACCAACCGCGGCTGGGAGGTGGAGAACATCCCCGACGACGACGTGGCCGAGCCCGCCGGCGGCTACCTGTGGGACCTGGCCCGGCGCCGCGGCATCACCTTCCGCAACTACGGCGAGTTCGTGGTGAACGTGAAGGAGAGCGGCCGCACGGTGGGCTACCGCGGCACCAAGCCGTTCCTGGTGCCCAACACCAATCCGCGCTTCCCCGGCTTCGGGACGGAGATCCGCGACCAGCACCGGGCCGACGTGTGGATCGACGACTTCCGCGAGCACGTGCGAACCGGCCGCATGCCGGCGCTCGAGGTCGTGCGCCTGCCCAACGACCACACCACCGGGGCGCGGGCGGGGATGCCCACGCCGCGCGCCGCCTTCGCCGACAACGACCTGGCGCTGGCGCGGATGGTGGAGGCGGTCTCGCGCTCTCCCTTCTGGCGCAGCACCGTGTTCTTCGTGGTGGAAGACGACGCGCAGAACGGCCCCGACCACGTGGATTCGCACCGCTCGGTGCTGCTGGTGGTCAGCGCCTGGAACCGGCCGGGGGTGGTGCACCGCTTCGTGAACACCACCGACGTGATCCGCACCATGGAGGAGATCCTGGGCCTCGCGTCGATGTCGCACTTCGACGGCTACGGCCGGCCGCTGCGCGACATCTGGGCGGCCGAGCCGGACCTGGCGCCCTACGCCGCCATCACCCCCCAGCAGCCGCTGGACGAGCTGAACCCCGCCAACACCGCGCTCGCCCGCGCCAGTGCCCGGCTGGATCTGCGCCAGGAAGACGCGGCCGACGAGGTGCTGTTCAACCGCATCCTGTGGGAGGCGATCAAGGGCCCCGGCGTCCCCTACCCCGGCACCACCCGCATCCCCGCGGCGGAGATGATCGGGGGCCAGTGAGAGGGTCCCGGACGATCTCCAGCTTTTACGGCCGTGAACACGGAGCAGCGGAGGACCACGGAGGCCACGGAGAACTGCGGCGGTTCTCCGTGGCCTCCCTGCTCTCCGTGGCTCCGTGTTCACGCTGTTGAAGTAGAAGCGGCGGCCGCCACCAAGCGCAGGACCCTGCGCAGGTACGCTAACCCCGCGCTGGACTCAGGTTTGCAAAAGGCTCCCGCCATTCGATGGGGAGAACGGAACCAGGGGCGGGGGACCCACCATGGTGATCAGTGCGAAAGAAGTCTTTCAGCTGCTGAAGAAGAGCGTGAAGGACTTCGGCGAGGACGAGTGCCCGCGGATGGCGGCGGCGCTGGCGTACTACGTGGTGT
>DASSME010000123.1:0-12185 GCA_035689035.1 Longimicrobium sp. | reverse complement strand
CATGCGTCCTTTGAACGCGCTCGCCCTGGCCCTGCTGCTCGCCGCGCCCGCCGCGGCCGCCGCGCAGCAGACCCCCGCCGCCCAGCCCGGCCCGCAGGTGTGGGACCGGGTGGTCGCCACCGTGGGCGACACCTCGGTGCTCTACTCCGACGTGCTGATCGAGCTCGAGGCGATGCAGGCCCAGGGTCAGCAGGTGCCCACCGACCCGGCCGCACGCACCCAGGTGCTGCGCGACCTGCTGAACCGCCGCGTGGACGACCTGGTGCTGCTCGAGGCCGCCCGCCGCGCCCACACCGAGGTGCAGCCGGTGGAGGTGGCCGCCGCGGTGGAAAGCCAGATCAACCGCGTGCAGGGCCAGTTCGCCAGCCAGGCCGCCTTCGAGCAGGCGCTGGCGCAGAGCGGGCGCACGCTGGAGGAGTACCGCCGCACCCTCACGCAGCAGTACTCCGACCAGACCATGATCCAGCGCTACGTGCGCGAGCGGACCAGCAAGATGGCGGTGCCGCCGGTGAGCGACGCCGAGATCGAGCAGTTCTTCGCCACGCAGCGCGCGCAGCTGGGGCAGCGCCCGGCCACCGTCTCCTTCCAGCAGGTGGTGGTGAAGCCGCAGCCCAGCGACAGCGCCGACGCCCGCGCCCGCCGCAAGGCCGAGGAGATCCTGGCCGAGATCCGCCGCGGGGGCGACTTCGAGGCGATCGCCCGGCGCGATTCACAGGACCCCAGCGCGCAGCAGGGCGGGATGCTGGGGTGGTTCCGGCAGGGGCAGATGGTGCGCCCCTTCGAGCAGATGGCGTTCGCGCTGCGGCCGGGCGACATCAGCCCGGTGGTGAAGACCGAGTACGGCTACCACATCATCAAGCTGGAGAAGGTGCGCGGCGCCGAGCGCCAGGCGCGCCACATCCTGATCCGCCCCGAGATCACCGAGGCCGACATCGCCGCCGCGCGGCAGCGGGCCGACTCGATCGCCACCGCCATCCGCGGCGGGGCGAGTGTCACCGAGCTGGCGGCGCGCACCAACACCGCGCCCGAGCAGCGCAACCTGCGCGACGTGCTCCCCGAGCGGCTGCCGCCCGAGTACACCGCCGGGCTGGGCGACGCGGCGGCCGGCGCGGTGGTGGGCCCCTTCCAGGTGAACGAGGCGGGGAGCCCCACGTTCGTGGTGGCCAAGGTCACCGACCGGCGCACCGGCGGCGATTACACGCTGGCCGACGTGCGCGAGCAGGTGCGCGACCGGCTGGTGCAGAACAAGCAGGTGGAGCGGCTGCTGGCCGAGCTGCGCCAGGTGACCGCGGTGAGCCTGCGCCTGTGAGCGACGCCGAGGCGCTGCGGGTGGACGTCCTTCTCCACCGCCTCTGCCTGACCAAGAGCCGCAGCGAGGCCAAGGCGGCGTGCGACTCGGGCGCGGTCTCGGTCGATGGCAAGAAGGCCAAGGCGAGCGACACGGTGCCGGTGGGGCGGCGGATCGAGGTCCGCTACCCCGGCCGCACGCTGGAGCTTGAGCTGCTGGAGACGCCGGGAAAGAGCGTGTCGAAGAAGGCGGCGAAAGACCTGTACCGGGTGATCCGGGAAGTGCGGGTGCGCGACGAGTTCTGAGCGCACCCGCTCGTTTTCTTTGCCGGCGGATTCGGGAACGGCAACCGCGGGTCACACGGAGCAGCGGAGGGCAGCGGAGCAGCGGAGAACTGCAACCACGAAAAGCAGTTCTCCGCTGCTCCGTTCTCCTCCGTTTCTCCGTGTGACCCGCGGTTGTACTTTCCCCGGTCGTGCCTCCGGACAGGGAGCGCAGAGAATCGGAGCGGATGAAATCCCGTGAGTGAGAATCGAAGGAAGCCCCGCATCGCCGTGACCCTCGGCGACCCGCGCGGGATCGGGCCCGAGGTGACGGAGGGCGCGCTCGCGGACCCCGAGGTCGCCGCGGCGGCGGACTACGTGCGCGTCGGCCCCGAATCGCTGCTGCGCGCGCCCGACGACGTCTCGGTGGGGCGATGGACTGCGGACGACGGAGAGGCGGCGGCGGGGCGCATCGCGGGCGAAGCGATCAAGGCGGCGGTGGGGATGGCGATGCGGGGCGAGGTGGACGCGATCGTCACGGCGCCGATCGACAAGCACGCCTTCCACCTGGGCGGATGGGACTATCCCGGCCACACCGAGATGCTGGGCGACCTGGCCGGCGCCCCCCAGGTGGTGATGATGATGGCCGCGGAACGCACCGCGCTCGGCGGCCCGCTGCGCGTGGTGCTCGCCACGACCCATCTCGCGCTGCGCGACGTCCCCGCCGCGCTCTCCGCCGACCTGCTGGTGAGCCAGGCGGAGATGACCTGGCGCGCGCTGCGGGACCTGTGGGCGATCCCCGAGCCGCGCGTGGCCCTCTGCGCGGTCAATCCCCACGCGGGCGACGGCGGCCTCTTCGGCGACGAGGAGGCACGCATCGTCGCCCCGGCCCTGGACGAGCTGCGCCGCCGCGGCGTGGACGCGGCGGGCCCGATCCCGGCGGACACCGTCTTCACCCGTGCCGTCCGCGGCGAGTTCCACGCGGTGATCGCGCCGTACCACGACGTGGGGATGGCCGCGTTCAAGACGGCGGCGTTCGGCAGCGGAGTGAACGTCACGCTCGGCCTCCCCTTCCCCCGCACCAGCCCCGACCACGGCACCGCCCTCGACATCGCCGGCAAGGGCCTCGCCGACGCGGGGTCGATGAAGGAAGCCACCCTCCTCGCCATCCACCTGGCGGAGCGGATGCGATCGGGGTGACCCGGGAAGCCGCCTGGGAGCGCGCCGGCTGGCACGGTCAGGGGAGCCAGGAAAACAGGAGGGATAGCAAGTAGAAAAGCACGTTCATCGCTGCGCGGGGACCGAAAAGCACCAATACGAAGATCACGCACACGATGAGGGGGGCGAATCCTTCCAGCGATCCTTCCACCAGCGCCCGTTTCAACCGCGGCGACATCGGGACGGCGGACGATGGGATCGCGATGGGATACGGCTCGCCGCACGCATGACAGGGACGGTGCTGGAACACGCCGTTCACCTGGGTCAGGTGCCGCGCGCGCTCGAGGGCGGCCCCGCAGGTGCGGCAGGGGGCCTCCGCCAGCTTGCGAGCCTGGTCCGCTCCGTCACCGCAATGCGGACAGACGATCGCCAGGTCGCTGCGGGGCTTTCCACAGCACGCGCATTGGGTCAGGGGCATTGGGGATTCCGGGCGGGTGAACAGGTCCGGGATGACCGAGTTGGACGGCCACCACCCAGCACTTTCCCGCCGCGGGCCGCGAACCCTGCCGGATACCTCCACCCTCGCTTCCGTCGCCGCGGCAACGACCAACGAGCGGCCGGACGATCCCACACCCTCGTTCCACGGCGCCGCCCTCGACATCGCCGGCAAGGGCCTGGCCGACGCGGGGTCGATGAAGGAGGCCACGCTCCTCGCCATCCACCTGGCGGAGCGGATGCGGGGGCACGGCGGCGCTCGCTGAGGGAAGCGGAAGGCGAGCGCCGCGGTGGACGCGATGCGGAGAGCCGGGAAGCGTCAGCGCGCTCCCCGGCTCTCCGCGTTCCGCGGGATCTCAGCGGCGGCGAGGCGTCATGCGCCGGCGTAGATGATGTAGGTGACGGCGGCGTTGATGGGCCGCGTCTCGTTGCCGGGGTTCCCGCCGTCGCGGATCGTGATCGGGCCGCTCCGGTCGGAGAGGTTCGGGCTGTCCTGCGGCTGCGCGACCGCGATGTCTTCGCCGTCCTTGGTGATCAGGTAGAAGAAGTGGTTCCACGTGTGCTGGTGGTTCATGAGGTCCGCGTTCTGCCACGACCCCACCTCCTGGTCCGACTGCGCCGGGTCACCCTGGAGGTACCGGCTGTTGGCGTCGGGATCGTTCCCTGATTTGAGATCCGCGCCGCGAATGAAGATCCCGCGAAGATCCGGCAGGAAGAACCGGCCGTTCTCGGGATCGCCTCCCCACGAGAAACCAATCGCTTCGTGGAGCGCCGGGTACGAGTCGATCTTCAGCGGGCGGCCGTCGCACAGGAGGTACTCGGCGGGGATCCTTTCCATCGGTCCGCCGAAGCTGAGGATGGTGCCGACGGGGAGTGTGCCGTTATCCGACATGGTACGTTCTCCGTGAAAGGAGTGGATGGCTCCACGCACCGGAGTTGGGCCGGGTGCCCAGTGGTTCTCTGGCGCGCAGGCGGTGTACGCGCCTCCATCATGGAACTGCCCGATCAACAGCCGATCCGTCCGCCCTCAACACTCGCCCCGATGACTGAATTGAGAGTGTCGAGCGCCGGCACGCACGCGCCGGCGCCCATATCAGAAGTCCAATCGCCGCATTGCTTTGACACCCGGGCGGCGTGCCATTAAGTTTCGCCTCAATCCGCCACACAACGGTCGTTCCCTCCGCGGTTCCCCGGCTCAGCGTGATCAAGCTCACGTCGGTCTACAAGGAGTACCCCCGCTCCGGCGCGGCGCTCAAGGACGTCACGTTCCACGTGCAGAAGGGCGAGCTGGTGTTCCTCACCGGCCACTCGGGCGCGGGGAAGAGCACCGTGATGCGCCTGGTGCAGATGGCCGAGCAGCCCAGCGCCGGCGAGGTGCGCGTCTCCGGCTTCTCCAGCCGCACCATCAAGCGCCGCGAGATCCCCTTCCTGCGCCGCAAGCTGGGCGTGGTCTTCCAGGACTTCCGCCTGCTGCGCGACCGCACCGCCGAGCAGAACGTGGCCTTCGCGCTCGAGGTGACCGGCGTCCGGCGCTCGGAGATCAGCCAGCGCGTGAACCGCGTGCTCACCCAGGTGGGGCTCAGCCACAAGGCGCAGAGCTTTCCCGACGAGCTCTCGGGCGGCGAGCGGCAGCGGGTGGCCGTGGCCCGCGCGCTGGCCAACGAGCCGCTGGTGCTGCTGGCCGACGAGCCCACCGGCAACCTGGACGAGTGGGCCGGCCGCGGGGTGTTCGACCTCTTCCGCGACATCAACGCGCTGGGGATGACCGTGCTGATGGCCACGCACGACCTCGATCTCGTCCGCGCCCACCCCGAGTACCGGGTGATCGAGCTGGCGCAGGGCCAGGTGGTGTACGACAGCAAGGCCGCCGCCCCCGCGCCGTCGCACGCCGCCGAGCTCCCCGCCGCCACGCCCATGCCCGTGCCGACGCGCACGGCGGCCGAGCCGGCGGGGCAGATCGCCATCGACATCTTCGACCCGCGGGAGGGCTGAGCCATGCCGTACGCCCTTCGCGAGGCGCTCTCCGCCTTCCGCCGCAGCCCGCTGCTGGCCTTCCTCTCCGTGGTCGCCATCGGCTTCTCGCTCTTCGTGATCGGCCTGTTCGGGCTCACCGCCTGGAACATCGGCCGCGCGATCGAGAAGGTGGAGGAGAAGGTGGAGATCGTGGCCTACCTGGACGACGCCACCACCCCGGCGCAGCTGGAGCTGGCGCAGCAGGAGGTGCGCGCGCTCCCCGACGTGCTGGAGCTGCGCTACGTGACCAAGCTCGAGGCGCTGGCCAGCGCCCGCGAGGAGATGCAGGAGTTCCGGGACGTGTTCAGCGACCTGGACAACAACCCGCTCCCGGCCAGCTTCGAGATCCGCATGAAGCCCGGCAGCCGCACCCCCGACGGGGTGAAGCGCGTGGCCGAGCGGGTCAGGGCGTACCCCTTCGTCGAGGACGTGCGCTACGGGCGCGAGTGGCTGGACAAGATCTACCAGATCCGCCGCCTGGCCGGCGGGGCCGCGACCATGATCGGCGCGGCGTTCGCGCTGGTGGCGGCGATCATCATCGCCACGGCGGTGCGCATCGCGGTGTTCGCGCGGCGCGAGGAGATCAGCATCATGCGGCTGGTGGGCGCCACCGACGGCTTCGTGCAGCGCCCGTTCCTGCTCGAGGGGGTGATGACGGGGCTGCTGGGCGGGGCGCTGGCCGCGCTCCTCACCTGGGGAAGCTACCGCGTGCTGAGCGCCACCATCTTCCGCATCGAGATGATCCCCGGCCAGTGGATGATCGTCGTGGTCGTGGTCGGCACCGTCTTCGGCTTCCTGAGCAGCATGGTGGCGGTGCGCCGCCACCTGGAGGCGGTCTGAGCGTGCGCGCCCGCGTCCGCGCCGCGGTGACGGTCGCGATCGTCGCCGCGCTCCCGCTGGCGGCGATCGCGCAGCAGGGGCGCCAGCGCTCGCCCGACTCGCAGATCTCCGAGAGCCAGCGCCGGCTGCAGGAGATCCGCGCCGAGCGCAGCGAGCTGCGCCACGAGCTGAACGGCATCCGCAGCCGCGTGCACGACGTGAGCGCCGAGATCCGCAACATCCAGCGGCAGCGCGAGGTGAGCGCCAGCCTGCTGCGCGAGCTCAACTTCCAGATGGGCGAGACGCAGCGGAAGATCGACGAGACCACCGAGGAGCTGCTGCGCACGCAGGACGAGCTGGCGCAGAAGAAGGCGCTGCTGAACCGGCGGCTCCGCGACATCTACAAGCGCGGGCCGCTGCAGACGCAGGAGGTGCTGCTCACCGCCAACTCGTTCGCCGACCTGCTGAACCGCTACAAGTACCTGTACCTGGTCGCCCGGCGCGACCGCGAGCTGGTGGGCGACGTGAGCGAGCTGCAGCACCAGCTGCAGCTGCGCGAGCAGGACCTGCGGCGCAGCTACACCGATCTCACCTACCTGCAGAACGAGCGCGCGCAGGAGCACGCCGAGCTGGGCACCATGGCCGCGCAGCGCACCAGCACGCTCAGCACGCTGCGGGTGCACGAGCGCAGCGCCGTGGAGCGCATCGACGAGCTGCTGCGCGACGAGCGGCGGCTCACCAGCCTGGTGGCCACGCTGGAAGCGCGCCGCCGCGGCGAGGAGCGCCGCGAGCGCGACCGCGCCGCCGCCGCCGAGCGCGAGCGCAACGCCGCCCGCGCCGCCGGCCGCCCCGCGCCCGCCGCGGCCACGCCCACCACGGTGGCCCCGCGCCCCGCGCCGACCATGACCACGGCCGACATGGGCGCGCTGAGCTGGCCCGCGCAGGGCACGCTGGTCTACCGCTTCGGCCGCGCGCTGCAGACCAACGGGACGGCGATCCGCTACAACGGGATCGGCATCGGCGCGCCGGCGGGCTCGCCCGTCCGCGCGGTGGAGGGCGGGAAGGTGGAGATGGCGGCGCCGTTCGAGGGGTACGGCCCCACGGTCGTGGTCAGCCACGGCGGCGGCTACTACTCGCTCTACCTGTACCTGAAGGACGTGCAGGTGCAGCAGGGGGCGACGATCGCCAAGGGCCAGGTGATCGGCACCGTGGGCGGCGAGGGGACGCCCGAGGGGAGCCACGTGGAGTTCCAGATCCGCACCCCCGGCGGCGAGGCCGTGGACCCGCTGGCGTGGCTGCGCAGCCGGTGAGCGTGTAGATTCGGGGGATGGATCTGACCAGAGTGCGAACGACCGAGCAGCGCTTCACCCCCTTCCCCGGAACCATCCGGGGGAGGGGGAGTTTTGCGTTGATGTCGATGCGGATTCGGGGCATCCGCGCGGCCGCGGCGGGCCCTCTCCCCCCACCCCCTCCCCGCGCTCCGCGGGGGAGGGGGAGCGCTGCGTCAGCGCCGCGGCGTGGAACGGACATCTTCGCGGCCGCGGGCGGCCCCCCTCCCCCGGCCCCTCCCCCCGCTCCGCGGGGGGAGGGGAGCACTTCATCTCGGGAGATGCTGGGGCGCGATCCCTCGGC
Organism: Longimicrobium sp.; assembly: GCA_035689035.1. Lineage (GTDB taxonomy): Bacteria > Gemmatimonadota > Gemmatimonadetes > Longimicrobiales > Longimicrobiaceae > Longimicrobium. The sequence goes on along the minus strand of DASSME010000123.1, from coordinate 4,517 downwards.
GATGCTTGTGTCGCGCGCTACGGCTGCGTCCACCGTTGAGCCGGTAGTCCGCGAAGGCGGACTTCGGGTGGTCGTTGCAGCGAATTCATTCGCCCCGGAACCTTCGGCGCGAGGCCACGCCTGATGCCGCTGCCTCCCGTCTACGGCCACGCGGAGGTCCGCGCCAAGCTGCGCACCGCGCTGCGCGCCGGGAACCTGCCGCAGTCGCTGCTGATCCATGGCCCCGCCGGCGTGGGCAAGGAGCGGCTGGCCATGTGGCTGGCGCAGATGATCCTGTGCGACACGCCGACGGCCGGCGGCGACGCGTGCGGGCAGTGCCAGGCATGCAAGTTCATCCAGCGGCTGGAGCACCCGGACGTCCACTGGTTCTTCCCCCTCCCCCGCCCCGACGCCTCCACCCCCGAAAAGCTGCGCGAGAAGCTGGAGGAGGCCCGCTACGCCGAGCTCACCGCCCGCCGCACCGACCCCTTCCACGTCCCCGCGTTCGACAAGGCGCCGGCATACTTCATGGGGATGGTGCAGAACCTCCAGCGCCTGGCCTCCGTCCGCCCGGCGATGGGGAGCCGCAAGGTGTTCGTCGTCGGCGACGCCGAGGCGATGGTGCCGCAGGAGAGCAGCCCCGAGGCCGCCAACGCCTTCCTCAAGCTGCTCGAGGAGCCGCCCCCCGATACCACGCTGATCCTGACGTCGTCCAACCCCGGCGCGCTTCTGCCCACCATCCGCTCGCGCGTGCTGCCGGTTCGCGTGCTGCGCCTGTCGCCTGCGGAAGTGGCTGACTTCCTGACGCGCGAGAAGGGGATGAAGCCCGCCGAGGCCGGGCAGCTGGCCTCGATTTCCGAGGGCGCCATCGGCCGCGCGCTGCGGATGCTTCCCACCGCGGGCGGCGCCGGCGTGCTGCGGAAGCAGAAGGAGACCGCGCGCGCCCTGCTGATGGCCGCCACCTCGCAGCAGCCGGCGGACCGGCTGGCGGCGGCGAACGCGGTGGCCCCCAGCGGCGCCCGCGGCGAGTTCAGCGCCGGCCTCGACGCGCTTCAGCAGATGCTGCGCGACCTGATGGCCATCGCCGCCGGCGCCCCCGAATCCGTCGCCTACACCGACGATCCGAAGCTGCTCGGCTCCCTGGTCCAGAAGGCGCGCGTGCACCCGGCCGGCGTCGCGTCCGCCATCCTGCGCGTGCAGGAGGCGCACGAGATGGCGCAGGGCAACGTCAACCCGCAGCTGATCCTGGCCGACCTGCTGCGCGGGCTGCGGGAAGATCTCGTGGGAGCAAGCTGATCTGGAGCGGAGCGCGCCACGGCTCGTGAACATCTCGGCAGCCGCGGAACCGTGGCTGCCGATTCAGTTTGCCCATCCGCATGCATCGACGGGCCACGCGGAGAGGAGCGGAGAACGGCCGGAAGGAGCGGAGGACTTCAGCGCGAGTCCTCCGCTCCTTCCGCGCGTTGGCCGTCCGGATGCGGGGTGCGGCCATGGAACGGCGCAGCCGGAAGAGGAATGGTGGCCGTCACTCTTTCCGCCACGACGGCCCGACTACACTTGACGCACACAATTATTGTCGGTTAACGTCAGAGCTGACTCTGGCCGACGATCGCAGTGGTTTCCGCACGCACGCGCGCACCCGGCGCGGGGTGGGAGCAGGACGCGCGCCTCGCACGGCACACTCGGTGGGCCCGCACACCCCTGGAGCACGCGTGACCAGTCCGCTCGAAGACGTCTATCCCCTCTCGCCGATGCAGGAGGGGATGCTCCTGGACACCCTCCGTGGGGAGCCCGGCGCGTACGTGGCGCAGTTCGGCTTCACCATCCACGGAAATCTGGACACGGGCGCCTTCCGCTCCGCCTGGCAGGGCGTGGTGGACCGGCACCCGGCGCTGCGCGCGGCGTTCCGCTGGGAACGGGTGCCGCGGCCGCTCCAGGCCATTCGCCGACGGGTCGCCCTCCCCATCCGCCAGGTGGACCTGAGCGCCCATACGCGGAGCGAGGCCGATGCGCGTTTCGACGCGTTCGTGCTGGAAGAACGGCGGCGCGGGTTCGACCTGGAACGCGCGCCGCTGATGCGCGTGGCGCTGTTCCGCATCGGCGAGCGGGAGCACCGGGTGGTGTGGACGCACCATCACATCCTGCTGGACGGGTGGAGCGTGGGGCTGGTGTACGACGACCTCCTCGCGCTGTACGAGGCGCACCAGGCAGGGCGCACGCCCGAGCTCCCCGAGACCCGGCCGTTCCGCGACTACATCGCCTGGTTGGAGAGCCGGGACCTGGCGGGGGCGGAGGCGTACTGGCGGGTGGCGTTGCACGGCGTCCGTGCGGCCACGCCGCTGGGGATCACCCGCCCCGAGCCCGCGCCGCCCGCCGGCGAGGGGACCCGGGCGGCGCGCCTGGAGCCCGTCCGCGCGGCGGCGCTCGAGGAGCGCGCCCGCGCCCTGGGCGTCACCCTCGCCACGCTGGTCCACGGCGCCTGGGCGCTGGTGCTGTCGCGCTACTCCGGGCACCAGGACGTGGTGTTCGGCACCACCGTGGCCGCCCGGCCGCCGTCGCTGGACGGCGTGGAGCGGATGGTGGGGAACTTCGTCAACACCGTGCCGCTCCGGGCGAGCGTGGACCCGGACGCCGCCGCCGCCGCGTTCCTGCGCGCGCTGCACGCGGCCGCCGCCGAGACCCGTGAGCACGAGCACGCGCCGCTGGCCCGCGTGCAGGGGTGGAGCGGCGCGCCCGGCGGCGAACCGCTGTTCGAGACGCTGGTGTCGGTGCAGACCTTTCCCCGCCCCGCGGGCGGCGCCGCGGCGGGGGTCGAGGTGCGCGATGCGTGGGGGCGCGAGGAGGGTGGCTATCCCGTCACCCTGGCCGCCGAGCCGGCCCCGGGCGGTGGGCTGATGCTGGACGTGTCGTACGCACGGCCGCGCCTCAGCGACGGCGCCGCCGAGCGGCTGCTGGGCCACCTGGGCGCGGTGCTGGACGCGTTCGCCGCCTCGCCCGGCGCGCGGCTGCGCGAGATCTCGCTGCTCACCGACGCCGAGCGCGCCGCGGTGATCGCCCGCCGCACGCCCGCCCCGCCGCGCCGCGCGGGGGCGGTGCACGAGGCGATCGTGGAGCGCGCCGCGCGGTGGCCGCACGGCGTGGCGGCCATCCGCGGCGACGAGCGGATCACCTACGCGGAGCTGGAGGAGCGCTCCGGCCGTCTGGCCGCCGCGCTGCGCCGGGCGGGGGTGGGGCCCGAGGTTCCCGTGGCGCTCTTCCTGGACCGCTCGCCGGAGCTGGCCGTGGCGTTGCTGGGCGTGCTGCGCGCGGGCGGCTTCTTCATCCCCCTGGACCCGGCCAACCCGCCGGCGCGGCTCGCGTACCTGCTGGCCGACAGCGGCGCGGGCCTGGTGCTCACCCGCGCCTCGTTGGCCGGCGCGCTCCCGGCCCACGCCGGGCGCACGATGATGGTCGACGCGCCGCCGGCGGCCGGCGAAGCTCCACCGGGGCCCGCCGCGCCGCTGGACCCGGATCACCTGGCGTACGCCATCTACACCTCCGGGTCCACCGGCGCCCCGCGCGCCGCGATGATCTCGCACCGCGCGCTGCTGGGGTATGCCGGGGCGTTCGCCGCCGAGCTGGCGCTGGGGCCGGACGACCGCGTTCTCCAGTTCGCCTCGCCCGCGTTCGACGTGATGGTGGAGGAGATCTTCCCCGCCTGGCTCTCGGGCGCGGCGGTGGTGTTCCCGCGGGGGGACGCGGCGTGGGTCCCGGAGCGGCTGCTGGAGGAGATCGAAACCCGGCGGGTCACCTGCCTGGAGCTGCCGACCGCGTTCTGGCACGAGTGGGTGCGGGTGCTCGCGGCCGGCGGGGCGCGCCTTCTTCCCGCGCACGTGCGATGGGTGATCGTGGGCGGCGAGCGGGTGCACCCGGAGCGGCTGCGCGAGTGGGCGCGGCTCGGCGTGCCGCTGATGCACGTGTTCGGGCTGACCGAGACCAGCGTCACCTCCACCACGCTGCGGCTGCCGGCGGGCGAGGACGGCGCGGCGCGGTGGATCAACCTTCCCGTCGGCCTCCCCCTTCCCGGCGTGGAACTGCACGTGCTGGACGGCGGGATGCTCCCGGTGCCGGTGGGCGTGCCGGGCGAGCTGTACATCGGCGGCGCGGGGGTGGCGCGCGGGTACCGGGGACGGCCGGCGGCCACCGCCGCGCGCTTCGTGCCGCATCCGCAACCCGGCCGTCCCGGCGAGCGGCTGTACCGCACCGGAGACCGGGTGCGGTGGCTGGAGGACGGTACGCTGGAGTTCCTGGGCCGCACCGACCACCAGCTCAGGATCCGCGGCTTTCGCGTGGAGCCGGCGGAGGTGGAGGCGGCGCTCGCCACCCTCCCCTCCGTGCGCGCCGCGGCGGTGGACGCACGCACCGGCGCGGCGGGCGAACCGGTGCTGGCCGCGTACGTGGTCCCCGCGGACGGATATCGCCCCGGTCCCGCCGGCCTCGAGCCCTCGGGTGGCCACGCGCGTCCGCCCGTCTCCTGGGCGGCGATCCGCGAGCACCTG
>DASSME010000122.1:0-41367 GCA_035689035.1 Longimicrobium sp. | reverse complement strand
GACGAGCGGTCTCTTCCACCTGCGCGCCCAGTTCGGGCGCGTCTTCCTCGAGCCGCGTGGGCCGGCCCGCGTTGCGCTCGGTGAAGCCGCGCAGCAGCCGCGCGCGCACCATGTCTTCCACCGCCACGTCCACTGCCGGATCCACTGCCGGAACGGGCATCTCGCACCTCCGGGGTGACGCAGGTAGATCGGGTTTTCGCCGGGGCGCCGCGGCTACGGCGCGAGCCGGTCCACGTGCCAGGTGCCGGTGAGCGCGGTGCCGCCCGGCTCGCCGCGGGTGGTGAAGGTCCCCTCGATGCGGTCGCCGCGCACGGTACCCTGGAAGGTGGTGAACACCGTGCAGCCGCAGTCCGGGTCGGTATACGGGTCCAGCTGGCCGCTGACGCGCTCGCCCTCCTGCCGCACGAAGCGGATGCTGAGGGTGGTGGGCTGGCTGGCGGTGACCATGGCCCCCGGCTGCTCCACCGCGGCGCGACGCAACGGCCCGGGCGAGCCGCGCGGCACCATCACCACGTCGCCCAGGGCCGTGTCACGCCCCGCGTCCAGGTGAAAGACGATGCTCCCGCCGCGGCCCGCGGCGGGGCTCTGGTACTCGCCCGCCCATTCGCCCACCAGGGAGGGCCCCGCGCCCGGCGCCGCGCTCACCGGCACGCGCCCGGGCGTTCCCGCGCACGCCGCCGCGGCCAGCGCCGCCGCGGCCGCGACCATCCACGCGATCGTCTTCATACCCGTTCCTCCGTAGCGTCGGGGTGGGCCAGGAACTCCGCGTGACCCCACGATGCTCGTGAGCTCACTACTGCGCCAGCACTTCGTGCACGGGGCGCCGGGGCGTGGCCCGCGGCTCGGCGTGCGGGTAGCCCAGGCGCAGCACCAGCTGCGGCCACCCGGCGGTGCCCAGCACGTCGCGCAGGCGCAGGCGCAGCAGCGGCACCTCGCACGGCTGGTTCAGGAACGACGCGCCGATCCCCTCGGCCGCGGCGCGCAGGAGCACGCGGGCCAGCGCCTGGCCGGCCGCCACCCACGCCGCGGGCCCGTTGCGGGCGGTGCCCAGCACGGCCAGCAGCGGCGCGTTCTCCACCGCCTGCCGGCTGCGCCCGCCCCAGATGGCGCCCAGGTTCAGCGCGCCCACCACCGCCGGGGCGAAGGGCGAGACCACGTCGGGGATGCCGAAGGCGTAGCCGGGCATCCCGTCGTGCTCGTGCGTCCCGTTCGGCCGGATCCAGCGCGCCAGCTCGCCGCGGAACTCGGGGTCGGCGAACTGCACCTGGTCGCCCTGGCGGGCCAGGTAGGCCACGGCCGAGCGGTGGCCGCGGTCCTCCACGGCCATCAGCCACGCGCCCTCGCCGGCGGCGGCGTCGAACAGCGAGTCGACGACTTCGCTGGGCACCCGGCGCTCGGCGAAGTCGCCGCGGTGCGTGTGGCGCGCGGGGATGGCGTCGAACAGGCGCAGCTCTTCCACGCTGGGCTCGCACCGGCCGCCCAGCGAGACCACGGCGAGCAGGTCGTGGTCCTGCCGGTCGGGGAAGAGCGCCACCTCGCCGGCGTGGCCGAAGCGGCGCATCGCCAGGCGCAGGAACTGGAGCGCCGCGCCGCAGCTGATCAGCAGCTCGCGGTCACGCGGGTCCACCACGCGCAGGCTCCGGGTGCGGTCGGCGTACAGCTCCACCGCGCCGCCGCAGACGTGGAAGCGCCACGGCTGCGTGTTGTGGCTGCTGGGCGCAAGCACGGCGTAGCCCAGCAGCCACTCGAGCTGTTCGGCCGGGGTGCCCGTCGCCGGGTAGTCGGCCTCGCTGATGGCCCAGGGGTCCGCGATGGTGTGCATCGGTGCCTCCGCTTTCTCGCTTGGGTCACTGCGGGGAGGCCGGATGGCGTCTCCGTCCTGCTTCCCAAGATGGCCTCGCCGCGCCGAAGCCAGTGTCGGGGCTGGGGATAGACTCGCGTCGTCGTTGGACGGTGGTGCGGTGGGGGAATACCCGACGGGTGCGCGATGCGGTCTTGCCGACCACCCCGATCTTCCGGCAGCGCAGGGTCGCGGGGAGCAGTGGAGAAGACCGGAAGAACGGAGAAGAACGGAATACGAGCACGCGAAGCACCTCCGGCCCGATCGTGGTTCATCCCCGGTTCGGAGGTGGTGGAGAGCTGGCCGGATGGCGTGGGTGCCGGGGGCGCGGTCGACGTTTCCGTTCCTCCGTTGCCCTCCGCTGCTCCGTGTGCCCCCCGCAGTTGGCGGCGACCGCGCCGCGCCCATGCCAGCCCCTTCGGACGAACGCCCGCTCGCCGCCTTGTCAGCACCGCTTCACCCGCAGCATTATTCGCGGTCAAGCACGCCGGAAGTCCGCGCCATCGTGCCACTTTCGCACCCGCGCGCCTCGGCCCCTCACGCACACGCGCACCCGCCGCCCATGGCCACCCGAACCGCCGCCGCCATCCGCACCCGCAGCACGCTCACGCCGCTGGCGCCGGTGGAGCGCGACACCATCCTCAAGCTCTTCCTGGGCGCGGTGGACCGGTACAGGCGCGCGGACGCCCTGCAGCACAAGGCCGGCGGCGCGTGGCACGCCCTCTCGCACGCCGAGCTGGAGAGCCGCGTGGCCGCGCTGGCGGCGGCGCTGGCGGCGGCGGGGGTCCGTGCGGGCGACCGGGTGGCGCTGCTCTCCGAGAACCGGCCCGAGTGGGCGATCACCGACTACGCGGCGCTGGGGCTGGGGGCCATCGACGTGCCGCTGTACCCCACGCTCCCGGCCAACCAGGCGCACTTCATCCTCAAGGACTGCGGCGCCGCGGCCGTGTTCGCCTCCACCCCCGCCCAGCTGGCCAAGGTGCAGGAGGTGCGCGGCGACCTGCCGGACCTGAAGCTGGTGGTCTGCTTCGACGACCCCGGCGCCGAGACCGGCGTCCGCCGCTTCGGCGACCTGCTGGACGAGGGGCGGCGCCTGGTCGAGTCCGGCCAGGCCGAGAGCTTCCGCGCGCGGGCCGCGCAGGTCACGCGCGACGACGTGGCCACGCTGATCTACACCAGCGGCACCACGGGGACGCCCAAGGGGGTGATGCTCACGCACTGGAACCTGTGCTCCAACGTGGCCGGGTGCCGCCAGCACGACGTGCTCGACCCGCGCCCCGGCGACGTGGCGCTCTCGTTCCTCCCGCTCAGCCACGTGTTCGAGCGGATGGTGGACTACTGGTACTTCGATTCGGGGATCGCCATCGCCTACGCCGAGAGCATGGACAAGGTGGCCGACAACCTGGTGGAGGTGCGGCCGACGGTGGCCGTCTCGGTCCCGCGCCTGTTCGAGAAGATCTACGGCAGGGTGACGGGGGCGACCGGGGTCAAGAAGCACATCGTCACCTGGGCGGGAAAGGTCGGCGCCTCCGTAGTCGACGCGCGCTTCGCCGGGCGCGAGCCGGGTGCGGCGCTGGCGCTCCAGTACCGCCTGGCCGACCGGCTCGTGTTCAGCAAGCTGCGTGAGCGGACGGGCGGTCGGCTCCGGATGTTCATCTCCGGCGGCGCGCCGCTCAGCGCGGGGATCGCGCGCTTCTTCTGGGCGGCCGGGCTCCCCGTCTACGAGGGATACGGGCTCACCGAGACGTCGCCGGTGATCGCGGTGAACAAGCCGGGCAGGGCACGGCTGGGGACGGTGGGGCCGATCATCCCCGGCGTGGAGGCGGCGATCAGCGACGAGGGCGAGATCCTGACCCGCGGCCCGCACATCCTGAAGGGCTACTGGAACAACCCCGACGCCACGGCCGAGGTGATCGACGACGACGGCTGGTTCCACACCGGCGACATCGGCGAGCTCGAGGACGGCTTCCTGCGCATCACCGACCGGCTCAAGAACATCATCGTGACGGCCGGCGGGAAGAACGTGGCCCCCGCGCCGATGGAGAACCTGGCCGCGATGAGCCCGTACGTGGCGCAGGTGCTGATGATCGGCGACCGCCGCGCCTTCCCCAGCCTGATCGTGGTGCCGGACTACGAATCGCTCGACCCGTGGGCGAAGGAGCAGGGGATCGCCACGGCCGACCGCGCGGCGCTGGCGGCGGACGCGCGCGTGCAGGCGCTGCTCGAGCGCGAGACACTGGGGCGCCTGACGGGCTTCGCGCGCTACGAGATGCCCAAGAAGGTGCTGGTGATCCCCGACGAGTTCACCATCGACAACGGGATGCTCACCCCCAAGCTCTCCATCAAGCGCCACGTGGTCGAAAAGCGCTACGCCGACCGCATCGAGGCGCTGTACGCGGGGCACGCGAGCGGAGAGTAGGGCGGCGAGGCAAGGTCGGATCGGGCGGCTGAAGCCGCGGCAACCACGGCCCGAAGTCCGCCTTCGCGGACTCGCACGCATGGATTTTCGCACCCGCCGATACGGGTGACACGAACGGCGTAGCGGACGACCATCGGTCCGCTACGCCGTCCGTGCTTTCTCGCAGGCACCGGAACGTGATCCGCCGCGCCGATCTTTTCGTGGAGTCCGCGAAGGCGCCGCGAAGGCGGACTTCGGGCCGTTGTAGCCTCGGGTTTCAACCCGGGGGGACGGTCGCGCCAGCACCGGTCCGTCTCGCTGCGTCCGCGATTGGTCCAGACGCGACGGCGAGCAAGCATCTACTCCAGCTACCGGCTACCCGCCGCGACATCGCCCAGCCACGCGCGGAAGGCGGTGGACACCTGCGTAAGCGCGCCGTCTTTGCGTACGCTGCTCGGCGCGGTGCCCAGCGTCTGCTCGAACGTCCGCCGCAGGCCGCGGTCCGACGAGTACCCGGCGGCGCGCGCGGCGCTGTCGATCGTTCGACCCTGATCCTCCAGCAGCAGCGAGGCGAGCAGCAGCCGGATCCACACGAGCAGCGAGCGCGTGGATCCCAGCCTGAACTTCTGGCACCAGAGCGACAGCGTTTTCGCGTTTACTCCAAAAAGCGCCGCGAGTTCGTCCACCCCGCCGCCGGTCACCGCCACGTGGCAGGCACCGGTGAGGATGTGACGTGCGTCCGCAGCGAGATGTGGCGGCGTGATCGATTCCAGGTGGCGCTTGAAGGGTCTGCCGGCCGCTTCACGAAGATGGTGTGCCATGATCGCCGGCGTGGTGTCGACCCGCAGGTTCACAAGCCCACTGATTCCCCCGTGCAGCATCTGCCGAACGTCTCCCACTCGCGCCGGAGTCAGATCGAACGCGCACACCACCGCCGCCGACGGGAATACGTCAAGCACGACGGCAAGTTCGTGGGCGGGAGCCGTTTCGTCGTCGGCGTACGGGTCGACCACCACCACGGTCGATGGCCCGGAATCACGCAACACGCCCTGCAGCGCGGACCAGTTCTCGACCGGTCGAGCCGTGAACGGCCGCGGGAGCGAACGAAAGGCGCGAAGTGCTGGCGCTTCAAGCACAACCAGCGGGTGGTATTCGATCTGTCGCACAATCTAAGCGGTCATTTTCGGGCGATGACGTGTTGACCCTCGTGGAACCGGCTCCATTTTTCGCCCGCTCCAGCCGGTTTTCTCTTCCCCCACGGAGGTCCACCATGCGCCGGTTTGTTTTTTCCACGATTGCGTTCCTGGCGCTGGCTGCGTGCACCGCCAGCCCGACGACCGTTCAACCGTGCGTGAACACGTCCACCCGCCCCAGTTATACAAGCGCGGCCGACAGCGTATCGAACCAGACCACCGCCGAGGATCGCAACGGCAACACGATGGGGTCGGGTCACTGACCGCCGCCGGGGCCCTGCGGCGGGCGTACATCCCTGCCTGCCGCATTACCGGCGGAGCCGCTGCCTGACAGGTGCAACACCAGTGCGCGGCCCAACTCGGTCGTTTCCGCCTCGACGCGGCGCAGCGGAAGGGGATCGGGATTCTCGCGTCGCCGCACCGCCTCCAGCGCGGCCTCGGCAAGCAATCGATCTTCGCCCTGGTCCTTGCCGGGAGCTGCCTTCGCCGCCCGGAGGAAGGCTGCTTCGGCATGGACCCAATCGCCCAGGTGAGCGGCGCCGTAACCCAGGTCGATCAAGGCGATGCCGAACACGGGGGAACTTTGCGCCACATACATCAAGTCGTTCGCTTCCGCCCAGATCGCGCGGAACGCCGTACGGTCGTGCAAAGCACCCGCTGCCCGTGCTGACGCGCAAAGAACCTGGAACTGCGCCGCCGGTTGAGGGAAGTGGGCCCTCAGGAGCCGAAGTACGGGGAGCGCGCGTGCCGCGTAGCCGCGGGTCAGCCAGTAGTACGCAATGTCGTAGGCGAGCGCGGGGAGGCGCTCGTGCGAGGGGAGGTAGCGCTGGTACGCGGCGCGGGCGAGCGCCTCGGCGTCGGTCTTCTCGTTCGAGGTGAACGCGACGGTGAAGCGGTCGTGAAGGATCTCGCCTTCCAGCTGCCGCAGGCCGCGCCTGCGCGCCACGCGCAGCGCGCGGTCCAGGAACGATCGCGCGCGCGGGATGTTGCCCTGCCGGTACGCCAGCATGCCGATGGAGGTGAGCGCGTCGGCGAACGCCTCCCAGTCGGCATACCAGCGGGCGATGCGCGCGGCCCGCCGGAGCCAGATGTCCGAATCCTTGAAGCGGCACACGCTCCCGTACCGCCGCCCCGTGACGTAGGCGAGGCGCGCGTTGGTGGGCCAGACGAGCGCGGCCAGCCGGTTGAACTCGATCGAGGTCTCCACCGCGCCGCGGCCCAGCGCCCACTCCGAGATCTGCAGGCAGCACATCGACAGCTGCCGCGGGTCACTCGTTTCGGGATGCACCAGTTCACCGATCAGCACCCCGGCCGCGCTCCGCAGGTGCTCGTCCAGGTGCCCGGTCAGGATCGCCTTCTCCCACCGCCGCAGCAGCTTCGGATCGTACCACCCGGCCGCGCCGTCGTCCGCCGCCCACAGGCTCGCCGCCCGCAGCACGTCGAACAGCATCACCGCGTGCTCGGGATCCAGCTCCGCCAGCACCCGCTCACCGGGAACGTCACCGGCCGGAAGGGTGACCGGGTCGCAGAGCTCCAGGGGAGCGTCGGGGAGGGGATTCCGTTTGCTGGCGCGCAAGATGGGCAGGGTACCGGTCGTGACCGCCTGAACTCGTTCCGGCTGACGTTTCCCGCAATGATACGCCGCGTCGGGGCACATATCTACGGCGAAAAATGCCCGGCGTGATCCCAGTCGCCGGAACGCTGCGGCGCGGCGGCCCGGGGGTCCGCCGCCGGCTCGCGTGTCTCCCCCGCGCAAGGGCCGCCATCGCGCCGCCGGCCCTTATCGCCGGCGGGGCCCGGAAGCCGCTGGCACGGCGGATGCGCCTTGAACGAGCGTTTCTGCGGCCGGTGTGCGCAGGCGGTCGCGCACGCCCGCCGCCGATGCAAGGCGCGATGCGGCTTTGACCCGCGCACGCGCCGGTGTAGATTGCCCGCCCGCGCCCCCCGGCGTGGACGGACCCGTCCGCCCGTCCGTCCACGCACGGACGGCGGCCGGCACGCCCCACGGCCCACAGCCACAGTCCCGAATGCTCGCTCGCGCCACGCGCGGGACCCCGACGCTCCGCCTCCTCCTCCGCGCCGCGGCCCTGCCGCTGGTGCTGTTCGCGCTGGCCGCGTGCACCGCCGGCGGGGGCGCCGCCACCGGCCCCTTCCCCGGCCTGCAGCAGTACCAGGGGCGCGAGATCCACGCGGTGGCCGTGAGCGGCGACCTCGGCGAGGTCACCAGGGACTCGGTGATGCGGGTGATCGCCACCCGCGCCTCGCGCTGCTCGCTGCTCGGCATCCTCCCCGTGTGCCTGCCGGTGCTGGGCGGGCGCGTGGAAGAGAAGCTCGACACGCAGGTGCTTGCCCGCGACGTGGTGCGCATCCAGCTCGTCTTCCGCGACAACGGCTATTACGGCACGCGCGTCGTCCCGACCGTCGATGACGCGGGGAACGGCAAGGTGGACGTCCGCTTCAACGTGATCCCCGGCGAGCGCGTGCTGCTGCGCGCGCTGGACGTGACCGGCGCCGAGGCCATCGTCTCCGACAGCGTGCTGATCGGCAAGCTGCCGATGAAGGTGGGCCAGCCGTTCCGCCGCAACGAGTTCCTGGCCAGCGTCGACACCGTGCGCAACGCGCTGCTGGACCACGGCTACGCATACGCGCAGGTGCTGCGCAACTACCAGATCGACACCATCGCCGACGTGGCCGACGTGAACCTGCAGGCCGCGCCCGGCCCGCTGGTGCGCGTGGACAGCATCATCTTCGAGGGGCTGGACCGGGTGAGCGAGAAGATCGCCCGCCAGCAGATCACCTTCCGCGAGGGGTCGCTGCTGCGCTCGCGCGACCTGCTGCGCAGCCAGCGCAACCTGTACGACCTGGAGCTGATCCGCTTCGCCACCGTGGAGGTGGCGCCCGAGAGCCTGCAGGTGACGCCCGACAGCGCGCAGCTGCTGGAGGACAGCATCGGAAGCACGGTCCTGATCCGGGTGGGCGAGGCCCCGCGCTACGCGGTGGACGCGAGCGCCGGCTACGGCACGGTGGACTGCTTCCGCGGCGCGGTGCAGCACACCGACCGCAACTTCCTGGGCGGGGCGCGCCGCCTCCAGCTGACCGCGTCGGTCGCCAAGGTGGGCGTGGCCGACCCGCTCGACGCGGGGCTCAAGGAGTCGATCTGCCGCGCCTTCGCGCTCGACTCGGCCTCGGAGCGGGTGGACACCACCATCGCGCAGGCGATGAACTACCGGCTGGCCGCCGAGCTGGTGCAGCCGCGGCTGTTCGGCACGCGCAACAGCATCACGGTGGGCGCGTTCACCGAACAGATCAGCGAGCTGGGGCTGTACGTGCGCAAGGACGCAGGCGGGCAGGTCGGCCTGGTGCGCGACCTGGGACCGGGGACGCTGCTCTCCACCACCTACACCGTGGAGCGCGGCTCCACCCAGGCGCACGACATCTTCTTCTGCGTGGTCTACGAGGTGTGCCGGCGCGAGGAGATCGCGGTGCTGAAGGCGCCGCGCTGGTCCAACAACTTCTCGGCGGCGCTGATCCGCACCCGCGTGCGGCTGAACCCGTTCCCCAGCGGCGGCTACCAGTTCCGCGTGGGGAGCGACGTGGCCACCCGCTTCCTGGGAAGCGACGACCAGTACCTGCGCCTGCTGGGCGACGGGAGCGTGTACAAGAGCGTGGGGACGCGCCGGGTGGTGCAGGTGCGGCTGCTGGCGGGGACCTTCCTGAACGGCCTGCTGGCCAACGGGTTCATCCCCCCGCAGCGGCTGTTCTACGCGGGCGGCGCCACCACGGTGCGCGGCTTCCGCCGCAACGAGCTGGGGCCGATCATCTACGTGATCCGCCACTCGCTCTCGGACAGCACCCAGACCGACACCATCCCCAGCCCCACCGGCGGGCGGCGGATCGTGGTGGGCACGGTGGAGTTCACCTTCCCCACCCCCTTCCGCCCCGACCAGCTGCGCGTGGCGGCGTTCGTGGACGGCGGCCGGGTGTGGGGCGCCGCCGCGCCCGAGCTGCACAGCCCGCCCTTCCGCTTCACCCCCGGCGCGGGGATCCGCTACGCCACGCCGGTGGGGCCGCTGCGCCTGGACCTGTCGTACAACCCGTACCCGCTGCCGCGCGGGCCGCTGTACGAGATCGACGCGCGCGGCAACCTGGTGGGGCTGGTGGACCCGGAGTTCGATCCCGACATCCGGCGCGGGTTCCTGCGCCGCCTGTCGCTGCACGTCTCCATCGGCCAGACCTTCTGAGATGGCCCGCCGCCGGCGCCACCTGGGCAGGGTCGGCCTCCTGTTGCTGGGGGCGGTGGGCGGCTTCGTCGTCTCGCTGCTCCTTCTCTACCTGTTCGTGAACCGGGCGCGCACCCGGGTGGTGGAGGAGCGCGTGCGCATCGCGCTGGGGCTTCCGGCGCAGGCGTTCACGCTGGAAGACATCGAGCCCGACGGAAGCTTGCGCATCGCGCTGCACGACGTGGCGTTCCTGGACCGCAACCGCGACACCATCCTCAGCGCCCCGCTGGCCCGCGCGCGGCTGATCACCCGCACGCTGAACGGCGGCGGGGCGATCGTGTTCGACCAGGGCGAGGTCATCCGCCCCAACCTGCGCCTGCAGCGCGACGCGAACGGACAGTGGAACGCGCTGCAGATCTTCGCGGTCGAGGCCGGCGGCAAGCCCGTCCGCGGCGTGGGGACGGGCGAGGCGCAGAAGGGGCGCACCTTCGACTTCCGCGGCCTGCGGCTGGTGGACGGCCGCGCGCGCATCGTCACGCCCACCACCCCGCCCACCTCGCCGCAGCCCAGGTACGTCCCCGGGCGCGCGCCCGAGAAGGTGCGCGCGGGCGGGCGCTGGCTGGCGGTGCACACCCTCACCGGGCTCGACGCCAACCTCCCGCTGGTCCGCGTGAAGGGCGAGGGCGGGTGGCGGGTGGAGATCGCCAGCGCCAACGCCGTCGTGTCCAACCCCGACACGCGCATCGAGAACCTGGCCGGCTTCCTGGACCAGGACGCCGCGCAGAACCTGCGCTTCGCCATCCGCGAGTTCCGCACGCCCTACTCGCGCTTCGACGGCGAGGGGACGATGAACCTGGCGGGCGCCAACCCGCGCTACGACCTGCGCGTGCGGGCGCACCCGCTGGACTTCCGCGACCTGTACGGGATGGGCTTCGCCGTCCCGCGCGAAGGCGTCGCCCGCTTCGGCCTGGCCGCCCAGACGCTCCCGGGGAACCGCACCCGCTGGACGGTGACCGACGCGCAGGTGGCGGTGCTCGACTCGCGCGCGGCGGGGCGGCTGACGGTGATCACGCAGCCCGGCCGCGAGCCGGTGTTCAGCGACACGCGGCTGCGGCTGGAGCCGCTGCGCATCACCGACCTGGAGACGCTCGGCTTCATCGACCGGGCCCCGCTGGGCGGCGAGGTCACCGGCACCGTCACCTCGGTGGACGAGCTGACCACGGCGGGCGGCGGCGCGCTGCGGGTGGACGTGGTGGCCAACGTGGTGCCGCGCAGCTCGGTCGACGCGCCCGCCTCCACCATCGCCGCCCGCGGCCTCGTCCGCGTGGGCGGGGCCGCCGGGTTCCGCATGGACGGCCTGCAGGTGACCGCCGAGCCGCTGAACCTGGCCACGCTGGCGCCGCTCTACCCCGCGCAGGCGCGCTACCTCCGCGGCGTGGTCCGCGGCGGGGCGACGGTGACGGGGACGGCGCGGCAGTTCCGCATCGAGGGCGGCGACCTGGCGTACGCGGTGGGCGCAGCGCCCGAGACGCGGCTGCGCGCCATCAGCGGCACCGTGAACCTCGCGGGCGCCACCCCGCGCTTCGACCTGGACGCGCGCGCCGAGCCGCTGGCGCTGGCCACGCTCACCCAGCTCTTCCCGCAGCTCCCCTTCCGCTCGGCCACCCTGACCGGCCCGATCCACGTGGAGGGCACGCCGCAGAACCTGGCCTTCAACGTGGACCTGAACGGGAGCGCGGGCGGGCTGGCGATGCGCGGAACGCTGGGGCTGGGCGGGCGCGTGCCGACCTTCGACGTGAGCGGCCGCGTCAGCGCCTTCCGCGCGGCGGTGCTGGTGCAGGGCGCGCCTGCGATCGCCGACGAGGTGACGGGGACCTTCGCGGCGCGCGGGAACACCGAGGACTTCCGCTTCAACGTGGACCTCCGCCAGCGGAACGGGAGCTTCAATCTCGCGGGGACGATCCGCCGCCCCGCCGGCGTGCCGATGGAGTTCGACGTGGCCGGGCGGGTCGACAACTTCCAGCTCGGCGTCCTCCTGGGCCGCCCCGACCTCTTCCCGCAGCCGCTGAGCGGGCCGGTCCGCGTCTCGGGCGGCGGGCGGCAGCCGTACCGCTTCGACGTGGACCTGCGCGACGCCAGCGGGCGGCAGGCGTTCGCCATCAACGGCACCTTCGCACCGGGCACGGTGCCGCGCTACGCCCTGCGCGGCACGGTGACCGGGCTGGACCTGGCGGCGCTTCCGGGGCTCGCCTGGCTCCCGCACACGCGGCTCACCGGCTCGTTCCTGCTGGACGGGCGCGGCACCACCCCCGAGACTTTCGTGGGGCGCGTGGAGTTCAACGCGGCGCCGGGGTCCACCGTGGGCGGGATCGCGCTGAGCGCGGGGACGCTGAAGGTGAACAGCGACGGCGGCGTGCTGCGGGTCGACACGCTCCTCTTCGCCGGCCGCGGGTTCCGCGCCGAGGCGCGCGGCGAGATCGGCATCACCCGCAACGCGGGGCCGCTCAACTTTTCGCTGAACGCGCCCAACCTGGCGCTGCTGCGCCCCTTCGTCCCCGGCAGCGACACCCTTCCCGACCTGGCGGGCTCCGTCGCCCTCGGCGGGCAGATGCAGGGGACCCTCCGGCAGCCCTCGGTGGGCCTCTCGGGCCGCGCGCACGGCTTCCGCTACGGCACCTACGCGGCGGGCGACGTCACCTTCACCTTCGCCGGCATCAAGCAGGGCACCGGGTGGACGGGCGACGCGAAGCTGAACGGCACCGACCTGCAGGTGGGGAGGATCAGGCTCCAGGCGCTGAACCTGACCACCAACCTGAGCCCGGGACGCGCGGCCTTCTCCTTCAGCGCGCGGCGCGACCCGCAGACCGACCTGACCGCCGCGGGGACGCTGGAGCTGGACGGCCTGAGCCCGCGCGGGGCGGTCCTGGACGCGCTGGGGCTGCGGATCGGCGGCACCGAGTGGCGGCTGGAGCAGCGCGCGCGCGTGGCCTGGAGCGAGGAGCGCGGGCTGGCGGTGGAGAACCTGCTGCTCCGGCGCACCGGCCCCGGCGCCGGGGGGCTGATCGCCGCGAACGGCACGCTCCCGCCGCGGGGGGCGGCCGACTTCCGCCTGCAGGTACAGGGGATCGACCTGGCCGAGGCGCGCCGCGTCTTCCCCTCGTTCCCCGACGCGCAGGGCACGCTCACGCTCGAGGCCACCATCGAGGGGCAGGTGACCGATCCGCGGCTGCACATCGACGCGCGGGTGGATTCGCTGGTCTACGGCGGCGTGCGCTCCGATTCGGTGCAGGTGCACGCCGACTACGCGGCCGGGCGGATGACGGTGAACGGCGGGGTGCGCGTGGCCGGGCGCGAGGTGGTGAACGCGGTGGCCAGCGTGCCGATGCACCTGTCGCTGGGCGGGATCGTCCCCGGGCTGGAGCTGCTGCGCGACCAGCCGCTCACCGCCACCCTGACGGCCGACTCGGTGCCGCTGGGCCTGGTGACGCAGAGCCTCCCCACCTACCTGAAGGACGGCGCCGGGGTGATGCGCGCGCGGGTGGTGGTGGGCGGCACGCCGGCCCACCCCACCGTGAACGGCGACGCGGCGCTGGAGAACGGCGAGCTGACGGTGGTCAAGCTCGGCTCGCACTGGACGCAGATGAACGGCCGGCTGTCGATGCACGGCGACACCGTGCGCGTGGACTCGCTCACCGCCCACACCGGGCGCGACGGCCGCGCGCTGGTCAACGGCACCGTGCTGCTGGACGACGCCACCCGGCCACGCGTCGACCTGGCGCTCTGGCTGGACGACTTCCAGGTGGCCGACCGCCGCGACCTGGCCGAGATCCAGAGCCGCGCGCGGGTGCGGCTGGCCGGGCGCTGGCCCTCGGTGGTCGTGACCGGCCAGGTGGAGATCGAGGACGGGACGATCTACATCCCCTCGCTGAACGAGACCGCCGAGGCCGACATCGTGGACGCCGACGTGGGCGCGCTGGGGGCCGACACCATCGCGGCGCCCAGCACGGCGCAGGCGGTGCTGGGGGCGCTGATCCCCAACAACCTGAAGGTGACGGTGGGCGAGAGCGTGTGGCTGCAGTCGCCCGACGCCCGCATCCAGATCCGCGGCGAGCTCACCATCGACCGGCCGGCGGGCTCGCCGGTGAACCTGGTGTTCGGCGAGCTCGACGCGGTGCGCGGCAGCTACACGCTCGAGTTCCCGCTGATCCGCCGGCAGTTCGACATCGTGCAGGGGGTGGTGCGCTTCTACGGCACGCCCGAGCTGAACCCGTCGCTCGACATCACGGCGGCGTACCGGGTGCGCGGCGGCACCACCGACCAGCCGCTGGACGTGCTGGTGCACCTGACCGGCACGCTCGAGCAGCCGCGGGTGGAGCTCAGCACCACCAACCGGGTGCCGCTGTCGCAGAGCGAGCTGGCCTCGCTCCTCCTGTTCGGCCGCACCACCGACCAGGGCGGCGGGGTGCCCGAAGAGCTGCTGAGCGGGCTGGTGGTGCAGGAGGCGCTGGCCAACTTCCTGGTTGCGCAGATCGAGAACGCGCTGGTGAGCAACCGCATCGTCGACTTCGTGCGGGTGCGCACCACCACGGCGTCGGGGACGGCGGCGTCGGGCGCGGCGCCGCTGGGGCTGAACTTCCTGGGCTCGCTGACCATCGAGGCGGGGCGCGAGATCGTCTCCAACGTCTACCTCACGCTGGAGCTGGTGAACCTGCCGTCCAACCCCAGCCTGGGCGTGGGCGTGGACTGGCAGATCTCGCGGACGCTCAGCCTGCGCGCGGCCTTCGAGCCGGTGACGCGCGACCCGCTGGTGCGCAACCTGTTCCGCGTGAAGCGGCAGGTGACGGTGGACCTGCGGCGGAGGTGGGAGTACGGACGCCCCAAGGTGCGGCCCCCTCCGCCGGCGCGCCGCAACCCGGAGGAAACACCCCCGGCGCAGCCCACCACCCCCAGCGGCCAGCCGCCGCCCACCACTCCGGGAGGAGGCGGCGCTGGAGGGGGAAGCAAGGACGACGACACCGAAGGCTAGCGAACGGCCCGCTCCTCAGCACGAGGGGCGGGCCGTTTCGCACGCGGGCGCCGGGGCGCGGCGGGCGCCCTCGCACCGTTATTCATCCAGGCGACAAGCGGGAAATAACTGTGCATTCTGCGCCCAACCCGCCGCATCGTCATCCTGAGGCTGACCACGCAGGCGCCGCGGCATGAGCGAGCGGTCGCAAGCCGAAGGATCTGTGTCCGGTCGGGGCAGAAAAACCAGCGGTAGCGCACCGTCGGTCACAGATCCTTCGCGCTGCGGCCATCGGGACATCGCGGCGGAGGCGTAGTCGCGCTCAGGATGACGAGCCCCGGGGGACCGGCTCGAATGCGCAGTCGATCATACAACCCGGTATAATACCAGATCCGCCTGAACCGTTGATCGACCGACTGCAAAAATCTCACGCAGAGGGAGCAGAGAAGCAGAGGAAGCAGAGGAATTGTTCTCTGCTTCCTCTGCTCCTCTGCTACCTCTGCGTGAAACAAGTCCATTACCGGACTTGGGTATAAGACCGGAGACCTCGATCCCGCGCGCGGATCACCCAGCGGGGGTCGAGTGTGGTCGCCCGCGCGGGCGGGACTTCGTATCATGGTCGAAGCCGATTGCGATCGTCCTGCTACCCCAGCTCGCGTACGCAGGCCATCTTGCAACGGGGGATGATCCCGATTCAACGCGGAGGCGAACGATGGCGATCCAGATCCAGGGTCTGTGCCCGCTGCTGGCGGTGTGGGACATGCCCACCTCCATCCGCTTCTACCGTGACGTGCTCGGCTTCGAGATCGTGAGCACCTCGCAACCGGAGCGCGGCGACGACGTCGGTTGGGCGTGGCTGCGCCGCGGCGGCGCCGACCTGATGCTCAACACGATGTACGACGACGGCATGCGCCCATCCTCGCCCGACACGACCCGCGTGGCCGCGCACCACGACGCCGCGCTCTTCTTCGGCTGCCCGGACGTGGACGAGGCGTACGAACACCTCCGCGCCCACGGGTTCGATCCCGAGCCGCCGTTCGTGCAGTCGTACGGGATGAAGCAGTGCTACCTGCGCGACCCCGACGGCTACAACCTCTGCTTCCAATGGCGGGCCATGGAACCTGCCGCGGCCTGATCGCGATCGGCGATCATCCCCCGGCGGGCGAATGAATTCGCTGCAACAACCACACGAAATCCGCCTTCGCGGACTACCGGCTTCGGTCCATCCGCGGTGCCGGTGCGCGGAAGAAGGTTCGTGTCGGGGTGGGTCCTGGATGTCGCACGGGGGGTGACTCGCAGCCGGCTTCAGCCGCCCTGGTGGAGTCCGTAACGCGTGAACGACGCTGGCGGCCGGACTGACCCGGGTTCCAGAGAGCGAGCCCGCCGGGATGAGATCTCCCGGCGGGCTCCGTCGTACGGATCCACGGTGTCGCTGAACGCGGGATCAGCGGAACTTGCCGTCCTTCCAGCCGCGGTACTCCATGCAGCTCAGGCGGCTGGGCTCGAACTCGTCGTCGTCCACGTCACGGCCGGCCGAGCGGGCAGCCGCGGCCATGCTGTCCGCCATCCGCCCGCACCGCTGGTTGTCGGTGTCGTATTTCGCACGACGCTGCGGGTCGCCGCCCACGTCGCACGCCAGCAGCAGCCAGACGGACGAGAGCAGCGCCAGCGCCGGAAGCCGCCGCAGTGGCCGGTGTGACGTGTGGATGAAGATCCCAGCCCTGCGGTGCACCTGCGCGGTCACGTTGCCCATTCGCAGCCTCTCGGAAAATGAGGGGAATCCCGCGTCGAAGCTTATTCGCGGCCGGTACCGGCGACAAGCTTTCTCGGCGCGCGGAGTGATGATGCACACCCGGCACCGCGGCGGACGTGCGTTACCGCGAAGATGCCGTCTCCAGCGCCCGCTCCACCATCTCCGCCCCGCGCTCCGCCGCGCCCAGCCGCGCGCGGACGTACTCGCGCGCCTTCGTGGCCGCGCGAGTCCGCACCTCGTACACGTCCAGCAGGCCCGCCAGCACGCGCTCGGTGTCTTCGGCCGATGCAACCGCGAACGCGCCGCCGGCCGCCACCAGCTCGCCCGCCTCGCGCGCGTTGGCGTGGCGCGGGCCGAAGAGCACCGGGATGCCGAACGCCGCCGGCTCCAGCACCGAGTGCAGCCCCGCCGAGCCGAATCCGCCGCCCACGTAGGCCACGTCCGCCACCGCATACAGGTCGCCCAGCACGCCCACGCGGTCCACCAGCACGACGGAGTTCGCGTCCCCGGCCCTCAGTTCACCGATCATCGTCCACCCCAGCCCCAGCTCGTCCATGCGGCGCTGGGCCTGGCGCACGTGCTCGGGCGTGGGCTCGTGCGGCACGAGGAGCAGCCGCGGGGCGCGCCCCTTCGCCGCCAGCGCGCGGACGGCGGGAAGCAGGTTCCGCTCGTCCTCGGGCCAGGTGGAGCCGGCGACCAGGATCGGCGCGTCCACGCCCGCGAACGGCGCCAGCAGCTCCGAGCCGCGGTCCACCGACACCGCGCGCTGCCACACCTGGTCGAAGCGCGCGTCGCCCATCACGCCGCGCCGCCCTTCGGGCACGCCGAGCCGATCGAACCGCGCCGCGTCTTCGGCCGAGATCGCCCCGACCGCGTCGAGACGGCCGTACGCCGCCGCCAGCAGCGCCCGCGACGGCCCCCGCAGCCGCCCGGACGAGGCGGGGAGCGTGGCGCTCAGCAGCAGCAGCCGGACGCCGCGCCTGGCCGCCTCGCGCGTGAGCACGGGCCACACGTCGTACTTGCTGAACGCGATGACGCCGGGCCGCAGCGCGTCGAGCGCCCGGCGGACGTCGCGCGCCGCGTCCAGCGGCAGATAGTCCGTGAAGTCGGCGCCGACCGTGGCCGCGAACCGCTCGGCCGAGGGGGAGAAGAAGGTGTAGGCGATCTGCGCGTCCGGCCGGCGAGCGCGGAACGCCTGGATCACGGCGCGCGCCTGGTGCCCCTCGCCCACGCTCGGCGCGTGGAACCACGCCAGCGGGCGTGACGGATCGCGGTGCTCGCCTGCCCACGCTTCCATGCGCTCCAGCACGCCCCGGCGCCCGCGCACGCCGCGCGCGAGCTTCCCGTCGCCGCGCGCCAGCAGCGGCAGCGCCGGCCGCAGCGCCGCCACCCCCAGCCCGTAGATCCGCTCCAGTATCGGCATGGGGCGGGAAGGTAGCGCGTGGGCGCACGGGGCGGGAGGGCGGATGATCTCCCGGGCCCCGCTGGCAGGGCGGTTGAATCCGCTGCTCCGCTGCAATGACCACACAAAGTCCGCCTTCGCGCCGCCTTCGCGGACTACCGGCTTCGTCCCGGCCGCGGCCTCGGTGCGCGGAAGAGTCTGGCAGCCTGGCTCCGGCGTGCGACGAAATGGGGATTCGCGCGGATGCATGCGTGGGAGTCCGCGAAGGCGGATTTTGGGCCGTTGTTGCCGCGGAGCCGCGGATTCATCCGCCCGGGCCGGGGGTCCCCAAGCCAGTTCGGGAGAGGGACAGGCGTTCAGGACGCGACGCAGTCGCGCCTGGACGCCAGGGTGAGGGCCCCCCGCGCATCGCCGCCTCTCGCGAGATCATCCGTTCCGCGTACTTTCATCCCGCCTCCAGGTGAGCGGGACGGTGGCCCGCCGCTTGCCGCGCCGCCGCACGCACCTGAACACAGCGCATCCCCTTACAGGACCGCCGATGCCGGAGCAGATCGACGCCAGCCGCAAGATCGTGATCGAATGCGTGGAGCCGGAGCTGGACTGCGGGCGCTACGCCGTCAAGCGCGAAATCGGCGACACCGTGCAGGTGTACGCCGACATCTTCAAGGAAGGGCACGACGCCATCGCCGCCGCCGTCCGCTACCGCCACGAGCAGGAGTTCGGCTGGCGCGAGGCGCCGATGGCGTTCTGGGACAACGACCGCTGGACCGGCACCTTCACCGTCGACCGCATCGGCCGCTGGGAGTTCACCGTGGCCGCGTGGACCGACTGGTTCGGCACCTGGCAGAGCGACCTGCGCAAGAAGTACGATGCCGGCCAGAACGTGGTGCTGGAGCTGTTCGAGGGCGCCCAGCTGGTCGCCGTCAGCGCCGCCGAGGCGAAGGGCGCCGACGCCGAGAAGCTGAACGCCTTCCTGGTGGAGATCCTGGGCGACGAGAAGGGCGAGGTCACCCACCTGCACCGCGAAGCGGAGTTCGAGCAGGTGGCCGCGGCGCTCGAGGCGGGCCAGGGCGGGCACACCCTGGCCGACCGCGTGGCCGCCGCGCTCGACCCCGAGCTGCTGGCGCTGATGGAGCGCAACCCGATCCGCAGCGACCTTACCGAGCACACGCCCGTCCTCCCGGTGCAGGTCGACCGCGTGGCAGCGCGCTTCGCCGCGTGGTACGAGCTGTTCCCGCGCTCCATGAGCGACGATCCCGCCCGCCACGGCACCTTCCGCGACGTGATCGCCAAGCTCCCCTACGTGCGCGACATGGGCTTCGACGTGCTGTACTTCCCCCCGATCCACCCGATCGGCCTGCAGTTCCGCAAGGGGAAGAACAACACGCTGGGCGCGGGGGCCGACCAGCCGGGCTCGCCCTACGCCATCGGCGGCGAGGCGGGCGGCCACCGCGACGTGCACCCCGAGCTCGGCACGCTGGAAGACTTCCGCGCGCTGGTCGAGGCCGCGCGCGAGCACGGGCTGGAGATCGCCATCGACTTCGCCATCCAGGTCTCGCCGGACCATCCCTACGCCAAGGAGCACCCGGGGTGGTTCTACGTCCGCCCCGACGGGACCATCAAGTACGCCGAGAACCCGCCCAAGAAGTACCAGGACATCTACCCCCTGAACTTCTACGGCGAGGACTGGGAGGGGCAGTGGCGCGAGTGGCGCGACGTGATCCTGCACTGGGTGGCGCAGGGGGTGAAGATCTTCCGCGTCGACAACCCGCACACCAAGCCGGTGCAGTTCTGGGAGTGGATGATCCGCGAGGTGCAGAAGGACCACCCCGAGGTGATCTTCCTCTCCGAGGCGTTCACGCGCCCCAAGATGATGAAGGCGCTGGCCAAGGCGGGGTTCACGCAGAGCTACAGCTACTTCACCTGGCGCAACTTCAAGGGCGAGCTCACCGAGTACTTCGCCGAGCTCACCCAGACGCCGATGAAGGAGTACTACCGGGCGAACCTCTTCCCCAACACGCCCGACATCCTCCCCGAGTTCCTGCAGCGGGGCGGCCGTCCGGCGTTCATGATCCGCGCGATCCTGGCCACCACGCTGTCGTCGGTCTACGGCATCTACAGCGGCTTCGAGCTGTGCGAGAACGAGCCGCTGGGGCCGGGGAAGGAAGAGTACCTGAACAGCGAGAAGTACGAGATCAAGGCGTGGGAGTGGGACCGCCCCGGCAACATCCGCCCGCTGGTCACGCGGCTCAACCTGGTCCGCCGCCAGAACCCGGCGCTGCACGAGTACGACAACCTGCGCTTCTACCCCGCCGACGGCGGCGACATCCTGTTCTACGGGAAGATGACCGAGGATCGGACCAGCATGGTGTTCGTGGCCGTGAACCTGGACCCGTTCCAGGCGCACGAGACCACGCTGCACTTTCCGCTGGACCAGATGGGGATCGGGTGGGGAGACCCGTGGGAGGTGGAGGAGCTGCTCACCGGCGAGCGGCACTTCTGGCACGGCGCCGACCACTGGGTGCGCCTGGAGCCCGAAGCCCCCGGCCGCATCTACCGCGTGCGCGCCTGGCGCAGCAGCGAGACCGGCTTCGACTACTTCATGACGCCGACGCTGGTGTGACGCCCGCCCTGCAGACGGCAGGGGTCACACGGAGGAGCGGAGAGCAACGGAGCAGCGGAGAACTGCGAATTCTGTGCAGTTCTCCGCTGCTCCGTTTTCCTCCGCTGCTCCGTGTGACCCGCAGTTTAGAGCTTGCCCTTGAACGGAAGCACGGCGACACGGAGGAGCGCTGCTCGTCCGTGTCGCCGTGAATGCGGTCTCGAGGCGGCCGGTCAGTCGCCGCGGCGGTACTTCTCGACCAGCGCGCGGATGGCGTCGGCGGCCTCGGTGCGGCGGTCTTCGCGGATGGTGCCGGTCAGCACCTCTATGGCCTTGGCGTCGGCCACGTCCAGCACGCCCTCGCGGCGCGCCCACTCGGCGTACCAGGCGCGCAGCTTACGGATCGTCTTGCCGTACGGCGCGGTGCCGTCGATCAGCCCGCGCAGGCCGGTGGGGCTCATCCCCAGCTCGCGCGCGGTGAAGCGGAGGCTGTTCACCTCGGTGCTCTGCCGCAGCGCGTCCCTGATCACCTCCAGCTCCTTCATGGGAAGCTCTTCGGACCTTTCTTCCCGCACCTGCCGTTCCGGTCTGCCTTGCATTCGTCAATCCCCCCGTGAGGGCCGTGGCTGGCGTCCAAGTCTGGACAGGAAGGTGTGTGCTCATTGCCTCCGCGTCAATGACCGTGTAGCAAAAAAGTTCATCGGGGTACCCTCACGGGGTCTCGAATGGCCCACCGGCGGCGTGCCGGGCGCGCTCCTGTGGGGCCTCGCGTCTGCGAAGCAGGGAAAGGAGGGCGCCGGGAGCATGAATAAAACGGCGCGGAAACAGAAAGGGGCGCGATCGCTCGCGCCCCCGGTGCGGTACGGGATGCCGTCAGGCCAGGACGGCGGCCTGGTGGAACTGGTTGGCGGCTTCGATGAAGGCTTCGAACAGCCGGCGGGTTCCCGCGTGGTGGTCGATGAGCATTTCGGGGTGCCACTGCACCCCCACCAGCCAGTGGTCGTCGCGCGCGGCCTCCACCGCCTCCACCAGCCCGTCGGGCGCCCAGGCGGTGGGCGCCAGGCCGGCGCCGACGTCGCACAACCCCTGGTGGTGCATCGAGTTCACCGGCTGCTCGATGGCGCCGAACGCCTCGTACAGGCGCGAGCCCTCGGCCACGCGCACGGCGTGCGCCAGGTGGTCGCGCGCCCAGCCGGCGCCGGGGAAGTAGTCGTGCTTGATGGAGCCGGGGAAGAGCTCGCCGCAGTCCTGCACCAGGTTGCCGCCGGCGGCCACGTTGATCACCTGCATCCCGCGGCACACCCCCAGGATCGGCTTGCCGTCTTCGAGCGCCCAGCGCGTGAACATCAGCTCCACGGCGTCACGCGGGGGGTCGGTGCGGCCGCACAGCTCGTGGCGGTCGCACCCGTAGCTGGCGGGGTCCATGTCCACGCCCCCGGGCAGGAACAGGCCGTCCAGCCGCTCGTAGATCCCGCGCAGCGTTTCGGGCTCGTCGTCCATCAGCGGCACCATCCAGGGGATGGCGCCCACCGCGGTGCACGCGTAGAAGTAGCGCTGGTTCATCACCCAGCTTTCCGGCAGGTCTTCCGGAATGCGGTCGATGGACTGGAGCGTCTGGGTGGTGATGCCGATGACCGGGCGGCGCTGCATCCTATCTAACCCCTTACTGCGGAATACGAAAAACGGCCCCGTCTGCCGAGCAAGATCGGGACCGCGCAACAAGATACGAAACCTGCCCCGTGTTCACAACTTCCCTGTATACGATCCAGCACCCGTTCGGTTCCCCCGCGGTTGGAGCTGGGGCTGGTTCGCGAATGTACATTTGATGCAGCCGGGAGGCCCTCATGAGAGATGAAGACACGGTCGAGCTGCCGGAGTTGCTCGGGAGGTACTTGTGGGATTACGCGGCCGGGCGGCTCTCGTGGCCCGAGAGCCGCCATACGATCATCGGGCGATTGCTGGAGGAGGGAGGATTCGACGCCGCGCGGTGGCTGCGCCGGCACGTGGGCGATCCCGAGATTCGCGAGTTCATCACCCGCCGCCGCGGCCGTGGCATGGATCCCAGGCGGCTGCGATACTGGGAGTTGATCCTGGGTCTGCCGAAGGAGCAGGTGGACCGCTGGATCGAGGCCGCCCTTCAGAATCCGTGGTATCGGCGGACCAATGCCTGACCTCCATTCCAGGACCCGGTATCAGCGCGCGACCCCGGCTTCCTCGTGCACGCCGGCGGTGGGGAACACGCCTTCCTCGGTCTCGGCGATCAGGTGGTCGACCACGGCGTGCAGCGAGTCGGTCTGCTGGTAGACGGCGAGCTGCCGGTCGGCGCTGCTCCCTTCGTCCATGATGCGGAAGGCGTACTCGATGGCGCTGCGGCTGCCCAGCTCGTCCACCACGTCGTCCAGGAACCACTCCAGCATCTCGCGGATCAGGTCGCGCGCGGGGCACTCGGCCTTCTTCCCGAAGTCGATCAGCTTGCCGTCGAAGCCGTAGCGCACGGCGCGCCACTTGTTCTCCTCGATCAGGTCGTGCGCGTAGACGCGGAAGGTCATGTTGTCGCGCCTGAGCTTCCACAGCTTGAGCACGATGGCCTGCAGGAGCGCGGCGATGCACACCGCCTCGTCCACGCGCGTGCACACGTCCAGGAAGCGGAACTCGAGGGTGGGGAACTTGTGGTGCGGCCGCACGTCCCAGTAGATCTTGCTGCCGTCGGGGATGCAGCCGGTCTCCACCAGCGTGCTCTGCAGGCTTTCGAACTCGCGCCAGTCGCGCATCACCCGCGGCACGCCGGTGCGCGGGAAGTTGCGGAAGATCACGCTGCGGTAGCTCTTGAGCCCCGTGTTCCGCCCCATCCAGAACGGCGACGAGCTGCAGAGGCAGAGCAGGTGCGGGAGGAAGTAGCGGGCCACGTTCATGGCGTCGATCATGAACTCGCGGTCCTCGATCCCCACGTGCACGTGCGTGCCGAAGATCAGCAGCTGCTGCGCCAGGTCCTGCATGTCCTGCTTCACGCCCAGGTAGCGCTCCAGCGGCGTGATCTCCTGCGTCATCCAGCTGCTGAAGGGGTGCGTGCCGGCGGCCACCACCTTCAGCCCCTTCCGCGCGGCCAGCTCCATCACCATCCCGCGCAGGCGCTTGAGCTCCTGCCGCAGCTCGTCGGGCGTCTGGCAGACGGGGCTCCCCACCTCCACGATGCTCTGGTGCAGCTCGGGCTTGATCTCGCCCAGGATCAGGTGGTCGTGGTCCAGGATCTCGGTGATGTACGACCGGAGCTCGCGCGTTTCCGGGTCGATGATCTGGTACTCTTCCTCGATCCCCAGGGTGAGCGACGGGGGCTTCATCATGGCGGCGTTTCTCTCGCTCGGGTCGCCTGCGGGTGACGGATCTCGGACTGACGGAACGGGTTGCGTTTGCCGCAAATTGTTTACCGCGGGACGGCGACGGCGAACAGACGGCGAACAGGTGCGCTAGTGCGTGAGTGCGTGAGTGCGTGAGTGCGTGAGTGCGTTGCGCGTCCGCGGCGCCGCGCCCCCTCCGGCCGGCTCAGGCCGTCCACCTCCCCCGTACCGGGAGAGGTTGGCCGACCCGGCGCCGGCGCGCACTGGAAACGATCAGGCGGACTCGGGCTGGCTATCCCCTGTCCCCTGTTCCCTGTCCCCTACCTCGGCTCCACCAGCATCGTGGCGACGGACGAGCCGCCGCCCGCCGTGACGTTCAGCAGCGGGTCGGTGGCGATGCGGGTGAGCGCGCCGTCCATCGTCTGCGAGTGGGTGATGAAGGGGGCGATGTCGACCATGCGGTCGTACACCTCCACCCGGCCGTCCACCCAGCTGGGGAAGGCCTCGGTGGGGAGCACGATGCGCTCCTGCGCCACGTACGGCGTCTCCAGCGCGTCCCTGATCGCCGCGCGCCACTGGTCGTCATCCACCAGCCAGCCCAGGACGATGCCGCGGCCGCCGTAGTCGTCGTTGGGCTTCAGCACCAGCCGCTCGCGGTTCTGCTCGATCCAGGGGAGCAGGTCGATCTCCTGGCCGTGGAAGCGCGTCTTCCGCTCCTCCACGATGCGCGTCCAGGGGATGTGCGCCTCCACCGCCCGCCGTTCATCCGCCGAAAAGAGGTGCTCGTTGCGCTCGTCGCCGAGGACGGCGAGCGAGGCCTTCTTGTACAGCACCTTGCAGCGGAAGGGGTTCACCATGCAGACGGCCCCGTCGCGCACCGCGCGGACCACCGGGTTGTCCATCCCCATCCGCAGCACCAGCTCGTCGATCAGCACGCGCTTGTAGACGAGGGTGACGTGGAAGTCGCCCGCCATCAGCTTCCCGTCGCGGTACTCCACCTCGCGCGGGTCGGCGATCACGCACTCCAGCCCCTGCGACTGGAAGTAATCGCGGAAGAAGACGAACTCGCTGTACGTCGGCACTTCCTTCCAGTCGAAGATACCGATGCGCGGCAGCTCGGTGCGGCCGCTCCACTCGGCGTACGCGGCGCGCAGGGCGTGGAGCACGGCGTGCCGCGCGGGGAGCGGGTGCACCACGTGCGTGCGCAGGAACTCGCCCATCGCCGGGAGGCCCAGGAACACGTCGGACAGGTTGTCCATGTACGAGGGCCCGGCCGGCGTCTCGGCGTTGTACTCGGTAAAGCGCAGCGACTCGTCGGCCGGGTCGAAGAAGGCGTCCAGCCGCGAGGTGGGCGAGGGCGACGCGAAGCCGGGGTCCTGCGCGACCAGCTCCACCTCCCAGTCCAGGAGGTGGAACTGGGCCAGCAGCGCGGGGTCGGCCATCGCCGCCTCGTGCGCGCGGCGGAAGGCGCCCATCACCGTCTCGATCTTGCGCCGCAGCGTGGGGAACTGGCCGACCGCCACGAAGCGGGGCCGCAGCACCGAGCACAGCGGCCGCTCGCCGAAGTACATCCCGCGGCTGCGGTGCCCCTCCTCCATCCACGCGGCGCTCTCCTCGGCGAGCGCCGTGTCTTCCAGCAGCCCGTGCCAGGTGTCGATCGCCCGCCGCAGGACGTCGTGGCTCAACTCTGCTCCTCCGCCGCGCGGCCGTGCCCCTCCACCCCGCCGTCCGCGGACTCGTTCGTCTCCGGCGGCTCGGAGTAGGCGCGCGGCGTGGCGGGCGCGTCGGCCGGGGGCTCCAGGTCCGTGGCGGGGGACTGGTCGACCACGGAGCCCTGGTCGGCGCGGATCGGCTCGGTCGCGGGCGACGAATCGCCGGTGTGGCCGCCCGCGCCGCCGTCCTGCGCCGAGGCGTCGGCCGTATCATCCGCGCGCGTGCCGGAACCGGCGTATCCGCCACCCGAGGCGGCCGTGGCTTCGCCGCGATTGCCGGAGCCGATCGCTCCCCCGCCCTGCGCGGCACCCGCGGAGCTCCCGGCCGACGTGCTTTCGCTGCGGCCGCCGGAGCCCGTCACAGCGCCGTTGTCCGGCGCGGCCTCCGTGGGGCTGCCGGCCGACGTGGTTTCGGTGCGGCCGTCGGAATCGATCGCGCCGCCGGCGGACGTGGTGGCCGAGCCGGAGTCGCCGCCCAGCGTGCCGCCGGCCGCGGGCTCCGTGCGGTCACCAGATCCCATGTAGCCGGTGCCCAGCACGTTGTTGCTGGGCCCGCTGCCGGCGCCGGCCTCGCGCGTGCTGGCGAAGAGGGCGTCCCAGCGCATCTCGGTCACCTGGCGGCGCGGGTTCCTGGCCAGGTCGATCGCCATGTCGGCCATCGCCTTCACCACCCAGTCGAAGTAGTGGGGGGTGAGGGAGTAGATGTCCATGTCTGGCGCGGGGTTCATGAAGTCGATGGCGTAGGGGATGCCGTCACGGACGGCCCACTCCATCGAGTTCATGTCATAGCCCAGCGCGCGCACCAGCTTGAGCGAATCGTCCACCACGCGCTTGCCCAGCTCGGGCCCCAGGTGGTCGTGCTCCACGTGGTACTTCCGCTCCTTGGGGTCGTACTTGATGGGCATCACCTTCTCCTGCCCGATGCAGATGCAGCGGATGAACTGATCCCACTCGATGAACTCCTGCACGATCATCGTGAGCAGCCCGCTGGTGTCGTAGTGGTGGATCAGCTCCTCCAGGCTGCGGCAGACGTACACGTCCTTCCACCCGCCGCCGTGCGCGTCCTTCAGGATGCAGGGCATGCCGATGTACTCCACGATCCCCTGCCAGTCGAGCGGGTACTGCAGGTTGCGCAGGCTCTCGTCGTGCACGATGCCGGGGATGTACTCCTTGTTGGGGAGCACCACCGTCTTGGGATGGGCGATCCCCAGGCGCGTGGCCAGCGTGGCGCCGAGGAACTTGTCGTCGGCGGTCCACATGAAGGGGTTGTTGATGATGGTGCACCCCTGCAGCGCCGCATGCTTGAGGTAGGTGCGGTAGAAGGGCACCTCGTGCGAGATGCGGTCGATGATCACCGCGTACTCGCAGGGCTCGTCCATGCGCGGCGCGCCGAGCTTGACGTACTCGGCGACCACCCCCTGGTCGCGCCGGTTCACCTCTTCGATGAACGCGGGCGGGAAGCTCCACTCGCGGCCCACGATCAAGCCCACTTTCAGCGTCATCGGATCCTCACCTCGGTGCGGGAGTGCTGGTGCTAAGTGCTAAGTGCTGAGTGCTGAGTGCCAGGTGCTGAGTGCTGGGTGATTGTACCAGGTGCTGAGCGAAAAGTCCTGGTGAGGTGACTCGGTCCCGCCGCGTGGCCGTCCGGACAGCACCGGCACCTCAGCACTCAGCACCTGGCACTCAGCACTCCCGCACTCTCAACACCGCCGTCAGTCGTGCCCGCCGATGTACAGGCGGATCATGTCCTTCCACCAGGGCCAGTCGTGCGCCCAGCCGTCCCACAGGCGCAGGGCGTTGCCCACGCCCCGGTCCCACAGGGCGCGGCTCAGGTATCGGTTGTTCTCCACGAACGAGTCATCCTGGCCGGTAGCCAGGATGATGTTCATCCGCCGCATCGCCTCGAGCCGTCCGTGGTCGTCGATCTGGCTGACGTAGTGCGAGGGGTTCTGCGCGGCAATGGTGTCGTCGTAGTAGCCGTCGGTCTGCTCGCGGATGTCGTACAGGCCGCTCATCCCCAGCACGCGGTTGAACGTCCACGGGTTGCGCAGGCCGATGTTGACGGCGTGGTAGGCGCCGAAGCTGGCGCCGGTGGCGATCAGGTAGGGGTTGCCGTTGCGCGACTGCGTGAAGGGGATCACCTCGCGCACGATGTAGTCTTCGTACTGCCCCTGCCGCACCGCGCGGTCGTGCGGATGCTTGTACTTGGCGTACCAGCTCTCGGCGTCGACCGAATCGACGCAGAAGACCTGCAGGTTGCCGTGGGCGATGTGGTCGCCCAGCGCGCCCATCATCCCCTGGTCTTCCCACTCGAAGTAGCGGCCCATGCTGGTGGGATACACCAGCAGACGCGCGCCGGCGTGGCCGAAGACGAGCAGCTCCATGTCGCGGCCCAGCGACGGGCTGAACCAGCGATGGTACTCTCGGTTCACCGTCAGTCGATCTCCGGAAGAATGCGGTCGGTGGGCCCACCGGCGGATGCGCGCGCCGGATGCAAGCCGCAGGCCCCGCCAACCTACGCGCGGGGCCTGCGGGATGGAAAGAGCGCGGGGGCCCTTTCCGGATATTTCCGCCGCGGCCGCGTCACACCCGGAAACGCCGGTCCCTCCTCCAGGACGGGCTGGGGGAGGGACTCTGCGCGGTTCGCGCGGCGTTTCGAACGGGGACGTGCTGGCCACGGTCGTCCAAACGCCTCGGGACGAAGATGCCGGATTCATCGCGGCGGGAAGCACCGCGGCCGAGACGGGATCACACTCAACCAGATCCGGTTGCGGAGGTCTCGCACCGAAACCGAAATCAGTGACTTTACCGGCTTAGCCGATGGGGTCACACGGAGCAGCGGAGAACTGCAATGAAGTTCTCCGCTGCTCCGGTGCACTCCGTTCCTCCGTGTGACGCCTTGGGCAGCGCGGACGCAACGACTGTATTTCCGGAGCTGGTATCAGGGTTTGGTCGCGGGTGCCGGCGGAGTGCCGGTGGTCGCGCCGGCGGCCTTCGTGGCGGTGTCGTTGTTGGCGGCGCCGGCGGGGGTGCTGTCCTGGCTCCCCAGGTTCTCCACGTGGATGGTGGTGTCGACGGCCACGCCCTGCGCGGCGGCCTGCTCGGGGGTCAGCGCCTGCGCTTCCTGCTTGAGCTGCGTGTCGCTGACGCCGTCCAAGGGCAGGTTGTTGGCGGTGTCCACCTTCACCGGGCCCAGGTCGCCGGCGTTCCCCTGGTCGTCCTTCTTGCACCCCGCGAGGGCCACCG
Source organism: Longimicrobium sp. (assembly GCA_035689035.1). Classification (GTDB taxonomy): domain Bacteria; phylum Gemmatimonadota; class Gemmatimonadetes; order Longimicrobiales; family Longimicrobiaceae; genus Longimicrobium. The sequence goes on along the minus strand of DASSME010000122.1, from coordinate 12,661 downwards.
CGGCCAGCACCAGCCCGCAGCCCGCGAAACGTACCGCTCTCGTCATCGCTCCCTCGTGGTCGGTGTTTCAAAAACTCCGCCCGCGCGGCATCGAAAACACGCGCGGGCTCTCCACCTGGGCACCCATCCGCCGGCGCGAGCCGCAGCCAACGCCGGCACCTGTCCGCATCGAACCCCGACAGCCCCGCGCAAACCCCGCGCCGCTCCCCTGTCCCCTGTCCCCTACTCCCGGCGCGGTCCGTCGATCGCGTCGTGGAAGTCGCGGATGCGCTGCACCACTTCGCGGGCACGCTCCCAGTGCGGCATGGCGCCGGTGGGGAGCGCCACGATCGACACGTTCGGCCGCCCGTCCAGCTCGGGAAGCCGCGTGTAGCTCTCCATCCGCCGGCTCTCCACCGTGCCGTGGATCACCAGCAGCGGCTGGCGCAGGCGGCGGAAGGTCTCCAGCGCCTCGTCCACCGCCATGCGGCCGCTTAGGAAGTCGTCCAGCGCGTGCGGGGCGCCCTCCACGCGGGCTGTCTCCACCGCGAAGTTCACGTACTCGTCGGGGACGCCGAACTCGGGGGTGAACAGGTGCTGCCGGGCGAACCGGGTCAGCGCCTCGGGCGTGGTGAGCCGATCGTAGAAGGCGCGCTGCACGCCGGGGAGGGTGAAGAGCAGCCGCGCCCACCCGCGCCCGATCTCCGCCGGCTCGTCGCCCAGCCCCGCGGGCTCCAGGGCGACCAGCGAGCGCACCAGGTCCGGCCGCCGGCGCGCCACCTCGGCCGCGTACGTGGCGCCCAGCGAGAGCCCGACGATGTCGGCGCCGCCGGCGGGGCGGATCACCCGCTCCAGCCAGTGCTCCAGCTGGTCTTCGAGCACGTCGGGCGTGTATTCGATCTCGGGGCGGTCGCTGTGGCCGAAGCCGAGCCACTCCAGCGCGTACACCGGCCGGTCGCGGTCGCGCAGGAAGGCGCGGGCCAGCGGCCGCATCTCGTGCGCGCTGGCCACGGCGTTGATCGAGTGCAGCAGCACCAGCGGCCGGCCGCGCCCCTCGCGAGCGTAGAAGGCGTAATGGACGTCGCCCCAGGGCACGTAGTCCAGCCGCATCCCCAGCGCGTTGGGGAGCTCGGTCACCGGCCGCCGCCGCCCACGGCTGGCGCCCAGCAGGTAGACGGCGTACGCCGCCGCGGCGGCCGCGGTGAGCCCCGCCGCCGCCCGCCCCGGCGTCACCCCGAAGATCCCCTTCCGCCGCGGCTCGTCGTGTTCCCCGGGCGTGCGGCCGGCCGGCTTCTCGCGGACGATCGGCAGCACGTCGAGCCCCGCCTCGTCGTCGGCCACGGCGGCGGAACCGGGCTCGGCGCGCACCACGGGGGTGCCCGCGGTGTCGCCGGTCGCGGTGGCGTCGGGCTCCACGCGCACGGCCGGCCCCGCGCCGCCGGCGTCCGCCGCCGCGCCGCCGCTGCTCGTCTCAGGACCGCCGTTCTCCCCGTCCTCCACTCGCCCGTCCATCACGCGCTCCGATCGTAGCCGTTGCGGTCACCGCCGCTCGCTGGGGATGCTGTGCAATCGCCATGCGAAACGCAAGGCCCGGCGCGAATACGCCGGGCCGAACTGCAAGATAGTGCTGAGTGCTGGGTGCTGAGTGCGAAGTGCGTCGGTGCCGGGAGCGGGGCCGGGGCTCCGTATCGGAATCCCCCCCAGCACTCAGCACCCAGCACTCAGCACTTTCCCCTTAGGGCACCCGCGCCACCGGGCCCGTGCCGGGGGCCGCGGCGGGCGAGGCGGCCGCCCCCCCATCCCGCCAGAGGGTGGCGGCGCTCTGCTGCGCCCATCCCAGCGGCCAGCGGCCGGCGAAGAAGAGGAGCACCACCAGCGCCGCGGCCAGCACCACCCCCGCCATCGCCGGCGAGGGAAGGCGGGCGGCGCGGTGCTCGCCCTCGGCGCGCGCCGGGGTCATGTACATCACCACGATCACGCGCAGGTAGTAGAAGTAGCTCACCAGCGAGCTCAGCACGAGCACCACCGCCAGGACGGTGAGCCCCTGCGCCACCGCCGCGCGCAGGATGTACAGCTTGCCCAGGAACCCGGCCGTGAGCGGAAAGCCCGCCAGCGACAGCAGGAACACCGAGAAGAGCGCCGCCAGCACCGGCTTTTCGCGCGCGAACCCCGCCCAGTCTTCCAGCGCCACCCGCTCCTGCCCCGTCGCCTCGCGGCTGTTGGCGATCAGCACCGCGAAGGCGCCCGCCGTCATCAGCGTGTACACCAGCAGGTAGAAGAGGAACGCCGCCGCGCCGTCCTCGCTCGCGCTGAGCAGCGCCACCAGCAGGTACCCGGCGTGCGCGATGGACGAGTAGGCCAGCATCCGCTTCAGGCTCCCCTCGGTCATCGCGATCAGGTTGGCGCCGATCATGGTCACCGCCGCGATCAGGAAGCCGATCGCCTGCCACCGCTCGATCGCGCCGCCGAAGCCGATCACGAACACGCGGATGAACGAGGCGAACGCCGCCGCCTTCACCCCCGTCGACATCAGCGCGGTGACCGGCGTGGGCGCGCCGTCGTACGCGTCGGGGGTCCACATGTGGAAGGGCATGGCGGCCACCTTGAAGCCGAAGCCCACCATCAGCATGGCCATCCCCGCCAGCAGCAGCGGGGTGACGGCGGTGCCCCCGCCCAGCAGCAGCTGCCCCATCCGCCCGATGTCGGTGGTCCCCGTGGCGCCCCAGCTGAGCGCGACGCCGAACAGGAAGAAGGCGCTGCTGAACGCGCCCAGGAGGAAGTACTTCAGCGCCCCCTCCACGCTGCGCTCGTCCATCCGGTCGAACCCGGCCAGCACGTAGACCGAGATCGACATCAGCTCCAGCGCGATGAACACCATCAGCAGGTCGCGCGCGCCCGCCATCAGCATCATCCCCACCGTGCCGAACAGCACCAGCCCGTGGAACTCGCCGCGGTTGATCCCCCGCCGGTCCAGGTACCCCTGCGCCATCAGCAGGGTGAGCGCCGCCGAGCCCAGGATCACGAAGTTGATGAACACCCGGAACGAGTCCAGCGCCACCATCCCCGGCCCGCCGCGGAAGCGCAGCAGGTACGCGTTCGCCACCGCCGTCACCACCAGCCCCGCCAGCGCCAGCCAGCCGATCACCGGGTGGCTGGGCTCGGACCGGCTCCCCTTCTGCGCCACGTCCACGATCAGCACCAGCATGGCCCAGGCGCACAGCACGATCTCGGGGAGCAGCGCCGTCCAGTAGCTGGAGGGGTGCGTCAGGTCCAGCATCGTCGCGCCCATCTCAGCGCCCCCCGTTCATGGCCACGCCGCCCACCGCCGGCCCCGCCGCCGGCCGGTTGCGCACGGGGTCGGGGGTCCAGCGGCTCTGCTGCACCTGCGCCAGCACGGTGGACGCCGCGGGCTCCATCCGGTCCAGCACCGGCTTGGGGTACATCCCCAGCCACAGGATCAGCGCGACCAGGGGGACCAGGATCGCCAGCTCGCGGCCGTTCAGGTCGGGGATCAGCCGGTTCTCGGGGCGCTTGAGCGCGTTGAACACCACCTTCTGCACCATCGGGAGCATGTAGTAGGCGGCGAAGATCACCCCCGTCGCCGCGATCAGCGCGAACCAGGGGTGTTTCTCGAAGGTGCCCAGCAGCACCAGGAACTCCGAGACGAAGCCCGCCGTGGTGGGCAGCCCCACGCTCGCCATCCCCGCGAACACCAGCATGGCCGAGAAGGCGGGGATCGAGGCCGCCAGCCCGCCGAAGTCGTCGATCTCGTAGCTGTGGCGCCGCTCGTACAGCATCCCCAGCAGGAAGAAGAGCATGGGGGTGGAGAGCCCGTGCCCGATCATCACCAGCAGCGCGCCCTGCATCCCCTGCAGGTTGTACGCGAAGATCCCCAGGATCACGAAGCCCAGGTGGGCCACCGAGGTGTAGGCCACCAGCTTCTTGGCGTTGCTCTGCACCGCGGCCACCATGGCCGTGTAGATGATCCCGATCACCCCCAGGATCATGGCGTACTGCGCGATCGGGTGGCCGTGCCACAGGATCTTCCCCGCCGCGAAGTCGGGGAAGAGGGTCAGCCCGAAGCGGATGAAGCCGTAGGTCCCCATCTTCAGCAGCACGCCGGCCAGGACCACCGAGCCGGCCGTGGGCGCCTGCACGTGGGCGTGCGGCAGCCAGGTGTGGAAGGGGAAGACCGGCACCTTGATGGCGAACGCCAGCGCGAACGCCATGAAGAGCAGGAACTGCTGCAGCGAGGTGAGCGGCAGCCGCAGGAAGTCGAAGTAGCTGAAGCTGGGGTGCCCGGCCGCGCTGCTCACGTGCCACCACAGCCAGAGGATGGCCACCAGCATCAGCAGCGAGCCCACCGTGGTGAACAGGAAGAACTTCACCGCCGCGTAGACGCGCTCCCGGCCGCCCCAGATCCCGATCATGAAGTACATCGGGATCAGCATCACTTCCCAGAACACGTAGAACAGGAACATGTCCAGGGCCACGAACACCCCCACCACCCCGCCCGTCAGCGCCAGCAGCGAGGCGTAGAAGCCGCGCCTGCGGTCACGGATGTAGGTCCAGCTCCCCAGCACCATCAGCGGGAGGAGGAGGGTGGTGAGCAGCACCATGAACAGGCTGATCCCGTCCATCCCCACCTGGTAGCGGATCCCCCACTCGGGGAACCAGGCGTAGCTGGCGCAGTTCTGGAACGCCGGCGTCCCCGCCGGGAAGGTGGCCGGGTCGGCGCAGCCGCCGCCGGGCACGAAGGTCCAGAAGAGGGGCACCGAGACCAGGAACTCGACCAGCCCCACGGCCAGGGCGACGCTCCGCGCGTTCCGCTCCCCCGCCAGGTACGCGGCCAGCGCGCCCACCAGCGGGAAGAAGATCAGGAACGTGAGGATCCAGTGGCTTTGATAGAATTGCACGTCAGTTCGCTCTCGCCGTCACAGGGCCACGAAGGAGCCCAGCACGATCAGCACGCCCACGATCAGCACGAAGGCATAGGTGTTCACCTGCCCGGTCTGCAGCCGCCCGAACGCCACGCCGAAGAGCTGCGCCAGGCGCCCGAACAGGTCCACCACCCAGTCCAGCACACCCATGTCGAAGCGGGCGAACAGGCGGCTCAGCCCGCCCACCGGCTTCACCACGGTGCGGTCGTAGAACTCGTCCACGTACCACTTGTTGTAGAGCGTCTTCTCGATCCCGTTCTCGTACGCCGGCTGCTGGTCGGCCGTCGCCAGGCGCCGGCGCGAGAGCATCAGCCAAGCGACCAGCAGACCGCCCAGGCCGATGGCGATGGCCAGGATGATCGGCCACGCCGCGTGTGCCGGCTCGGGGAGCGAGCCCACGTTCTGCGCGATCACGTCGTCCGAGCCCGCCAGCACGGGGTGCAGCCAGTGATGCAGCGCCTCGCCCTGCCCGAAGTTGAAGGCGCTCACGATCGGCACGTGCTCCTCGACGTTCAGGAAGCCGCCGACCACCGCCAGCAGGCCGAGGACGACCAGCGGCAGCTTCAGCGTCCAGTCGGTCTCGTGCAGGTGCTTGCGCTCCTCGTCTCCGGTGCGGTTCTGGCCGAAGAAGGTGTAGATCATCATGCGGCCCATGTAGAAGGCCGTCATGAACGCGGCGATCGACAGGGTGCCGCCGATGAAGCCCATCCACACCCGTCCCGAGATGCCGAAGAGCGCGGCGTTCGACAGGTGGCTCTGCCCCTCGGCCCCCAGCCAGGCGGCGCCGATGATCTCGTCCTTGGAGAAGAAGCCGGCGAAGGGCGGCACGCCGGCGATGGCCAGCGTGCTGATCCCCATGGTCACGAAGGTGATCGGCAGGTACTTCTTAAGCCCGCCCATGTTGCGCATGTCCTGCGCGTCGGCGGGGTTGTGCGTGGCGTGCAGCGCGGCGTGCATGGCGTGGATCACCGCGCCCGAGCCCAGGAAGAGGCAGGCCTTGAAGAAGGCGTGCGTCATCAGGTGGAAGACGCCGGCCACGTACGCGCCCATCCCCACCGCGGCGAACATGAAGCCGAGCTGGCTGACGGTGGAGTACGCGAGGACCTTCTTGATGTCCCACTGCTTGAGGCCGATCGAGGCCGCGAAGATCGCCGTCAGCGCGCCGACGATCGCCACGACCAGCGAGGCGGCCGGCGCCAGCGTGTAGATCACCGACGAGCGGGCGACGAGGTAGACGCCCGCCGTCACCATGGTGGCCGCGTGGATCAGCGCGGAGACCGGCGTGGGGCCGGCCATGGCGTCCGGCAGCCAGGTGTAGAGCGGGATCTGCGCGCTCTTGCCGGTGGCGCCCAGGAAGAAGAAGAGCGCGATGGCGGTGATCACCACGCCGCCGTAGCCCAGCCCCGACGCGCCGCCGGAGAGGAGCGCCGCGTTCACCCCCGCGAAGTCGAGCCGGCCCACGTTCCAGAAGAGCAGCATCATGGCGACCAGGAACCCGAAGTCGCCGATGCGGTTCACGATGAACGCCTTCTTCCCCGCGTCGGCGTTCGCCTTTTCCCTGAACCAGAAGCCGATCAGCAGGTACGAGCACAGCCCCACGCCCTCCCAGCCGACGAACATCACGGGATAGGACGAGCCGAGCACCAGCATCAGCATGAAGAACACGAAGAGGTTCAGGTACGCCATGTAGCGCGGGTACCCGGGGTCCTCCTTCATGTAGCCGATGGAGAAGATGTGGATCAGCGACCCCACGCCGGTGACGATCAGCGTCATCAGGATGGAGAGCGGGTCCAGCTGCAGCGCCGCCTCGACCTGCAGGTTCCCCACGGGGATCCAGCTCCACCCGTGCGCGATCGCCAGCCGCGCCTCTTCGCCGGCGTTCTTCATCGCCAGGAAGTTGAGCACCGCCACGATGAACGCGCCGATCAGCACCCCCGGCGCGATCAGCGACGGCAGCGTGTGCGTGAACGGCTTGGGGCCGACGGGCGCGTGGTGGTCGTCGTGCGCGTCGTGGACGTCGTGCGCATGCGCCGCGTCGTGCGAGTCGCGCGCGTGGGCGGCGTCCACGGGGTGCGCGTCGGTGCCGTGGTCGTGCGACTCCTGCTCGCTGGGCTCCGCCGCGCCGACGGCGGCCAGCGCCGGGGCGTGCGCGTGCGCGGCGGCGGGCGCGTGGCCGTGACCCGCGTCGTGCGCGTGGTCGTAGTACGGGTCGCCCACGGGCGGGAGCACGGGGAGCGCGCGCCGGGCGGCAAGGACGGAGAGGAGCCCGTTCAGCACGAACCCGAGCAGCGGCAGCCCCACGATCAGCCAGGGGAGGACGGGCGTGAAGCCGTTCCCCTCGCCGAGCGCGGCGGCCGCGCCGTGAGCCGCTTCTTGAAGAAGGAGCATCGGAAGCCCTACCACCTGAGCAGGCTGAAGTTCTTCATGTCCACCGACTCGCGGTGGCGGAAGACGGCGATCATGATCGCGAGCCCCACCGCGGCCTCGGCCGCGGCGACGGCGATCACGAAGAAGACGAACACCTGGCCCTCGACCCCGGCGTACGGCGACAGGGCCACGAAGGCCAGGTTCACGGCGTTCAGCATCAGCTCCACGCACATGAACAGCACGATGGCGTTGCGGCGCACGATCACCCCCGCCACGCCGATGCCGAACAGGATGGCGCTGAGGCCCAGCGAATAGGCGAGGGGGACCTGGGCGATCCCGGACATTTCGTTCATCGCGTCACACCTTGCGCTTGGCCAGGACCACCGCGCCCACCACCGCCACCAGCAGCAGGATGGCGGTGGCCTGCAGCGCCACCACGTACTGGTTGTAGAGCGGGATGCCGATCAGCCCCACCACGCCGTCGCGGGCCTGGGCCTCGGCCAGCAGGCGCGGGCCGGCCTCGGCGCCGAGCGGGTGCGGCAGGTCGCCGCCGAACACGCGCCCCAGCAGGGCGATGATGATCAGCCCCGCGCCGCCCCCGGCGATCTTCCACCCGGTGCCGCGGATGTCGTCCTCGTAGTCGTTGCCCAGGTTCAGCAGCATGATCACGAAGAGGAACAGCACCATGATGGCGCCCGCGTACACCAGGATCTGGATGATCCCGATGAAGAAGGCGCCCAGCAGCGTGTAGATGGCGGCCACCGAGAAGAAGGTGCCGATCAGCCACATGGCGCAGGCCACCGGGTTCCTCCGGGTGACCATGGCCAGCGCGCTTCCCGCCGCGCACGCCGCGAAGAAGAGGAAGAGGACCGTGATTGGATTGAGACTCATCGCGTTCCGATCAGACCGGGTTCAACCGGCAAGCCATCATGCCTCGCCCCTCGGGGTATCCGAATCACCCGGACACCCAGGGGCGAATGAATTCGCTGCAACGACCACACGAAGTCCCCCCGCGGGGACTACCACCTCCGGTTCCGCCGCCGGTCCGGCGCGCGCATCCAGCTTTCGCGCCTCCGAGCCGAAGCCCGGTGTCGTACCTCCGCCCGCCCGCACCTCTACTCAGCACTCAGCACTCAGCACTTCACTCGCCCGCCGGATCGCTCGGGTCCCAGAGCAGCGTCACGGGATGCGTCTGCGCCATCAGCCGCTCCAGGTCGTAGACGAAGTCGTGGCGGCTGTACTCGGCGTTCTCGTAGTGGTTGCCCACGTGGATCGCCTCCACCGGGCACACCTCCTGGCACATCCCGCAGAAGATGCAGCGGAACTCGTCGATCTCGTATACGATCGGGTAGCGGTTCCCCTGGTCGTCCTCGCCCGGCACCAGCTTGATGCAGTTGGCGGGGCAGATGGTGGGGCACAGGCCGCACGCCACGCACTTGGGGCGCCCGTCGTCGTGCTTCTCCATCACGTGCGTGCCCCGCCAGCGCGGAGACAGCTCCTTCTTCTGGTCCGGGTACTGGATGGTCAGCTCGCTCCGGTCACCGGCCGCCTTCGCCATGTGCCGGAAGGTGAGCGCCATCCCCTTGAGCGTGGCCCGCACGTAGCTGCTCTTGCCGGCGGGCCGCTTCATCACCTTCACGTTGATCGACATCGGTCGGAATCGCTCTCTCTGTCAGCGCGGCGAGGGATTGGCGCCCACCGCCACGCGGCGCGACTGCGCCCGGGCGCGCGCGGTTTCGCGCGCCAGCTTGCGCTTCTCGTCGGGCGCGCCGGTGCCGGTCAGGGTGTGCCCCTTGTCCATCACCCACAGGACGATCGCCAGCATCGGCAGGTTCACCGCCGCCAGCCCCAGCGCCCACCAGGGCCCGTACGGCACGCCGAACGAGTCCAGCGCCAGCACCGCGGCGGCGGTCACCACCACCGCGAAGAGCGCGGCGGGGAGCATGATCTTCCAACCCAGGTCCATCACCTGGTCGTACCGGAAGCGCGGGACCGTCCAGCGCACCAGCATGAAGATCAGGATGAAGAGGAAGGTCTTGGTGGCGAACGCGCCGAAGGTGAGCAGCGTGATCCACCACGCCGGCGCGTGCCCCACCCAGGTGTTGCCCACCTGGCCCAGCATGTTGTCGCCCTGCCAGCCCGGGATGTCCCACCCGCCCAGGAAGAGGGTGGCCATCAGCATGGAGACGGTCAGCACGTGCGAGTACTCGGCGATGAAGAACATCGAGAACTTCATCGCGCTGTACTCGGTGTGGTACCCGGTCACCAGCTCGCTCTCGGCCTCGGGAAGGTCGAAGGGGAGGCGGTTGGTCTCGGCGAAGCAGCTGATCCAGAAGAAGAAGAACGACACGGCGAGCGGGATAGCGAACCACACGTGCATCTGCTGCTGCTTCCACACCACCTCGCGCAGGCTCACGTTGCCGGTGACCATGAACACCGACATCAGCGAAAGCCCCAGCGCGATCTCGTAGCTGATCATCTGCGCGCCGGCGCGGAGCCCCCCCAGCAGCGCGTACTTGTTGAAGGAGGCCCACCCGGCGATCACGATCCCGTACACGCCCAGCGAGCTGAACGCCAGCAGGAAGAGGATCCCCACCGGGATGTCGGCCAGGATCATGTGCACCACGCCGTATTTGCCGATCGGCAGCGGCGAGGCGAAGGGGATCACCGCGAAGGTGAGCATGGCCGGCGTGATGGACAGCATCGGCGCCAGCGTGAAGAACACGCGGTTGGCCTCGGCCGGGTTGGTCTCTTCCTTCAGGATGTTCTTGAGACCGTCGGCGGCCGGCTGCAGCAGGCCGCCGGGGCCCACGCGGTTGGGGCCCAGCCGGTCCTGCATCCACGCGCTCACCTTGCGCTCCATCAGGGTGAGCAGCGCCACGATCACCAGCACGGCCACGAACACCACCAGCACCTTGACCACCGTGGAGATCACGTAGGCGCTGCCGGCGACGTCGTGGTACGTTGCTACGCTTGCTGCCTGCATCGGCGGAGTGGCTTTCTCCCGTTCATGCCCGCCACCGGGATGGCGGCGGGCCGTACTTCATCCTCACCCGGACGCGAATCCGTCCTCAGTCGCCCGCTTCGGCCATGGAGCCGAGCCGCGCGCCCTGCTGCCCCAGGTCGCCCCAGGCCAGCGAAGCCAGCTCGGGGCGCACCTGGCCCAGCAGCGCGAACGCGTCCGCCGCGGTGGCCACCGGCGCGGCGTCGCTGATCCCGGCCAGCAGCACGCCCAGGATCTGCCACGCGGGACGCGCCATCCCCGGCGCCTGCAGCGCGGGCCAGAAGCGCTGCACGCGCTTCTGCACGTTGGTGAACGTCCCCTCCATCTCCGCGAACGTGGTCGCGGGGAGGACGAAGTGGGCGTTGCGCGCCGCGGGCGAGAGGAAGTGCCCGACGTAGACGAACACGCTCGCGCCCGACCCGAAATCCGCCGGCGCGTCGCTGAGCTCGTCGCCCAGCACCCAGAGCGCGCCGGTGTGGCCCGCGACCGCCTCCACCCCACCCAGCCCGTCCGCGCCGCCCGTCCGCGTGAAGCCGAAGAGCTCGGCGCCGTGCACGTTGGCCGCGCGGTCCTGCCGCAGCGCCAGCGTGGGGAAGCCGGGGAGCACCACTTCCTCGCCCGTCTGGCAGCGGTAGACGCCGCCGCCGCCGCCGGTGGCGTCGATCACGCGCCGCAGCAGGCCCAGGTCCTCGTTCGCCATGAACGGGCTGACCACGGCGCGCGCCTCGCCCGCCGCGCCCTGGAGCGCGGCGGCGAGCTTCGTCAGCGCCTCGCTCCAGCTCACGGCCTGCAGCGTCCCGTCGGCGCCGCGGACCAGCGGGGCCTCGATGCGGGCGCCGCGGTTGATCCACTCGTAGTTCAGCCGCCCGTAGTCGCACATCCAGTGCGCGTTGACCTCGGGGTTGGGCCGCGGCTTGATGCGCTGCACCTGGTTGTCGCGCGTCTCCAGGCGGACGTTGCACCCCTGGCTGCAGTTGGGGCAGATGGAGGGGGTGCGGTCCAGGTCCCAGGCGCGGGCCTTGTGCAGGAAGTCCTTGGAGACCAGCGCGCCCACCGGGCAGATGTCGACGATGTTGTCGGCCCAGAGGTTCCCCTCCAGCCCCTCGTCGAAGAAGGTGTCGATCACGGCGCGGTGGCCGCGCTGCACCACGGTGAGCCGTTCGTCCTGCGCCACCTCGCGCATGAAGCGCACGCAGCGGGTGCACATCACGCAGCGGTCGGCGTAGAAGGTCACGTCGCCGCCGAAGTCGTCGCGCCCCAGCACGCGCTTGGGCTCGTGGCTGCGGCCGATGGCGCGGCCCTCGGCCGAGGTGTAGTCCTGCAGCTTGCACTCGCCGCTCTGGTCGCAGACCGGGCAGTCGAGCGGGTGGTTCACCAGGTAGAACTCGAGGACGCCCTTGCGGGCCTCGAGCGCCTTCTCGCTCTGGGTGTGGATCACGTTGCCGTCGGCCACCGTCGCCACGCACGAGGGCTGCAGCTTGGGCACCTTCTCGATCTCCACCAGGCACATGCGGCACTGCGCCGGCGCGGTCAGCTCCGGGTGATAGCAGTAGTGCGGCACGTCCACGCCCGCCATCGCGGCGGCGTCGAGGATGCGCGTGCCCTTGGGCACGTCGAGCTCGATGCCGTCGATCGTGATGTGGACGGTTTCCACCGCCGCCTTCGTCGCTTCGGCCACGCGGCCTCCTCTTCTATGCAATCCGCCGGGCGTACCATGGCCCGGCCGTATCCTACAGGTCGTCTTCCACCGGCGGGCGGTGCCGCACCGGCGCGTTGCTCACGTACGCCGCCAGGAACCCCACGAACGCGCCGACCGCCCCGAACGCCGTGTACTGCTCCGACGTGGTGCGCGCGGGCCGGCAGGTGCCCAGGCCCCGGTGCCGCCCCATGCAGCCGGCGGTGGCGCTCCACAGGATCATGGCCACCAGCGCGCCCATCGCCGTCCACTTCCAGGTGCGGAAGCGGAGCAGGAACGGCGGCCGCGGTTCGACGCGCCGCCCCACCCGCCCCTACCGCACCGAGCCGTGCGCCGCGCCGGTGAGCCCGGCGCCCACCAGCCCCGGCTCGGGCGCCATCAGCGCCTCGTAGTCGGCGCGGAACTTCTCGATGCTGCTGGTGATCGGCGCCGCGGCGGCGTCGCTCAGCACGCAGATGGTGCGGCCCGACATGTTCTCGCTGATCGCCAGCAGCGTGTCGATGTCGTCGGGGACGCCGCGGCCCTGCTCGATGCGGCGCAGGATCTTGGCGGCCCAGGCGGTGCCCTCGCGGCAGGGGGTGCACTGCCCGCAGCTCTCGTGGGCGTAGAAGTCCACCATCCGCCGCACCTGCTTGACGATGTTGGTGGTGTCGTCCATCACGATCACCGACCCGC
>DASSME010000121.1:0-39406 GCA_035689035.1 Longimicrobium sp. | reverse complement strand
CACCGTCAGCCGGATGCCCCGATCACCGCGGGTGACGACGATCGTATCCGCCAGCGAGATGGCGCAGAAGATGGTCTCCAGCGCGTGGAAGCCGCCCTCCTCGCGCGCCAGGATGCACAGTCGCAGGTTGACCTTGGCGGGCGCGGCGATCTCGGCCCGGTCAGCCACGGCGCGCATCCACCGGCGCCGAGCCCGCCCGCGGCGGATCCACCGGCGAGGACGGGGCGGGATCGCCGTGCTCCACCTTCTCGGCGGTGCCGATCAGCTCGCGCCAGCTCAGGTCCAGCCGCTGCACGTACCACAGCCCCAGCAGCGTCACCCCCAGGTACCCGGCCAGGTGCCAGCCGATGGCGAACGACACGGCACGCGTCTCGTCCACCCCCCACAGCCCCAGCCCGAACCGCGCCGCCGCCTCGAGCGGGCCGAAGAAGCCCGGCGAGCTGGGCACCGCCACGGCCAGGTTGATGGCGGTCTGCAGGAACACCGCGCCGGTGTAGCCGGGCTCGTGGATCCCGAAGGCCAGGAACCCGAAGTAGATGGAGAGCGGCAGGAAGAGCCACTGCGCCACCGCCCACCCCACCGACAGCGCCAGCAGCCGCGGGTTGCGCAGCACCGCCAGCCCGGCGATGAACTCGTTCAGCCGGGCGATGAACGGCCCGCGCAGCCGCCGCGGCAGCAGGTTGGCCACGGTGCGCTCCGCCAGCGCCACCGCGGGGCCGGGGAGCAGCGCCAGCGCGATCAGCACCAGCCCCGCCACCGCCATCACCAGCGCCACCACCCGGACCACCGCCAGCGCCGCCGCGGCGCGCTCGGGGCTGGGGAAGCCGGGGAGCGCCATCACCCCGAAGAGGAGCACCACCGTCACCAGCCCGTCCAGCACGCGCTCCACCACCAGCGACGCGAAAACGGCGCTGACCGGCAGCTTCGCCAGCCGCGCCGTCACCACGGCACGCACCACCTCGCCCACGCGGGCGGGGATCAGGTTGTTGGCCGCGAACCCCACCGCCGCCCCCGCCACCCGCGGGTGGAAGGCGACGCGGGGGTCCACCGGCGCCAGCAGCGTCTTCCAGCGCAGCGCGCGGACGTGGACCGCGACCGTCCCCACGAAGGCGCTGAGCGCCAGGTACAGCCAGTTGGCGGTGCGCAGGTGCCGCCACACGTCGATCCACACCACGCCGCGCAGCGCCAGCCACAGGAAGAACGCGGTCACCGCCAGCGACACGGCGACCCTCAGGCGCTGCTTCATGCCGCGGCCGCGCCCCTGCGCTCCAGCCCCAGCGCCACCAGCCCGAACAGCTCGTCCAGCGCGTTGGCCAGGTCGCCCGTGTCGCCCGCCAGCGTAGAAACGCGCTCGCGCATCCCCAGCGCCTCGCGCAGCGCGTCGTCGGGGGCGTACACCAGCGCCTCGATCGGCATCACCCCGTCCTCCGCCGCCGCGGCGGGAACCGGCGGCGCCGCGGTCGGCGACGGCGGAGCGGAGGCCGGCGCGTCCACCGGCTCCACCTCCACCGCCTCGGGCGCGGGGGCGGCGCCGGGGAGCGACGAGCGCAGCCGCAGCAGCGCGCCGCGCGCCTCGTCGGGCCCCGCCGCCTGCACGATGCGCATCGCCGCGTCCTCGGCGGCGTGGGCGATCACCGTCATCCCGTAGGTCACCGCCAGCTCGCCCACGCCGCGCGCCAGCTCGGCCAGGTCGCGCGCGATCCGGGTGAAGCGCCCCGGCCGCGCGCTGAGCGAGGCGACCAGCCCCTCGGCGCGGTCCAGGAAGCCCGTGGCCTCCATCCTCAGGAACGCCTCCACGTCGCCCGAGAGCGTGCCGTCGTGCTCCTCGGCCGCCGCGGACCCGGGGACCGGCGCCATCGGCGACGAGACCACGTGCGGGCCCGCGTCGTCGTAGAAGAGCGCGCTGACGGGGACCACGCTCCCGTCGGCCACGCCCTCGCCCTCGGCCTGGTCGCGCACGTCGCGGAAGCGCTCCAGCTCGCGGGTCGAGCCGACGTCTCCCCCGTGCTCCAGGGCGCTGCCGGCGGCGCGCAGGGCGTCGCGCGCGGAAGCCAGCAGCGTGCGCTCCTCCGTCCCCACCGGGGTGGTGCGCTTGAGGATGGCGTGGGCGGTGTCTTCGATCGCCTCCAGCACCTCGAGCACGGGCGAGAGGGTGTCCATCCCCGCCACGCCGCGCACCGGGCGCATCCGCCGCAGCACGGTGCGCAGCGGCTCGCGGTCGGTGGCGTTCGCCTGCAGCTCGCTCAGCGCGCGGTCCAGCTCGCCGACCACCCCTTCCAGCTCGCGGCGCAGGAAGTCGTAGATCTGCCCCGCGGGGCGCCCTTCGCCCGGGCCGCGGCGCCGGCCGCCCGCCACGCCCTCCCAGCGCGCCGCGGCGGCCTGGGCGCGCCGGTCCTCGTCGGCGCCCCAGCGCGCGCTCGCCGTGACCAGCGCGCGCAGGTCGGCCGCGGTCTCGTGGGCGCGGCCGCGCACCTCGTCGCTCCAGGGGAGCGCGCCGTCGCGCAGCGCGCGGGCGGCGTCTTCGAGCCCCTCGGCCACGCGCGCCACCGCCTGCACCCCGGCGATCTGCGCGCTGCCGCGCACACCGCGGGCGAGCCGGAAGAACTCCACGGCGTCGGGCGCGCCGGGGCGCGCCAGCAGCGCGTCGAGCTCGTCCAGGTACTCGCTCGACTCCTGGACGAAGTACTCGTTCAACGGTTGCGACATGAGATCGGCGGGTGGGGGATGGGGACGGGTCAGGCGCGGGCGCGGCGGATGATCTCGGCCATGTCGCGGGTGGCGCGCTCCACCCCGGTGAACACCGCGCGGGAGACGATGCTGTGGCCGATGTTCAGCTCCTCGAGCTCCTCGATGGCGGCCACGGGGGTCACGTTCTCGTAGGTCAGCCCGTGCCCGGCGTGGACGGCCAGGCCGACGGAGCGCCCCAGCGCGGCGGCGCGGCGCAGGCGCAGCAGCTGCTCCTGCCGCTCGGGCCCGCGGGTGTTGGCGTACTCGCCGGTGTGCAGCTCCACCGCGTCGGCCCCCAGGTCGCGCGAGGCGCGCACCGCGTCGGGGTCGGGGTCGATGAAGAGCGAGGTGCGGATCCCGGCGTCCTTCAGCCGCTTCAGCGCGTCGCCCAGCCACCTGCGCGCCGCCTCGCTGTGCAGCTCCACCCCGCCCTCGGTGGTCACCTCTTCGCGCCGCTCGGGGACCAGGGTGGCCTGGTGCGGCTTCCACGCCTCGGCCAGCGCGAGCACGTCGCTGGCGGCGGCGAGCTCCAGGTTGACCACCGTGCGCGCGGTGCGCAGCAGCAGCTCCACGTCGCGGTCCTGGATGTGGCGCCGGTCCTCGCGCAGGTGCACGGTGATCCCGTCGGCGCCGCCCAGCTCGCACAGCACGGCGGCGCGCACGGGGTCGGGCTCGTCGGTCCCCCGCGCCTGCCGCACGGTGGCCACGTGGTCGATGTTGACGTAAAGCCTCACTCCGCCTCTCCCAGAAGTCCCTCCAGGCGCGCCACGGCGCCCGCGCCCACCCCACGCTCCGAGGCCAGCTTCAGCGCCTCGCGGCCGAGCAGGCAATATAAGTCGCGGTCGCCCCCCGACAACCGCGCCAGGTGCCGCTCCACCGTCTCGGCGTCGCCGCGGGCGATCGGGCCGGTGAGCGCCGCCGCCGGGCCCTGCGCCGCCACGTTCTGCACCGCGCCCACCGCCAGCCGCGCCAGCGCCGCCTGCGCGTCCGCCGCCTCGACCCCGGCCCGCACCATCAGCCGCTCGGCCACGCTCATCAGCGCCACCGCGTAGTTCGAGGCGAAGACGGCCGCCGCGTGGTACAACGCCTTCCCGCCCGGCTCGATCGCCAGCACGAACCCCTCGCACGCCGACACCAGCCGCTCGGCCAGCTCGCGCGCGGCGCCCTGGCCCTCCACGCCGAAGGTGGCGCCGCGCAGCCGGTCGGCCCCGTCCACGGGATCGGCGATGGCGGCCAGCGGATGCAGCCCGCCGGTGGGGTGCCCCCGGGCGGCCAGCGGCGCCAGGATCTCGGCCGAGAGGCTGCCGCTGGCGTGCAGCACGGGGACGCCCTTCGGCAATTCAAGCCCGGCCAGGGCCGAGACCACCTCCGGCAGCGCGTCGTCGGGGACGGCGATCAGCACGCCGGTGCCGCTGGAGGGCGCCGGCGCCACCCCGGCCTGGTAGCGCACCAGCCAGGGAAACTGCGAGAAGATCGGATGATCCGGCTTCTCGGCGCCGCGCCCCGAGTACACCAGCGTCCCCACCGCCCCGGCGCGGGCCAGCCGGTACCCCAGCGCCAGCCCCAGCCGCCCGGGCCCGATGATCCACAGCCGGTCCAGCACCGGCGGCGGCGCGGGCCGGCGTCCCGGCCCGCGCATCCCCTCCGCGCGCGGGACGGGCGCCTCGCGCGGGGGGCGGCCCGGCCACGGCACGCCCTCGGGGTGCCGCTCGCGGGGAAGCCGGCGGCGCGGGGGCACCGGCTCGGGCGGCGGCGGAGGGGGCGGCGCGTTGGGGTCGGGAGGCACCGGCAGGTTGTCGAAGTCGTACGGGCGGAAGTAGGGCATCAGCGTGCGGAGCGGATGAGGGCGTGGCGCAGCGCGTCGCGCAGGGAGGCGTGCTCGCCGGGCGCGTAGACGGCGTGGCGGATGGCGCGCGGGTCGATCGGCTTCCCCACGAACGGATCGCCGGGGTAGCGCGGAAAGACGTGCAGGTGCAGGTGGGGCACCGTGTTGCCGTGGATCTCGTAGTTCATCTTCACCGCGCCGGTGATCGCCTGCACCGCGGCCGAGACGCGCCGCGCGTCGCGCATGAACGCCGCGGCGGCGCCGGGCTCCACGTCGTGCAGCTCGACCGCGTGGCCGATCAGCATCAGGAAGCAGTAGCCGCGCATCGGCCCGTCCTCGGGCATGCCGACCCACGACGCCTCGAGCACCGCCACCGCGTCCACCGGCACCCCGCGCGCGCAGACGCCGCACTCTTCGCGGCTGCGTGCCTTCTCCCACGCGTCCGGATCGTTCCAGGTGCTCATCAGCCGAGACCGACGGAAGACGGGTTGATGGTTGGCGCCCCGGCGTCCGCGGCGGCGGCGTGGATGCGGTCCGCGAGATACCAGGATTTCCGCGGCTGCGACGCCGCACGGTCCCCCTCGTGGACCTCGGCGCCACGGGGGAGAACTCGTGCCGCGGGAAGAATGATAGTAAACAACGCGCACATCCGAAACGGTATGTCGCAAAGGAGCTCTGCAGAGAACGTAGTGTACGCCGCGGCGCCAGTACCGGGCGCGGGTTCCGCCCCGTTATCTTCCGCGGCCACCTAACGCCGCATCCCGACGTCCGCACCGTGACCTACCTCAAGGCCGAGCTCGACGAGCTGCTGGAGCTCGCGAAGCAGCGCCATTCGCTCAGGGAGACCTATGACGCGCTCGCGCTGCACGAGCTGATCGCCGCGCCCGCGGTGGCGTGGGGCGCGGCAACGCTCGCCGCGTGCGACGCGGCGTACGAGCGCTGGGTCGCGCCCGGTGGCAACCAGGTGATCGATCGCGAAACGCTCGGCGTGGAACCCTGGATCTTCCTGGAATACCTGGTGGGGCGGCGGGACTGTCTGGCGCACGGCTCGGCGAGCGGCGGCATCACCGTGTTCGAGCCGCGCGCCGCGAACGACAACATCACCGGCGGCGACACGCCCAGGGTGCACGCCGCCTCCAGCGGGCTGACGGCGATCTTCTACGCCATCATCGACCGGGCGCGGCTGCTGGAGATCCCCTGCGTCCCCGCGTTCAGCACCATCCAGGCGCCGCGCGAGGTGAACGGCGGGGCCGAGGACGGCCTCTGGTTCGTGGTGGACTACCGGGCGCTGCCGTACCGGCCGTGGCGCGGCGGCACCGTCTACGTCCTCCCCCGCGCTCCGTTCCGCGCCGAGCACCGCGCCATGCAGTGGTCGTCGCCGTGCCCGGTGCCGCCGCTCGCGCGCCTCCGCGTCACGCCGGCGGACTTTCCGCTGCTGGACCAGGTGTACGGCCTGTACTTCGCCGAAGACCATCGCCGCGCCAACGCCGGCGTCCCCGGCTTCCCCTGGCGCGGCGACCCCGCCGTCTACCCCGACCCGCGCTACCGCCCGCCGCCGCTTTTACTTGCGCGTCGCGAGTCTGCGAGTTCACTCGCATATTCCCCGCGACACCCCCGCACTCAGCACTCAGCACTCAGCACTCAGCACTCAGCACTCAGCACTCAGCACTCAGCACTCAGCACTCAGCACTCAGCACTCAGCACCGCAGTCACTCGACCTTCACCCCCCGGCCGCGCAGCCGCCCAAGCGTGGCCTCGGGGAGTCGCGCGCGCAGACGGATCTCGGTGCCCTCGTCCACGCGCTCCAGCACCTCGCCCTCGCGGTAGATCTCGGCGAGCAGGGCGCCCTGTGCGCTGCTCAGCGTCACGCGGCTGTCGGGGCGCAGCTTGCGGGCTTCCCCGCGCAGCAGCTCGCGCAGCGGCTCCAGCCCGCCGTTCTCCACGGTGCTCACGAAGATGGCGCGGCCGCCGTGGTTGCGCTGGCGCAGCGCCTCTTCCTCGCCGTGCGTCAGCCGGTCCACCTTGTTGAAGACGAGCACCGTCGGCCGCTCGCGCATCTTCAGGTCGCTCAGCACCTCCTCGACCACGTCCTTCTGCTCTTCCCAGCCGGGGTGCGAGCTGTCGATCACGTGCAGCAGCAGGTCGGCCTCGGCGGCTTCCTCGAGGGTGGCGCGGAAGGAGGCGACCAGGTGGTGCGGCAGCTTGCGGATGAAGCCGACCGTGTCCGTCAGCAGCACCTCGTAGCCTTCCCCGACGTCCACCGAGCGCGTGGTGGGATCGAGGGTGGCGAAGAGCCGGTCCTCCACGAACACGTCGCTCCCGCTCACCCCGCGCAGGATGGACGACTTGCCGGCGTTGGTGTAGCCGACCAGCGACACGCGCAGCTCGCCCTCGCGGCTCTTGCGCTGGGTGGCGCGGTGGCGGGCAACCCGCTCCAGCTCGTCCTTCAGCCGGGCGATCTTGATGTCCACCATCCGGCGGTCGGTTTCCAGCTGCGTTTCGCCGGGGCCGCGCATCCCGGGGCCGCCGCGGATGCGGCTCAGGTGCGCCCACATCCGGGTGAGGCGGGGGCGAAGGTACTGCAGCTGCGCCAGCTCCACCTGGGCGCGGGCCTCGGCGCTGCGGGCGCGGGTGGCGAAGATGTCGAGGATCAGCTCCGCGCGGTCCATCATGCGCGTGCCCACCTCCTTCTCCAGGTTGCGCCCCTGCGCGGGCGACAGCTCGTCGTCGAAGATCACCAGCGTGGCGTCCTCGGCGGCGGCCAGCCCCTTCAGCTCCTCGGCCTTCCCCTCGCCGATGTACAGGCGCGGGTGCGGCTTGTCCACGCGCTGGATCAGCGTGCCGACCACGTCCACGCCGGCGGTGTCGGCCAGGCGCTCCAGCTCTTCCAGGTGCTCGTCGGTCACCTGCGCCGGCTCGCTCTTCTTGGGCGCGCCGACCAGGATCGCCCGCTCGCGCGGCACCTCCAGCTCGATCAGTTCACGCGTGCTGATAACCGCCTCCTCTGTGGGATCATCCCCGGAGCTCCATCAGGGACCGCGCCGGGCCAACTCTGCATCGCACAAGGCCAGCATCGGACAGGCCCCATACTGGTCGAATAAAATCATTCGCTGCAACAACCACGCGAAGTCCGCCTGCGCGGACTGCACGCCGACCCCGGCGCGAGAGCCCGGGTGTCCGGCCGGCCCGCCGGTCACCCCGGATTGAAGTAATCCGAGGCAACAACGGCCCAACCTCCGCCTGCGCGGACTTCCGCACGAACATCTACGCAAATGGGCGGACGTTCGCTACGCGCGAAGGTTCCGGGCAGGGCGAGCCTGCTCTCCCACCGTCGGCGAAGATGCAGGCCGCCGTGCACCCGCACTCACGCCGGCACCGCGGCCAGTAGTCCGCGAAGGCGGACTTCGTGTGGTTGTTGCGGCGACGCGGCGACTTCAGTCGCCCCGGGCACCACCGTCTCACCCCCCGGCGCCTACTTCCGCAGCAGCTTGAACGCGTGGCTCCACGCGCCCGAGCGGATGCCGTGCATGATCCAGAGCATCGCAAGCGGCTCCAGCAGCTGCGCGCCGTCGATGCCGCCGGTGTCGACCACCTCCCAGCCGAAGTCCTGGCAGATCCCGGCCACCGCCTGCTTCGCCCCCTCGTCGTCGCCGCAGATGAACATCGTGGGCGGCCCGCAGGGGAAGTCGGGGTTCACCATCTCCGCGGCGGTGATGATGTTGAACGCCTTCACCACCTTCGCCTCCGGGAGCCAGCGCTGCACCTGCTCGCCGCCCGAGTCGCCGTGGCCCAGCGCCAGCCGCGGCGCGCCCGCGCTGAAGTCGAGCGGGTTGGTCACGTCGATCACGATCTTCCCGGCCAGGTTCCCGGCCCCCGCCAGCCCCAGCGCGTTCTCGGTCCCCTCCCACTTCGTCGCGAGGACGGCGATCTCGCCGAACGCCGCCGCCTCGGCGAACGTCCCGGCGCGGCCCCGGCCGCCGGTGCCCTCCGCCCACTCGCGCAGCTTGCCGCCGCCGCCCTCGCGCGTGCCGATGATCACCTCGTCGCCCCGCGCCGCGAACCCGCGCCCCAGCGACTGCCCCACCACGCCGCTCCCCAGGATCCCGATCTTCATCGCCGCCCCCGTGGTCGTTCAAGAAGTGGAAAAGGAGGAAGCAAGGTGGTCCGGCGCTCGCCCCCCTCGCAAGAACGCACCCGCGGGTAACCGAGCCGCGCGGCCGAAGGCGGCGGTACTGGGGACCGGGGCGCGGGCGAGCTCACCGCCCAGCCGCGGGAAAAGGACCGCCCCCCTGTACCAGCGGCGGCCCCAAACGGCTCCGGGCCGGCTCCCGTGGAAGGGGAGCCGGCCCGGTCGCCACGAGGGCTGTGCCGGTCCGCATCGAAGGGTCCCGCTTTTTGATCCGAGCATGTATCGGGTACTGCCAGGGAATGTCCGGCGATCCAACCCCTGCGGCCAACGAGCTTTGGTCTCGCATTAACTCCGACGGGTAATTTTCCGGCTCCGTCCGTGCGGCCGGGCAGGCCACGGTTGGGGCGGATGGTGCGAGCGGTACGTGTACGGGCGGTTACGTGTGTGGCGCGTTATCCGAAGCTGCCTTTCCCCGTGGTCCTGCCCTGGCACCTGCACTGCTCAATCGGGACTGCGTTTGTCGTGCGTCGATGAAGAAGGAGATTCGCGATTGTTTGGAGCCTTCACCCTGATTTCTGATACTTGTGAGGTTGCAGTTTGAGCAAACGGCGTACCAATCGTCTCGGAATCGTCCCGAACGGCGCGAATCCGGTGCCGTTGCTGGTTTTAGCTCATGCGGCGCTACCCACTCCCGGCTGCCGGTCCCTGCGGCACGCCTTCCCCGAACGAGGCGCCTGTGCCACAGGGCGATGTCCCAACGGTGGCCGGAGGTGTACGGTTCGTACGCGCCTGCCAGAGGTGGACACCCAGACACAACCCCTGCGCGAAATGACCGTATCATGATGCTGTCCCGCCTCCCGCAGCGCAAGTAAAAATTTTTCGCCCCCCGTCGCCTAAGGCGCGCGGGGGGCGAAAACCGCCGGCTACGCGGGGGCCGGATCAGGTCCCCTGCGCCACCCGCTCCAGCTTCTCGCCCACCGCCTGGATCATTTGACGGAACGACTTCGAGAATTTCTCCACCCCCTCCTCCTGGAGCTGGGTGGTGACGTCGTCCAGGCTGATCCCAAGCTCTTGCAGCGTCGCCAGATCGGCGCGCGCGCGGTCGAGGTCCACGTCCACGGTGCGGCGCACCTGGCCGTGGTCGGCGAAGGCCTTGAGGGTGGCCAGCGGAATGGTGTTCACGGTGTCGGGGCCGATCAGCTCCTCCACGTAGATCACGTCGCGGTACTCGGGGTTCTTGGTGCTGGTGCTGGCCCAGAGGGGGCGTTGAACCCGTGCACCCTGCGCTTGCAGGCGCTCCCAGCGCTCGCCCGCGAACACCTGCTGGAAGCGCGCGTACGCCATCTTCGCGTTCGCCACGGCCGCGCGGCCCATGACGGCTTTGGCGCGCTCCGCGTTGGGCCCGCCCTCGTCCACGATCTTCTGCAGCGCCGCGTCGACCGAGCTGTCCACGCGCGACACGAAGAACGAGGCCACCGAGGCGATGCGCTCCACCGGCTTCCCCTGCTCCACGCGGCGCTCCAGCCCGCGCAGGTACGCCTCCATCACCGCCTCGTAGCTCCGGATGGAGAAGAGGAGGGTGATGTTGATGTTGAGCCCGTCGGCCAGGAGCGTTTCCACGGCGGCGATCCCCGGGTCGGTGCCGGGGACCTTGATCATCAGGTTGGGGCGGTCCACCAGCTTCCACAGCCGGCGCGCCTCGTCCACCGTCTTCTCCTTGTCGCCGGCCAGCAGGGGCGACACCTCGAGCGAGACGAAGCCGTCGTGGCCCTGGGCGGCGTCGTAGATGGGGCGGAAGAGGTCGCAGGTGCGCTGGATGTCCTTCACCGCCATCTGCTCGAACGCCTCGCCGGCCTCCACGCCGTCGGCGGCGAGCTGCTCCAGCTCGTCGTCGTAGTCGTCGCTCTTCCCCATCGCCTCTTCGAAGATCGACGGGTTGCTGGTGACGCCGCGCAGGTCGAACTGCGCGATCATCGCCCGCAGCTCACCGTTGTCGATGATGCCGCGGCGGATGTAGTCGAGCCACACGCTCTGGCCTTCGTCGTGAAGGCGGTGGAGCGGATTCTGTTCGGTTGCCATGGTGCTTTCCTTCGGGTTGGGGATCGGCTTCTGGGGTGATGCAAGGATCGGGCGGGGCGGGGGCGGCGGTGGCGGGAGAGGCACTGCACGGGTGCGGGAGTGCGTGAACTGCGTGCGGGAGAGCGGCGCCGGCCGAGCCCCGTCAGGCCCCCTCCCCCGGCCCCTCCCCGCGCTCCGCGGGGGAGGGGGAGCACTTCATCCCGGGCGAGGCTGTCAGCCGGTCCCGGCACTCAGCAAAAACGCACTCACGCACTGGCGCACCTGTCAGCGGTGCCTCCACCCCGCGCAGACGCTATTTCTCGTCCGTCCCATGCTTCGCGGGGCCCGCGGCACTTTCGCCCGACTCGTGGCCCGAGCCGTCGCCCAGGCCGAGCAGCTCCTTCGCCTTCGCCACCACGTTGTCGGCGCTCAGGCCCAGCTGCTTGAAGATCTCCTTGGCGGGGGCCGACGCGCCGAAGCGCGAGATGCCGATGGCGTGGCCCTCGCCGCCCACCCACTTCTCCCACCCCATCGTGCTCGCGGCCTCGATG
This sequence comes from Longimicrobium sp., assembly GCA_035689035.1. Classification (GTDB taxonomy): domain Bacteria; phylum Gemmatimonadota; class Gemmatimonadetes; order Longimicrobiales; family Longimicrobiaceae; genus Longimicrobium. The sequence goes on along the minus strand of DASSME010000121.1, from coordinate 28,116 downwards.
CTGATGCGCGCCTTCACCGCGGGCGGCAGCACCTGGTCCCGGTATTCCTTCGGCTGCTGGGCGAAGAGCGTCCAGCTGGGGATGCTCACCACGCGCGTGCCGATCCCCTGCGCCTGCAGCGCCTCGCGCGCCTCCACCGCCACGCTCAGCTCGCTCCCCGTGGCCATCACGAGCACCTTCAGCTCGCCCTCGGCGTCGGCAAGGACGTAGGCACCCTTCCGCAGGCCGTCGGCCGGGGCGTACACCGTGCGGTCCAGGTTGGGGAGCGCCTGGCGGGTGAGGGAGAGGAACGCCGGGCCGTCGTTGTGCTCCATCAGCCAGCGCCACGCCTCGGCGGTCTCGTTGGCGTCGCCCGGGCGCAGGTCGATCAGGCCGGGGACGGCGCGCAGCGAGGCGAGCTGCTCGATCGGCTGGTGCGTGGGGCCGTCTTCGCCCAAGCCGACCGAGTCGTGGGTGAAGACGTAGATGGTGGGCTGCTCCATCAGCGCCGCCAGGCGGATCGGCGGCTTCATGTAGTCGCTGAAGATCAGGAAGGTGCCGCCGAACACGCGCACCCCGCCGTGCAGCGTCATCCCGTTCATCAGCGAGCCCATGCTGTGCTCGCGCACCCCGAAGTGCAGGACGCGCCCGTCGTAGCTCCCCGCCTCGAAGTCGCCGCCGCCATCGATGTGCGTGTTGTTCGATCCCGCCAGGTCCGCCGAGCCGCCGATCAGCCAGGGGACGTGCCGGGCGATGGCGTTGATCGCCTTTCCGCTCGCCGCGCGGGTGGCCAGCGGCTTGTCGTCCTTGCTCCACTTCGGGAGATCGGCGTCCCACCCCTGGGGGAGGCGGCGGTGCAGCGCGTCGTCCAGCTTCCGCGCCAGGTCGGGCTCGGAGCGGCGGAAGTCGTCATAGCGGCGCTGCCACTCGTCCTGCCACGCCTGGCCGCGCTCACCGGCCTGGCGCATGTGGTCCAGCGCCTCCTGGGGGACCCAGAAGGTGTCGGTGGTGGGCCAGCCGAGCTGCTGCTTGGCGAGCTTCACCTCGTCCTCGCCCAGCGGCTCGCCGTGCGCCTTCTCGGTCCCCGCGCGGTTGGGCGAGCCGTAGCCGATGATGGACTTCACGCCGATCATCGACGGGCGCGGGTCGTCCTTGGCGCGCTGGATGGCGGCGTCGATGGCGTCCAGGTCGTTGGCGTCGTCGATCCGGTCGGTGTGCCAGCCGTACGCGGCGAAGCGGGCGAGCACGTCTTCGGTGAAGGCGAGGGTGGTGCTCCCCTCGATGGTGATGTTGTTGTCGTCCCAGAAGTAGATGAGCTTGCCCAGCTTCAGGTGCCCGGCCACGGACGCCGCCTCGCTCGCCACGCCCTCCATCAGGTCGCCGTCGCTGCAGATGGCGTAGACGTAGTGGTCGACCGGCTGGTGCTCGGGGGTGTTGAAGAGCGCGGCCAGGTGCGCCTCGGCCATCGCCATCCCCACGCCGTTGGCGAAGCCCTGCCCCAGCGGGCCCGTGGTGGTCTCCACGCCCGGCGTCAGCCCGTACTCGGGGTGGCCCGGCGTCTTGCTCTCCCACTGCCGGAAGTTCTCCAGGTCGCCCAGCTCCAGCCCGTAGCCGGTGAGGTAGAGCAGCGAGTACAGCAGCATGCTCGCGTGGCCGGCGGAAAGGATGAAGCGGTCCCGGTCGATCCACTTCGGGTCGCGCGGGTTGTGCTTCAGGTGGCGCGTCCAGATCGCGTACGCCAGCGGCGCCAGCGCCATGGGCGTGCCGGGGTGCCCGGAGTTGGCCTTCTGCACCGCGTCCATCGCCAGGGTGCGGATGGTGTTGATGCAGAGCTGGTCGAGGTCGCCGCCGTACGGCTTGCCGTCGGACATCGATCGGTGCTGGTTGGAGGTTGGATCGTTCCTGAAACATCCGCGGACCGCGCCACGGCACGAACGCACGGGGCGATTGAAACCACGGCCGCCTTTGCCCCCGATGGCCCGGAGTGCGCCACCTCGGCGGGTTGAAACCCGCCGCTGGAACTTCGGGAAGTCCGCCTGCGCGGACTCCCACGCGGAGATCCGTTCGCCGGGGACGGCAGCGGGGCGGACCGCGAGATCAGGGCCGCGGCGGCGGCGTGAGGCGCTCCAGGGCGATCAGCGCGGCGCCGCGCGCGGTCTCGTCGCCGTGGCCGCCGCGCAGGGGGAGCGGGCGGCCGAGCGCGCGCTCCACGACCCCGCGGAAGGCGGGCGAGGCGTGCAGGGCGCCGCCGCTGGCCACGATCTCGGCCGCCCGTCCGTATTCGCGCTCCACCACCGCCACCGCCTCGGCGATCCGGCCGGCCAGCGCCCACAGCCACGCGCGCCAGATCTCCACCGGCGTGGTGCTCATCGTCATCCGGGCGATCGCCGCCACGTCGCCGCGCTCGGAAAGGGGCGGGCGCTCGCCCAGCAGCACGGGGACGACCTCCAGCGCCGGCGGGGGCGCGTCCGCCAGCTCCGCGAGGATGGCCTCGAGCCGCTCGGCGCGGGGGAGGCGCAGCGTCTGCCGCAGCCAGGCCATCGTGTTCCCCGCGTTGCTCAGCGCCCGGCCGGCCACCGTCCGCGCCGCGTCCAGCCGGTAGAGCCAGAGCTCCGGCGGCACCCGCGGCGTTGCATCGTCCCGCAGCACGCGGACGGCGGCGCTGGTGCCCACCGTCAGCGCGAGGCGGCCCGGCCCGGCGGCGCCGCTGCCCAGGGTGGCGCAGGCGCCGTCGCCCAGCGCGGGGAACCAGGGGACCGAGGCCAGCTCCGGCCAGCGGCGCGCGAACTCGGGGCGCATCCCCGCCAGCGGCTCGTCGGAGAGCTCGGGGAGCGCGTCCGCCTTGATGCCGCACGCGGCCAGCATCTCGCCGTCCCAGCGGCAGGCCCGCACGTCCATCCACCCCGTGCCGCTCGCCATGGAGATGGACGTCCGCCTAGCACCGAAGAGCCGCTCGCCCAGGTGCTCGCCGATGGAGAGCCATCCCGCGGCGCGCGGGAAGGTATCGCCCAGCGTACGGCGCAGCCAGACCAGCCGCGCGGCCGGGTAGCTCTCGTGCACGAAGCACCCGGTGCGCGCGTGCGCGGCATCCGCATCCACCCGTTCGCGCAGCGCCGCCGCGTCGCCTCGCGCGCGGGTGTCGCCCCAGGCGTAGAGCGGCGTCACCGGGCTCCCGTCGGCCGCCACGCCCATCAGCCCGTGCCAGAAGGTGTCGACGCCCACGGCCGCGATCTCGAGCTTCGCGGCGCGGGCGGCCTTCACGCCGCGGTCCAGCGCGGCGAGCGCGGCGCGGACCAGCGCGCCGGCGTCGGTCTCCATGGCGCCGGGCGGATCGGTGCGCCACCGCACCGTCACCTGCGCGGCCGGGGCGTCGCCCAGCGGCTGCCCGCCCGCGTCGTACAGCTGCGCGCGGACGGACGACGAGCCCACGTCCAGCGCCAGCGCCCACGGCCCACGCCGCCCGGGAGAGGAGATCTTCGGCACGGCGGCAATCTACCTCGCGGCGGAGCGCGGCCCAAGTGGCCGCGGACCGGCCTCCACGACCGGTTTCTCACGGAGCCCACGGAGCTCACGGAGCTCACGGGGAAGCGCGATCGCGCAGCTCTCCGTGTACTCCGTGCGCTCTGTGAGAGAAATCCGGAAATGCCGGCCTTACGCGCGGCTGTCCAGGTCGCGCGGGTAGCCGGCGTCGTTGCCGATGTCGCCCAGCGCGCCACCCAGGCCGGTGGAGCGCCGCGCGGCCCAGAAGTGCGTTTCGTCGAACTGCTCGCCGCCGTAGAAGTCGTCGTCGCGCGCCTCCGCCCGCATCGCGTCACCGGTGGGGCGGCCGGCGGGAGCGGCGGGCTGGGCGGGGCGCGCACGCCAGCTGTCGCGCACGCTCGTCTCGAAGTCGCGGGTGATGGGGCCGTGCCGGTACGCGGGGATCGCGCGCAGGTCGGCGGACGAGAGCTGGTCCACGATCACGCGGTCGTGGTCGCGGTCCAGCCGCGCGTAGCCGATCGGCACCAGCACGTGGCGGTCGGGCTCGGCGCTCACCTCGTCGTCCACGTCCACGTCCAGGTAGCGCACCTTCATGGCGCCGGTGTCCACCAGCAGCTCGTCCACCTCGCCGATCCGCCGGCCGTCCGCCGCCACCACCTCCCACCCGCGCGGGTCGGGCGCGTCACCCGCCACGCGGAAGTCGTCCAGGTCGTCCATCGGGACCACGCGGTCCAGGTCGTCGCTGCTCATGGGCGCTCCTTGGAGGTGCAAGGGGACCGCCCCCGCGCCGGCGCTCGCCGCGCGGGGAGAAACGGATCCCGGTCGCAACCCCCGTTCCACCCCCCCGGGCACGCCGTCGAACGATGATCTGGAACAAACCATGGACAAACGTTGTGCACGAGGGTATGTTTTTCGCGTGGCCGCCCCGGGTCCCGCCGCTCCTTGTCCGCCGCGTGCGCCGCCCGGCTCACCCAGCGGGAAGGCTTTTTCGATACTTCCACGTGGAGAACCGTCCGATGCAGGCGACCGCCCCTACCAGCAGCGTGCTCCAGAAAGCCGACGTCCTGAACGAAACCGAGCTCGACACCCTTCCCGTGGGGATGATCCAGCTGGACCGCGACGGCAAGGTGCTCAAGTTCAACCAGACCGAGAGCGACCTGGCCCGCGTGGCCAAGGACGACGCGCTGGGGAAGAGCTTCTTCGACGAGGTGGCGCCGTGCACCAAGGTGCAGGAGTTCTACGGCCGCTTCGTGGAGGGCGTGGAGAAGAAGAGCCTGCACACCGTGTTCGACTACGTGTTCAAGTTCCGCGACGGCCGCCAGAAGAACGTGGTGATCAGCATGTTCTACAGCCCCAGCACCGACACGGTGTGGGTGTGCGTGGAGCGGCCGTGAAGGTGGACAGGTGCGCTGGTGCGTGAGTGCGTGAGTGCGTGAGTGCGTTTAAGTGCAACGGGGCACGGAGCTGACCCGTGGCCGTGTGGTTGCGGAGGGAAGCCTCGCCGGGTGGCGGGGCTTCGTCGTTCCAGGAAAAAGCCAGTGGAGATGCGGATGATGGATGCGCCGGGGAAGCGCGTGTGGAAGCGCCGGCTGGGGTTCGCGGTGAAGGTGGCGGGGCGCGAGGGGCTGAAGAGCAACGACGCGCGGCGCTGGCAGAGCGGGCCGCACCTGGAGGTGTCGATCGGCTACCTGCGGCAGATCCTGGATTACCTGGACGAGATCGACGTGCGGATGTACCGCATCTCGTCGGACTTCGTGCCCTACTGCACGCATCCCGACCTGCCGCAGTTCCACGGACAGATCGCCGAGTGCCGCCAGGGGCTGGCCGAGCTGGGCCGCATCGCCCGCGAGCGCGGCATCCGGCTGTCGCTGCACCCCAGCCAGTACGTGCTGCTGAGCGCCCTCGACCCCAGGATCAACGACAAGGGGATCTGGGACGTGAACAGCCAGGCCGAGCTGCTCGACGCCATGGAGCAGGGCCCCGAGGCCGTCGTCATCCTGCACCTGGGCGGCGCGTACGGTGACAAGGAGGCCGCCGCCGCGCGCTTCGCCGCCAACTTCCCGCGCCTCTCCGAGGCGGGGCGGCGCAGGCTGGTGATCGAGAACGACGAGACGCTCTACACCGTGCAGGACTGCCTGCGCGTGCACGAGGCGATCGGCGTCCCCATCATCTTCGACCACCAGCACCACCTGCTGAACCCCGGCACGCTGTCGATTGGCGAGGCGGTGCGGGCGGCGGTGGCGACCTGGCCCGCCGGCGTCACCCCCAAGGTCCACTTCTCGTCGCCGAAGCTCGACTCGCGCACGGTGGTGCGGGGCGCGAAAGAGGTGGTCGTGCCGCCGCTCCTTTCGCAGCACGCCGACTACGTGCACCCGTGGGAGTTCGCCGCCTTCCTGCGCGCCGCCGGCCCGGTGGAGTTCGACGTGATGCTGGAGGCCAAGATGAAGGACGCCGCACTGCTCAAGCTGCGCGGCGACCTGGAGAAGCATCGCCTCTGGCCGGAGTTCTGAGGCCGGTGCGCTACCGCTGGTTTGTCGTGGCGACTCCCACCTGGTATGACACCGGCTCCGCCGATCCAGTCCTCCAACCGCCGCCGTCGAAAAGGATCATGCCGGAGGAACGAAGTACTTCGTCGCAGTTCTCCGCTGCTCCGTTGCCCTCCGCTGCTCCGTGTGACCTCCAAACCGAACCGGGAGAGCCACTGAAGCTCCGCTCTTGGCAAGATGAACGTCCGCCGCGGCTCATCCCGCGGTCCCGGCCACACCCTCCCTACCCCAGCCATTTCTTCGCCCGCCGCCATCGCGATCGGCCGCGCAAACGCTCGTCTTGCGCGCTCCCATCGCCCCGGCTAACCTACGCCTGAATCCCACGCATCCACCGGAACCGCAGCCGCCCGCACGCCCGTGACCCGTCGCCGACGGCCACGCACGCGGCGAGCGCCGCCGTACCCGGACCCGGCCCGGCCATCCTTCGCGCCCCGGAGCACCGCCACGCCCGCCCTACCCCGCCCGCACCCGCCGCGCGCGGCCCCACCGCCGCCCGCATGATCCCCGGCGTCCCCGCCGCCCCCCGCCCAGACGGGGACGGCACGGACGCCGTTTTTCTCACCCGCAAGGAGGAGGACCCATGCGATCCGTAGCACGTCCGGAGCCCCCCGGCACCGCGCCGGGATGGCGGCGCGCCGCACTCGCGCTGGCGCTGGCGGCGCTGCTGGCGCCCCGCGCCGCCGCCGCGCAGCAGGGCGAGGTGGCGGGCACCGTGGTCTCGGTCGCCAGCAGCCGCCCGCTGGGCGGCGCGCAGGTGAGCGTGCCCGGCACCGACCGCCGCGCGGTGACCGACGCGGGCGGCCGCTTCCGCCTCACCGGCCTGGCGGGCGCCGAGGTCACGCTGCGCGCCTCGCTTATCGGCTACGCGCCGGCCACCCGCACCGCCCGCGTGGGCGACGCCGAGGTGCGCATCGCGCTGAACGAGGCGGCGGTGGCGCTGAACGCGGTGGTGGTCACCGGCACCCCGGTGCCCACCGAGCGCCGCGCGCTGGGGAACGCCGTGGGCACCATCAACGCCGCCGAGGTCACCCAGCAGGCACCCATCACCAGCGTGCAGAGCCTGCTGAACGGCCGCGCCCCGGGGGTGGTGATCCAGCCCGGCACCGGCGCGGTGGGGACGGGCGCGCGCATCCGCGTGCGTGGCGCCAGCTCGTTCTCGCTCAGCAACGAGCCGCTGGTGTACGTGGACGGCGTGCGCATCAACTCCACCGCGGCCACCGGCCCCGCCAACCAGGCGTTCGGCTCGGGGACCATCTCGCGCATCAACGACATCAACCCCGCCGACATCGCCAGCGTGGAGGTGCTGCGCGGCCCCGCGGCCGCCACGCTCTACGGCACCGAGGCGTCGAACGGGGTGATCCAGATCATCACCAAGAAGGGCACGGCCGGCGCAACGCAGTGGAACGTGACCGTGCGGCAGGGCGCGAACTACCTGGCCAACCCCGAGGGGATCTTCTGGGTGAACTGGGGGACGGTGCCGCGCGCCGGCGGCCCCGCCACCGCGCTCGACACCGTGCCCTTCGACATCGTGGAGGTGGAGGCCGCGGCCGGGCGGCCGATCTTCCGCACCGGGCGCCAGCAGAACTACGACGCGTCGGTGAGCGGCGGCAGCGACCGCTTCCGCTACTACGCGTCGGGGGCGCTGGAAGACGGCGAGGGCGCCGAGAAGAGCAACGACACCCGCCGCTACACCGCCCGGGTGAACCTGACCGTGGCGCCCAGCAGCAAGCTCGACGTGCAGGTGGGGATGGGGTACACCGACGGGCTCACCCACCTCTCGGCCGAGGCGGGCTTCGGGGGGCGCGTGTGGTCCACCGTGCTGGCGTCGCCCACCAACACGGTGGGGTCGCTGGCCGGGCGGCGCGGCTTCCACAGCGGAACTCCCGAGCAGTACGACGCGCTCTACCACTTCTCGCAGGGGATCAACCGCTTCATCGGGTCGCTGCAGGTGAACCACCGCCCCACCTCGTGGCTCACCCAGCGCCTGTCCGTGGGCGCCGACTTCACCCGCGAAGACAACGTCATCTACTTCCCGCGCATCGACTCGCTGGTCTCCAACGCCGTCTTCGGCAGCGAGGCGCTGGGGCAGAAGGACGTGACCAACGGCGACATCCGCTACCGCACCGTGGACTACGGCGCCACCGCGGTGTTCGACCTCCCCCACCAGGTCACCTCCAAAACCACGCTGGGCGGGCAGTACTACCACACCAAGGCCGACACCGTGTACGCGCACGGCGAGATCTTTCCCGCGCCGCTCCTTTCGGCGATCGACGCCACCACCTTCAACCGGGTGAACAACGAGTTCGCGCTCGAGAACTCGGAGCTGGGCTTCTTCGGCCAGCAGCAGTTCGGCTGGCTGGACCGGCGCTTCGTCACCGTGGGCCTGCGCACCGACGACAACAGCGCCTTCGGCCGCGACTTCGACCGCGTGTTCTACCCCAAGGCCAGCGTGAGCTGGGTGGTCTCCGAAGAGCCGTTCTTCCACCTCCCCGGCGTGACCACGCTGCAGCTGCGCGGCGCCTACGGCGAGGCGGGGAAGCAGCCGCCCACCTTCGCCGCGGTGCGCACCTACGCCCCGATCATCGGCACCGGCGACCTGCCGGCGGTGACCCCGCGCTACATCGGGAACCTGACGCTGGGCCCCGAGCGCGGGAAGGAGCTGGAGCTGGGCTTCGACGCCGGGCTCTTCGGCGACCGGGCGGGGGTGGAGGTCACCTATTACAACAAGCGCACGCGCGACGCGATCCTGGAGCGTGACATCGCGCCGTCGGTGGGCTTTTCGGGGACGCAGTTCTTCAACGCCGGCGAGGTGCGCAACTGGGGGTGGGAGCTCGCCGCCCGCGGCCGCCCGCTGGAACGGCGCAACGCCACGCTCGACCTGAACGCCTCGCTGGCCACCAACGGCAACCGCGTGGTGTCGCTGGGGCTGGCCGGGCTCACCTCGGTCACCGCGGGGAGCTTCCTGGAGCACCGCGAGGGGTACCCGATCGGCTCGTTCTTCGAGCAGCGCGTCCTTTCGGCCACCTTCGACGCCGCGGGGAAGGCCGTGAACGTCACCTGCGACGACGGCAGCGGCGGGTCGATGCCGTGCGCGGGCGCCGACGGCAGCTACGGCAACGCCGACGACGCGCCCAACGTGTTCCTGGGGCGCAGCCTGCCGAAGGTGGAGGGCTCGTTCGGCAGCACCCTCACGCTGTGGCAGAACCTGCGGCTGTACGGGCTGGTGGACTTCAAGACCGGGATGAAGAAGGTGGACGGCAACACCCGCGTGCGCTGCACCTTCTTCGGCCGCTGCGAGGAGAACTACTACCCGCTGCGCTTCGACCCGGTGCGCATCGCGCAGATCCAGAGCAGCCGCAACCTGGTCGACTTCCTGATCGCCGACGCCGGCTTCGCCAAGCTGCGCGAGGTGAGCCTCACCTGGACGCTGCCGCGGCGCCTGGCCCGCCGGGCGGGGACCGAGCGCGCCAGCGTGTCGCTGGCCGGCCGCAACCTGCACACCTGGACCGGTTACCCCGGCCTGGAGCCCGAGGCGATGTTCCTGGGCGGGAGCCGCGGCGGCAACTTCGGCGCGTTCGAGCAGACCACGCTTCCGCAGCTGCGGTCGTGGATCGTGTCGATGAACGTCTCGTTCTGACGGGAGGCACGCGATCCATGACCCACGACCCCCGACATCACGGTGAACCGATGACGCGAGCAACCTTCGCGGGCGCGGTCCGCGCCGCGTGGCGCGCGCCCCTGGCGGCGGCGCTGGCGCTGCAGCTGGCGGCGTGCGGCGGGCTGCTGGACGTGCAGACCAGCAACCGCATCGAGGCCGGACCCTTCGAGTCCAGCCCCGCCAACGCCCAGACGCTGCTGAACGGCGTGGTGGGCGACTTCGAGTGCGCGGCCGGCGCGTACGCCGCGCTGGGCGGCCTGGTCGGCGACGAGCTGCAGGACGCCACGCAGACCGCCGACCGCTTTCCCTACGACCAGCGCACCACCACGGCGGCCGACCGCCGCTACCAGGCGCGCGACTGCGACGCGCTGGGCACCTACACCCCCCTGAACCGCGCCCGCGCCGGCGCCGACAACCTGCTGCGCCTGCTGCAGGGGTGGAGCGACGCCGAGGTGCCGAACCGGGCCAAGCTCACCGCCACCGCCGCGGCGGTGAGCGGGTACGCGCTGGTGCTGCTGGGCGAGGGGTTCTGCTCGGCCACCATCTCGCGCATCGACGCGGGCGGGGCCACCGCCTACGGCCCCGAGATCACCGCGCAGGCGGTGCTCGACTCGGCGATCGCGCGCTTCAACACCGCCCTGGCCGCCAACGCGGGCGACAGCGCGCTGGCCCGGCTGGCGCGCCTGGGCCGCGCCCGCGCCGAGCTGGACCTGGGGCGCTACGCCCTGGCCGCGGCCGACGCGGGGACGATCCCCGCCGGCTTCGCCTACAACCTCACCACCTCGTCGGCCAGCTCGCTGCGGCAGAACAAGGTGTGGGCCGAGAGCAACACCAACGGCCAGTCCAGCACGGTGGGTCCGCTCTACCGCCGGCTGGGCGACCCGCGCGTGCCGGTGGACTCGGTGGCCGGCACCGGGCCGGGGGGGATCAAGCTGAGCGTGACCGGGCTGCAGCTGTGGGTGCAGAAGAAATTCGGCTCGCCCAGCTCGCCCATGCTGCTGGCGGGGTACCCCGAGGCGCGCCTGATCATCGCCGAGGCGGCGGCGCGCGCGGGCGACCTGCCCACCGCGCTGACGGTGATCGCCGAAGAGCGGGCGCGCGGCGGCCAGCCCGCGTTCACCGGCACCACGCAGGCCCAGGTCCTGGCCGAGATCGTGGACCAGCGCCGGCGCGAGTTCTTCCTGGACGGCCATCACCTGGGCGACTACATCCGCTTTGCGCTGCCGCTGAGCCCCGCGCCGGGCACGCCGTACCACGCGGGCGGCACCTACGGGTCGCAGCGGTGCCTGCCGCTCCCCGACATCGAGAAGAAGAACAACCCCACCTTCTCGTGACGCGCCGCCGTCGCCGATCCACGCGGATCCGTGGACGGCGGGGTGATGGCCGGTCCGGCTGAACTGCTTTCACACAGAGGAAGCAGAGGATCAGAGGAAGCAGAGGAGTTCTTCTCTGCTTCCTCTGATCCTCTGCTCCCTCCGCGTGAGATTTTGCAGTCGTTTCCGTCAACGATCACGCGGCGGGACGGCCAAGCGGCGAACCGCCCGATCCGCGCACGCCCGGCGGATCGTGCGCGGCGATGTACCATCCCGGCAAACGCGACGGCGGCCGCACTCTCGCGAGAGTGCGGCCGCCGTCCGTGCTTCACCCGCAGGGGGCGGTTACTCCTCCGCGCCCGCGTCTTCCTTCGCGGCGCGCAGGTACTCGCCGAGCGATTCGGGCTTGAGGTTGGACAGCTGGCGCAGGATGTCGGCGGTCTGCTCGACGATCGGGGCCTTCTCGTTGCGGGTCAGCTCGTCGTCGAAGTCGAACGCCCACGGCTCCATGTCGTCTTCGTCGGTGCTGGTGGGGTCGATCCCGTGCAGGGAGTGGAACACCAGCGTCACCCCCAGCGCGGTGGGCTCGTCCTCGTACGGGCTGATCTCGGCCTCGGCCAGGTACAGCTGCCCGCCCTCCTCGAAGATCCGGAAGCCCACCGCCATCCCCGTGATCTCGTCGTTTTCGCCGCCGTGCGCGTGCGCGTGATCGTGATCCGTCATCCCCACTCTCCCGGCTGTCAGTCAGAAAGGAAAAGGCCGCTGCAGGAAAGATACGCTCCGGCGGGCCCGGCCGTAAGCCGCGTCACCCCGCTTCATCTTCCGGGCCACCCTCCAGGCTCAGCAGCAGCCCGCGCATCAGCGAGGCCAGCCGCTCGCGGTCGAACTCGGTGAGCCCGGCGAGCAGGCGGTGCTGGTTCTCCACGTGCGCCTCCACCGCCTGGTCCACGGTCGCCAGCCCGTGCGCGGTGAGCTCCACGCGCACGCTGCGGCGGTCGTTGGGGTCGGGGACGCGGCGCACGAGGCCGGCGCGCTCCAGCCGGTCCAGCCGGCTGGTCATCCCCCCGCTCGACATCATCAGCGAGCGGAAGAGCTGCGTGGGCGAAAGCTGATACGGCGCGCCGGACCTGCGCAGCGTCGCCAGCACGTCGAACTCGCCGCGGTCGATGCCGAAGCGGGCGAACACCTGGATGTGCGACTGGCCGAACAGCGCCGCCAGCCGGTTCACGCGGCCGATCACGCCCATCGTGGACGTATCCAGCTCCGGCCGCTCGCGCCGCCACTGCTCCAGGATGGCATCGACTCGGTCTTTCATCGGCTTCACGAGAGTTTCCAGGGGCGAATGAATTCGCTGCAACGACTACACGAAGTCCGCCTGCGCCGACTACCGGCTCCGGTGCGGCCGCGGCATCGTGGCGCGGCACGGACCACGGGGAGTCGCGAGAGTGGCATCGGAAGATGTGCTTCGCTGTATCTCGCGGTCAAGATACTTGACGTGGAGACACTCTGGTTTATCTTGACGTCGAGACATCTTCGCGGGCTGTGGAAAAACCGACAGGGGAGCGGGAGGGGGACGATGGAGTGCTACATCTGCACGCAGTGCGGAACGCAGTTCGCCGAATCGGACGCGGCGCCGGAGAGCTGCCCGATCTGCGTGGACGAGCGGCAGTACGTGAACCCGCAGGGGCAGCAGTGGACCACGCACGCGCGGCTCCAGCGCGGCCACCGCAACGCCATCCGCGCCGAGGGGCCGGGGGTGATCGGGATCGGCGTGGAGCCGCAGATTGCCATCGGGCAGCGGGCGCTGCTGGTGCGCGGCGCGGAAGGGAACGTGCTGTGGGACTGCGTTCCGCTGCTGGACGACGCGCTGGTGGAGATGGTCCAGGGCCTGGGCGGGGTGCGCGCCGTGGCCATCAGCCACCCGCACTTCCACACGGCGATGGTGGAGTGGGCGCACGCATTCGGCTGCCCGGTGTACGTGCATGCCGCCAACCGGGATTGGGTGATGCGCCCGGACCCGCTCATCGAGCTGTGGGAGGGCGAAACGCGGGAGATCGGCGGGGGGATGACGCTGGTGCGCTGCGGCGGGCACTTTCCCGGCTCGGCCATCCTGCACCGCGCCCGGGACGGCGGCGAGATCTTCGGCGGCGACACCCTGTTCGTGAACCCCGACCGGCGCACCGTGGCGATGATGTACAGCTTTCCCAACCACGTGCCGCTGTCGCCCGCGTACATCCGGCGCGTGGCCGGCGCGGTGGAGCCGTTCGAGTTCCGGCGCATCTACGGCGCCTGGTGGGGCGCGCTGATCGCGGAGGGCGGCAAGGACGCCGTCCGCCACGGCGCCGAGCGCTACCTGGCCGCCCACGAGGGCAGATACGACGCGTGACGAGAGACAACCTGGCCCGGCGGCTGGACGCGCCGGCCCCCGCGCTGCACGAGGTGCGGCCCGCGCCGGCGCCCAGGGGCGACATGGCGCGGGTGTACACGGCGCTGCTGCTGGTGCAGCTCTTCTTCGGCGCGCTGCCGATCGCGGTGAAGCTGGCCGTGCGCGAGCTGACCAGCCCCGCGCTGGCGCTGATCCGCGTGACCCTGGCGGCGCTGCTCTTCCACGCGCTGCACCGCGCCCTGGTGCGCGAGCGCATCCGCGACCGGCGCGACTACTGGGCGCTGGCGCTGTACGCCGTGTTCGGGGTGATGCTGAACCAGATCCTGTACATCACCGCCCTCACCCTCACCACCGCCACCGCCGCGCAGACGCTGGTGGCCGCCGGCCCGGCCATCACCCTGCTGGTGGCCCTGGTGCTGCGGCGCGAGACGGCGACCCGGCTGAAGTGGCTGGGGATCGGCATCGCGGCCATCGGCGCCGTCTGGCTGGTGGGCGTCGGCGCGCGGACGGGGAACGCGCTGGGGAACCTGCTGGCGCTGCTGAACGTGGCGGCTTACAGCATCTACCTGGTCATCTCGCGCGGGCTGCTGCGCAAGTACGACGCGCTGACGGTGATCACCTGGGTGTTCACCTTCGGCGCGCTGGGGATGGTGCCGTGGGGGATCGTGCCGCTCGCCCGCCAGATCGGCCAGGTGTCGGCACAGGGGTGGGCGAGCATCGCCTTCATCGTGCTCCTTCCCACGGTGGGCGCGTACTGGCTGAACGTGTTCGCGCTGAAGCGGGTGGAGAGCAGCATCGTCTCCGTCTTCGTCTACCTGCAGCCGGTGGTCACGGCGATGATCGCCATCCCCGTGCTGCACGAGCACGTGTCGCCGCGGCTGATCCCCGCGGCGGTGCTGATCTTCGCGGGCGTGAGCCTGACCGTGTGGGAGGGCCGCCGCGAGCGCCTGCGCCGCGGCGGGCGCCCGTCACCCGCGGAGCAGGAGATGGTGGAGGCGTAGCGCGGTCATTTCCGCACCCGGCGCTCCGCCGCGTCTCGCCGCGCAATCACGGCAAGGCGGCATGACGGTTGCGGCCGGAATTTCGCGCGCATGCGGCCCCGTTGCGCGCCCGTCCACGCCACACTCCCAGGGTGCATCATGAAGAAGCTCGCGCTCACGCTCGACACGCTCGCCGTCGAGACGTTCGCCACGCAGCAGGAGGCGAAGGCGGCGCCCGGCACGGTCCACGCGAACTCGCACCTGTGTCCGATGAGCTGGCCGTGGACCGGGTGCACCGGCTGCACCTGCGAGGAAGTCTGCTCCACCCAGGCCTGCTAGCGACTTGCCGGCCACGTGCTGAAACACCGAGGCCCCGCCACCCACCAGGGGAGCGGGGCCTCGCGCCATTCGGTGTCCACGCGCGCGATTCCCATCAAACGATACAATACCGCCGGTTACGGCGTGGTCGACCTGAGCCACCAGGCGGCTGAAGGCGCGGTCTACGACGACAGGAAGCCTCGCAAACTGCGCGAGGCTGGTCCATTCGCCGCGCGGCATCGGCGCCGAGGACCGGGTTCCTTGTCATCCTCCGTGGTCGTGCGAAGCGCGGTAGTCGACTCATCAACGCACTGGCGCACCAGCGCACCCGTTCGCCCTACGATGCATCGACCCGGCTCACCCCCAGCCCGGGATCGTCGCTGAAGCGTATCCGGCCGTCGCCCTCGATGCCAGGGCCGACGAAGGGGTCGTCGGCCAGCAGCGCGGCGCCGTCCAGGTCGGCGTAGTCCACCAGCGGCGTGATCGGCACGGCGGCGGCGATGCCCAGGGTGCTTTCCACCATGCAGCCGATCATCACGCTCATCCCGTGCGCGCGCGCGGCGTGCACGATGCGGATCGCCTCGCGCAGGCTGCCGCACTTGGCCAGCTTGATGTTCACGCCGTCCACCGCGCCCGCCAGCCGCGCCACGTCCGCCGCGGTCCGGCAGCTCTCGTCGGCGATGATGGGGAGGCGCGAGCGCCGGCGCACCAGCCGCAAGCCCTCGATGTCGTCCGGCGGGAGCGGCTGCTCCACGAACTCCACGCCGAACTCCTCGAGCATGGGGATGCGGCGGATCGCCTCCTTGGCCGTCCAGGCGGTGTTGGCGTCCACCCGGATCGTCTTCTCGGGCGACAGGTCGCGGATCATCTGCAGCACCTCGTGGTCGTGCGGGGTGCCCACCTTGACCTTCAGGATGTGGTAGTCCGCCGCCTCGCGCACCTTCCGCCGCATCACCTCGGGGCTGTCGATCCCGATGGTGAAGCTGGACCTGGGCGCCGCCGCGGGGTCGAGCCCCCACAGCTTCCACAGCGGCACGCCCAGCTTCTTCCCCACCAGGTCGTGCAGCGCCGCCGAGATCGCCACCCGCGCGGCCGGGTTCCGCCCGATCGAGTGCGCCAGCGCCGTCTCGATCCGCTCCAGCGCGAAGACGTCGCCGTCCGCCGCGCGGACGGTCGCCTCGGAGAGACGCGGGAGGATGGCGCTCACCGTATCCGCCGTCTCGCCGTAGAAGGGCGTGGCCGGCGCCTCGCCCCACCCCTCGGCGCCGTCGTCCTCGATCCGCACCCACACCGTCTGCCGCGCCGCCGGCCCCGACTCGCGCGCGATGTTGAAGGCGTGCTTCGTCCGCAGGTCGACCGCTTCGAAGGTGAGCTTCATCCGCGGCTCCCGTTGGTCGGCCTGGCCGCGGGCGCCGCCGCGGCGGGCTGCGCCTCCAGGGGCGGCGGGGGGATCATCGACACGAAGTCGTAGGGGGGCCAGGGGCCGGTCAGGTCCAGCTCCAGCGCGGCGTTGAGCGCGGAAAGCTGGTCCACGCGGTCGCGGAACGCCTCGCTGGCGGCGCGCTCCACCAGGAACGCGGCCGAGAGCACGCGCGGCGCCTCGCGCGGGAACGGCACCGCCGAGCGCGCCAGGCGCCGCAGCTCGGCGTAGATGTGCGTGGCCAGGTCAAGCGCGCGGGTCTCGGGAAAGCTGGGCTCCGTCAGCGACACGTGCAGCCGGTACTCCCACCGGCCGCGCACCCGCGCCAGCGCCCCGCGGAGCGCCGTGTAGCTCTCCTCCAGGAAGGCGAGCACCTCGGCGTCGCCGGGGAACACGGCCCCGCACGGCGCCGGCACCACGTCACCCGAGAGGAGCGCGCGGTGCACCTCCCAGTGGCGCGCGGTCACGTGCAGCGCGTCGCTGTCGGCGCCGTGCGGCGGTGCGGGGGCCACCAGCGCGGCCACGTCTTCGTGCTGCAGCAGCCGCGCGCCCAGCTTGGGGTCCACCGGGTCCCACGCGGGGTCGTCCAGGTCGGCCGGGAGCACGGCCAGCAGCGACAGGCCGCGCGGCGCCCTGCGGCGCTCGGCCCGCTGGACGTCGGAGGTTCCGGCGGCGGCGGGCCGCGCGGGCGCGCGGCGCGGCTGCTCGGAGCTGGGCGGCGGCGTGGGGGTGTCGTCGCTCACGAAAACGGGTTCTCCCTGAGCAGCGGGTACAGGGCACGCTGCGGATCGGCCGTGGTCACCTCGGGGCCGGCGGCGCCCATGAACACGTTCACCTCGGTGCGGAAGCCCACGTCGCCCGGGAGGTAGATTCCCGGCTCGATCGAGAAGCCCACGCCGCGGATCAGCGTGCGCGTGTCCTTCGTCTCCAGGTTGTCGATGTTGGGCCCCGAGCCGTGCAGGTCGCGGTCGATGGAGTGCCCGGTGCGGTGGATGAACCGGGGCCCGTAGCCGCCCTGCTCGATCACCTCGCGGGCCACGTCGTCCACCTCGAAGCCCTTCACCGCGTGCCCCGCCGCCGAGCGGTCGAGCACGTGCCGGATCGCCGCGTCGCGCGCGTTCGTCAGCACGCCGAAGATCCCGGCCAGCCGCTCGGGGACGCTGTCGCCCACGAACCCCATCCACGTCTGGTCGGCGTAGACGGCGGCGTCGTTCTCCTTCCCCCACAGGTCGATCAGCAGCAGGTCGCCCTCGCGGATCTCGGCGTGGGCCTCGGCGGTGGCGGCGTAGTGCGGGTTGGCGGCGTTCGCGTTGACGGCGATGTCGGCGTCGGCGGCCACCTTCAGCCCGCGGCCGATGAGCTCGTTGCGCACCCACTCGCGGACCTCCCACTCGCCCGTGCGGCCCCCGGCGCGGATGGTGTCGGCCACGCGGCGGAAGGCGTCGTGCGCCACGTCGCGCACCGTCTTGGCGGCGCGGCGGTGGCTGGCCTCGCCCTCGGCCGTCCACGCGGAGTAGAAGGCGCTCACCAGGTCGCCCGAGGTTTCCACCCGCGCCCCCGCGGAGCGCACCAGCTCGATCACGCCGGCGGGGACGCGGTCCACGTACGGCACCGCGTCACCCGCGGCGAACTCCATCGCCACGCGCCTGCCGCCGACGGTTTCGGCCAGCGCCGCGTCCAGCTCGCGCCAGCTGGAGTACTGCCGGTTCTCGCCCGTCCAGGTGCTCCAGGGCTGCTGCTCGATGCGGTGGGTGATGGCCACCGGGCGGCCGGCGACGGGGAGCCACACGAAGTAGCGCCGCGTCATGGCGGGGAGCCCCAGCAGCCGGCTGGCGACGGGGTTGTTGTCCCGGAAGTTGTAGAGGAGCCACCCGTCCAGCCCCAGCTCGCCCGCGCGCTGGCGCACCGCCTCGATGGTCTCGCCCGAGAGCGAAACGGTTTCCGCAACGATCGCCATCGGTCTCTTCGTCCGTAGTTTCGTCGAAGGCGTCGGCCGATCGATCCCGATCTGCCGGCATCGCCCTTCGTCCGTTGGGGGAGTTTGCGGCTGAAGCCGCGGCTACAACGGCGCGCAGTCCGCCTTCGCGCCGCCTTCGCGGACTTCGACCGCCCCAAAACTCGTACCGCCCGGCAGTCAAGGCTGCGTGGCGTCCGGCGACCAGCGCGTGCCCTTGATCATGGTGAGCCCCAGCACGCGCTCGCGGGTCAGCAGGCGATGGATCTCGCGCTCGCGCACCAGCGCCCCGCGAACCCCGCGCCACCCCCACCGTTTCAGCGCGCGGCGCAGGATCCCCACCTTCTCGCGGACGGTGAAGATCTCGGAGAAGTCCGGGAAGGGCCCGCCCGCGCTGGGCCGGAACGGCGAGGGCGAGTCGGACCAGTCTTCCACCGTCAGCTCCACCACGCCCGCGTCGCGCAGCAGCTGCTTCCACTCCACCAGGATCATCGGCCGCGCGCCCAGGTGCGCCACCAGCACCTCGCGGCGCGCCGGGTCCACGTTGCCGGTCCAGGTCAGCTGGACCAGGACCACGCACCCCATCGGCTTGGTGACGCGCGCCAGCTCGCTGACCGCGCGCGCCGGGTCGGCCGACGCGGCCAGCCCCAGCTCGCCGATCGCCACGTCGAAGATCCCGTCGCGGAACGGCAGGTCGTCGAGCGCGGCGGTGTCGAAGCTCACGCGGCCGTCGATCTCCTCGGCGCGGGCGCGGCGCTCGGCCTCGGCCACCAGGGCGGCGTCGGGGTCCACCCCCACGCACGCGGCGCGGTAGTTCTGCGCCAGGAACGAGGTGGTCACCCCGCGCCCGCAGGCGGCGTCGAGCACCTCCATCCCCTCGTGCAGCTCCACCAGGGTGGCGATGCGCCGGAACAGCTCCTGGCCGCCGGGCGGGAACACCACCTCGCGGCTGAGCCGTACCAGGTCCAGCATGGACGGCCCGGACACGCGGTTGGGCGGAAGGTGGAACACCTCCGGCGGGAGCTGCGACATGCCAAGGAGTATAGGCCGCGCGGGCAGGCCGCGCTACGCGGAATGGAGGAACGATGGACAGGCTTCGCGCATTCTTCGGTCCTCGTGCGTGGCGCCGGCATCTCGACCGGGCGGATGAATCCGCGGCAACCACGGCACGAAGCCCGCCTTCGCGGACTGCACACGGGCATCGCGCCGTCCGCCACGGTCTCACGCCGGGATTCGGGGATTGCACGAAATCCTGACGCCGCAGTCCGCGAAGGCGGACTTCCCGCGGTTCCAGCGGCGGGTTTCAACCCGCCGTACGGGCCGGCGCGATGATCCCAGAGCTCGACCGGGCAGGACCCCTCACGCGGCCGGCAGCCCCGCCAGCGCGCGGATGTGCTGCACCACGGCCGCCGAGGTCGCCGCGGGCTCGTAGCCGCCCTCAAGGACCGAGACGAGCCGCCCACCCGCGCGGAGGTCGGCCCACTCGCGCAGTTCCAGCGTCAGGTCGTACACCTCGCGCGGGGTGACGGAGAGGCCGCCCTGCGGGTCGCCGGCCAGGATGTCGAACCCGGCGGAGAGGAGGACGAAGTCGGGCGCATCCCCTGGCGGGACGGCGCCGAGCAGCGCCCGCATCGCCGCGCCGAAATCCGCGCCGCCGGTGCCGGCGGGGAGGGCGGCGTCGCGGGCGTGCGGCTCGCCCGCGCCCTCCTGCCGCTGGTGAATGGAGACGACGGTGATGCCGGGGTCGCCGGCCACGGACGCGCGGATGGCGTCCGCGGGGCGCGCGCCCCACGCCACCACCAGCACGCGCGCGGATCGCTGGGCCTGCCGCAGGTGCCGCGCGGCGGCGGCCACGGTGTTGAGGAGCGAGAACTCGCCCGGCGCGTCGGGGGTGGCGCCGCGCCCCGGCGGCCGCGCGGGGACGAAGGCGTTGCGCGCCTCGCCGCGCAGCACCACGCCGGTGGCCACGATGGCGCTCCCCGCCGCCGCCAGCGCCGCGTCCCAGCTGGCGCCGCTCACGGGGACGCCGCCCAACTCCAGCGGCCGCCCCTCGGCCGCGGCGGCGATGGCGGTGCGGCGCACGTCGTCCAGGTAGCGCTGCGTGTGCACCCGGCGCAGGTCGGCCTCGTCGACGTGCGCGCCCTGCACCTGCAGCAGCGGCTCCCACAGCGCCACCATGTCCTTGTAGACGGCGCGGGTGATGGCCGGCAGACGCCCCTGGTGGTCCGGATGGTTCCACCCGGTGTCATGCCGCGAGCAGTCCTCGTGGCTCACGTATGCGGTGACCTTCAAGCCGCTCCCCCGTTCGATGCATGTGACTGACGACCGCGCGTCAGTCTACCACCCGCCGCCCGTCGTCGCGACTCCACTGTGTGCACCTTGACGCGAGGGCGCAACGCCTGCGATACTTCAGTGAGGAGTGTAAGAATTAGCCACAATTAGAACACATGGACACCGGAGATGCCGCAACCGATCCGGCGGTTCGTCTCAACGCGCAAGCGCCGCGTGCCGGATCTTGCGGACCGGCTGCCGGTTCCATGGCCCGATGCGCCTGACCTCTCTTCCACCGTACCGGCCCGGCGAGAGCCTCACCAGACCGTGGACGACGAGGACCCGATCGAGGCGGCGTACAGGCTGCTGATGGAAGACATGGGGCTCGAGCCGGATCCCGAGCCTCGGGTCCGGCGCCCGCGAAGCCCACGGCGG
The DNA here is from genome assembly GCA_035689035.1 of Longimicrobium sp. GTDB lineage: Bacteria > Gemmatimonadota > Gemmatimonadetes > Longimicrobiales > Longimicrobiaceae > Longimicrobium. The sequence goes on along the minus strand of DASSME010000121.1, from coordinate 7,376 downwards.
CACCCGTATTCTGACCCGGTGGTCGAGGAGCGGCGGGGGTTCCCGATGCCGTGGCGAGAATCTGCTCCCGACCCGAAGGCGTGGAAGACGGGCGCGCCGCTCAGCACGAGAGAGAGTGATCCGCCGGAGTTCGTGGCCCTTGTGGAAGCGGAAGCGCAGCGGCGGCTGGGCGGAACGCTGGACGAGGTGGTGCCCGAGCCCGAATTGCGAGAAGTGATGTACAACGCGTTCGCCGAGGCACTCCGCCAGGAGCCTTGCCCCGTCGCGCCCGAGATCGCGGCACTCGCGGCACGGCTGGCCGAGCATGGGATGATCCTGACGCCGGGGAGCGGCGATGTCCGCGACCTGCCGAAGCCGGTCACCATCCCCGGTGTCACCCTGAGCGACGCGGTGATCGAAGAGCGGTACGGGTACTGACCACGCTTTCACCACGATTCGAGATGCCGCCGCGGGAGACGCTCTACTATCTCGATACCAGTGCCCTGGCCAAGCTTTACCTGGATGAGCCGGGCTCGCGCCGCCTTGCCTCGTGGGTGGGAAAACGGGTGCGGGGGTTCACGCCGGAGGTGCGCATTTTCGTTTCCCGTATCGTCTTTGCCGAAGCGATGTCGGCGATCGCGCGGCGGCGGAACGAGAATCACCTCTCCGCCGAGGCCGCGGTTCGCCTGTGGGGCGAGGTGATTGCCGATTTCACAAGGCCCCGGCCGCCGTACGAAATCCTGGAGGTCACCGAGGCCGTCGTGTACCAGGCGGCCCTGCTGGTGGCCCGGTATCGCTTGCGCGCGTACGACGCGGTGCACCTTGCCACGGCGATGCGCCTGCAACTGCTCCTGAAGGATTCGTTCGAGGTCGTGTTCGTTTGTTCGGACCGGCGGCTGACCCTGGCCGCGGAGGACGAGCGCCTCCGCGTGGTCGATCCGGTCACCCGGCGCCGCCGTCCGCGGGCGCGGTCCTCGTAGCCACCAGCAGCGGCTGGTAGAAGGCGCCGTCCAGGCGCTCGGCCGTGGCGAAGCCGGCGGCGCGCATCAGTTCCAGCAGGCGGCCGATGGTGACGGCGTAGTAGCGGGAGCGGAGGGCGTGCGTGAGGACGGTGTCGGCGCCGCGGTCTTCGATGATGTAGAAGGTCATCTCGTATCGGTCGCGGCGCCAGGCGCGGTGTTGAAGGATGACGTAGCGCACGCCGTCTTCCTCGCGCACGGCGTAGGGCTGCACCTCGTCGCTGCGTGGCATCGCGGCGTAGTCGCGGACGGAGACCAGGCAGAGGCCGCCGGGCCGGGTGCAGGCGTGGAACTGCCGCAGCGCGGCGAGGATCTCGTCGTCGGAGAGCAGGTGCGGGAGGGAGTTGTCGGCGCAGAGCACCACGTCCCACCCGCCGCCGTGATGCTCGTGCGCGGCCCGCATGTCGGCGACGGAGAAGGGGATGGTGAGCCCCCGCCGCGCGGCTTCCTCTCTCGCGCGGGCGACGGCGCCGGGGGAAAGGTCCGAAGCGGTGACGTGGTGGCCGAGCGCCGCCATCCCCAGCGCCTGCGTGCCGATGCCGCAGGACACGTCGAGCACGTGGCGGGGCCCGTCGCCCAGGCGCGCGCGGATGACGGCGTCGAGCGCCCGGGCCTGGCGCGCGATGCTCGCGTCCCAGTCGGGGAAGATGAGGTGGTAGAAGGGGGCGAGCCGGTCGTAGAAGTCGCTCACGGGAAAGGGACCGCGGGAGACGCACGGAGCGTGAGGGATGCGCGCCCGGAGGGCCGGGAACGCGGCGGGCCGCCCCCTCGTCCCGTCTGGCCGGCGACGGAAGATGGGCGGCCCGCCGTGGGCCCGGCGCGGTTGGCAACGGCGGTATCGTTGCCTACCGCGCGCGCAGCCCGGCCCGGAGCGCAGCGGAGGGACACGCCCAAACCGCGGTTCGGCCGTTCGAGGGTCAGGCGTGGTTGCCGCCGACGCCGGCCAGGACCTCGTTGACGGTCTCGTCGGCCACCGCTGAGCCATAGCGGCCGTCGCGGCCCACGGCGGCCACGCCGACCGATTCGATCAGCGCGTACTGCACGCGGCCCTCGCGCGCCTTCTTGTCGGTGCGCGTCCAGTCGATCACCTCGTCCACGCTCAGCTCCAGCGGGAGCGAGGTGGGGAGCCCCAGCCGGGTGAGCACCTTGCGCAGCCGCGCCGCCGTGCCCGCGGCGGTGATGCCGACGCGCTCGCCGATGCGCGCCTCTTCGACCATGCCGATCGCCACCGCCTCGCCGTGCAGCAGCGCGTAGCCGCTGAGCGCCTCCACCGCGTGGCCGATGGTGTGGCCGAAGTTGAGCAGCTTGCGCGGCCCGCTCTCGGTCTCGTCGCGGGTCACGATCTCGGACTTGATCTCGACCGAGCGCACGATCAGCCGCGACAGCGACTCGGGGTCGCCGGCCAAGAGCGGGCCGGCGGTGGCCTCGATCCAGTCCAGGTACGCGGGATCGGCGATGGCGCCGTGCTTCACCGCCTCGGCCAGCCCGGCGCGGACGTGGGCGTCGGGGAGCGTCGACAGCAGGTCGGGGTCCGCGACCACGATCTGCGGCTGGTGGAAGGCGCCCACCAGGTTCTTCCCCGCGGGCACGTCCACCCCCGTCTTGCCGCCCACGGACGAGTCGATCATCGCCAGCAGCGTGGTGGGGAGCTGCACCAGCGGGAGGCCGCGCATGTAGCTGGCGGCCACGAAGCCGCCCAGGTCGCCCGGCACGCCGCCGCCGAAGGCGATCAGCGCCGCGTCGCGCCCGATGCCGGCCTCGAGCATGGCGTCGCACACCAGCGCCCAGGTCTCGCGGGTCTTGCGCGCCTCGCCGTTCTCGAAGGCGAACACGTCGGCGCGGTAGCCGGCGGCGTGCAGCATGCGCGACAGGCGCATGGCGTACAGCTCGGCCACGCGGTCGTCGGTGACCACTGCGTAGCGGTGCGCCGGGCAGAACTTGCCCAGGATGGTGGCGATGGAGCCGAACAGCCCCGCGCCCACCAGGATCTCGTAGCCGCGCTGCGGCCGCTCGGGGAGCGTGACGGCGATCCGCTGCTTGATGCTCATTGTGCGTTGGCCTCTTCGAGCCGCTGTTCGGTCCGACGGTCCAATCCCAGCCCCAGGAGCGTTTCGCTGGCCAGCCAGTCCGTCACGCGCCGCAGGTCGCCACCCATCTCGCCGGCCACCTGGCGCATGCGCACCGCCGCGCACCCGCGCTCGAACACCTCCGCCAGCGCGCCGAGCGCCGCGGCGTCACCCAGCTCCGCCGCCAGCGGATGCAGCGTCTCGGCCAGCCCCAGCACCGCGTCGGCCGCGGGGACGGTGCGCGGCTCGCCGGCGAAGACGTCCACGAACACCGCGTCGGTGCCGTCGCGCGAGGCGCGCCACGCGTTCTCGCCCAGCAGCGGCTGCGCCACGGAGGAGGGGAGCGCGGGCTCGCGCAGCAGCCCCTCGGCCACCCCGGCGACCACGGCCCGCGCCAGCGCCGCGGCGGCCACCGCGTCTTCGAGCCGCGGCGTCACGTCCTGCGCGCGGAACTCGATGGTGGGGTAGCGGTGGTGCGGCCTCAGGTCCCAGTACAGCCGCCCCGGCCCGTCGATGCACCGCGTTTCGGTGAGCCACCTCAGCAGCAGCTCGAACTCGGCGGCGCTCTCGAAGCGCGGCGGCGCGCCAGTGCGCGGCCAGCGGCGCCAGAGCAGGGTGCGGAACGAGCAGTACCCGGTGTCGCGCCCCTGAAAGAAGGGCGAGCTGGCGGTGACGGCCAGCAGGTGCGGCAGGTACAGCCGGGCGGTGTTCGCCACGCGCACGCGGTCCAGGTGCGGGGGCACGCCCACGTGCACGTGCATCCCGAAGATGCTCTGCGTCTCGGCCAGCTCGCGGTACTCGTCGCGGATGGCGGCGTACACCTCCTGGTCGGTGAACGCGTGCCCCCCGGCGTCGCTGAACGGGTGCGTCCCCGCGGCCACGATGCGCAGCCCCTGCGCCTCGGCGGCCACCGCGGCCTGGAAGCGGAGCCGCGCCAGGTCGTCGCGCACGCAGTTGGTTCCCGCGCAGACGCCCGTCTCGACTTCGATGGTGTGCTGCTGCATCTCGGGCTTCACGTCGCCCGACCAGTCGCCGGCGATCACCCACCGGGCGCGGCTGCGCAGGTCGCCCGTCCCCGCGTCCACCAGCTGGTACTCTTCTTCGACCCCGACGGTGAAGTCGCGCGGGGAGATGGTCATCCGTCCCTTTTCGGCCTGCGATGGCACGTGTTGAGAGAGTTAGCGGAGCGGGTGTGAACGTGCAAGAACGGCTTTGTACGCGTTCGACGGTGCGTGCGTGCGCGGGTGCGTTTTGGATCCGTCCCGCCCCCTCGCCCCGGGATGGACCGCCGCTCGCCCGCGAACCACGCATTGGCGCACCGGCGCACTCACGCACCCGTTTCCCCGGCCAGCCTTTCGACCCGCTCGATGTCGTGCGCCGCCGAAAGCAACTCCCGCGCCGTCTGGCCGAGGACCGGGTGCACCCACTCCGGCGCCACCTCGGCCAGCGGATGGAGCACGAAGCCGCGCGACGGGATCCCCGGGTGCGGCAGCAGCAGGCGGGGGTCGCGCGACACGCGGCCGGCGTAGTCGAGCACGTCGATGTCGATCACCCGCGGCGCGTTGCGGAAGGTGCGCTCGCGGCCGATCTCGCGCTCCAGCTCCAGGATGCGCGCGAGCAGCTCCAGCGGCGCGAGCATGGTCGCCCCCCGCGCGACCAGGTTGTAGAAATCCGGCTGGTCGCGGTGGCCCACGGGCTCGGTCCGGTAGATGGACGACGTACGCAGGCCGGCGACGAACGCGCCGAGCCCCTCGATCGCCCGCGCCAGCTGCGCGAGGGGATCGCCCACGTTCGCGCCCAGCCCCAGCAGCACCGGCGCCGCCGCGCCGGCCATTCCCGCATCCGCCATCGCCGTTCCCTCCTCTCCCGGTGCACGGGTGAATGTCGGAGGCGGCGGGAGATGGGGGAAGAGGCCCCGCGGCGCGGAGCCGGGCTGGATGCGCCGCCAGGACGGAAGCGCTTCTCCGCGCACCTGCGCAAAACGCACTCACGCACTCACGCACTCGTGCACCCCTTTGCTGCGTCCCCGGCGCGCGCATTGCGCACCCGCGCCCGGTTCGCCAGCTTCGCGCGCTCGCGACCACTACAACGGAGAGAGGCTTGACCGACCAGCCGCGGCTCACCCGCTTCGCCTGGATGTCCATCGCCGCGGCGGTGGTTACCATCGCGCTCAAGTTCGGCGCGTTCGTGATCACCGGCTCGGTGGGGCTGCTCTCGGACGCGCTGGAGAGCCTGGTGAACCTGGCGGCGGCCATCATGGCGCTGGCCATGCTCACCGTGGCCACCCGCCCGCCCGACGAGGAGCACGCCTACGGCCACAGCAAGGCCGAGTACTTCGCCAGCAGCTTCGAGGGCGCGCTGATCCTGGTCGCCGCGGCCAGCATCGCCTACTCGTCGGCCGTGCGGCTGCTGCACCCCCAGCCGGTGCACGACGCGCTGGCGGGCATCGCCATCTCGGGCGTGGCGAGCGTGGTGAACCTGGGCGTGGCGTACACGCTGCTGCGCGCCGGCCGGCGCTACCGCTCCATCGCGCTGGAGGCCGACGCGCACCACCTGTTCACCGACGTGTGGACCTCGGTGGGCGTGGTGCTGGGGCTGGTGGCGGTGCACTTCACCGGGTGGCACTGGGTGGACCCGGTGATCGCCATCGTGGTGGCGCTGAACATCGTGCGCATCGGCGTGGGGCTGATGCGGCGATCGGCGCTGGGGCTGCTCGACACCGCCATCCCCGACGAGGACCGCCGCATGGTGGCCCGCATCCTGGACGCGTACGCGGCCGAGGGGGCCGAGTACCACGCGCTGCGCACCCGGCAGGCGGGGGTGCGGCGCTTCGTCTCGGTGCACGTCCTGGTCCCCGGCGCGTGGACGGTGCAGCGCGGGCACGAGCTGCTGGAGCGGATGGAGGAGGAGATCCGCGAGGCCATCCCCGCATCCACCGTGTTCACCCACCTGGAACCGCTGGAAGACCCCGTCAGCTTCGACGACGTCCGTCTCGAACGCCGCGGCACGGACGGCACCCCGGCGCCGGCCCCGCGGCGTCCGGAGAGCTCGGCGTAGGAAGTCGATCTACGCCGCCGGGCGCCTCGACGTCTTCCCGCCGTCGCCGCATCCCACCCCTGCACGGGGCGGCTGAAGCCGCGGCCTGCAACGACAGGAAGCCTCGCAAACCGCGCGAGGCTGTTCGTCAGGCGATAGACCCGCGCCTCAGAGCACCTGCTCCAACACCTTGCGCAGGGTGCGCGCGAAGCCGGCGATGAAGTCTTCCTTGCCGCGGCGGGCGGCCAGGAACGGGTCCATCACGGTGCAGCGGATCACGCCCAGGCCGCCGGCGCGCTCGTAGTCCTCGTGGCTGAAGCCCAGCGCGCGGACGATCGGCTCGGCGGCGCGGCCGTATTCGTGGCTGCGCAGCACGGTCTTGGTGACGACGTACTCCAGGTCGCGCGCCGACCGCCCGGCCGAGACGCTCATCGCGCCGTACACCCGGTCGGCCAGCGCGTTGATCTCCTCGATCGAGGTGAACGACGGGTGGCTCACCGCGAAGCAGACGATGTTCAGGTCCGGCAGCGGCAGCGGCACGATGCGGAACGGCGCCCAGTCGCCCGCGCTGATGCGGCGGTGCAGCAGCAGCGCCCCGCGCGCGGTTTCGCCCACCAGCCGGCCGTACCCGCGCTCGTCCAGCGGCAGCACCTTGTGGCTCATCCACACCGCCGCGGCGGCCGCGCCCGGCTTGCTCCCCTCCATGATGAAGCGCCCGATGTACCCCGTCTCGCTCAGGCCGGGGTGGAAGATGTACGGCGCCTCCACCGCCACCAGGTCGCGAACGCGCACGTCGCGGAAGCTCACCGCGCCCGCCGGGTAGGGGATGAAGCCCAGCTTGTGCGGGTCGATGGTGACCGAGTCGGTGCGCTCCAGCGCCACCAGCGCGCGGTAGACCCCCTCCTGCGGCCAGGGCTCGGGCGCGTACTGCGCCAGCGCGTCTTCGTAGCCGCGCCGGCTCCCGTCCGCGGCGCGGGTGATGGACGCCGCGTAGCCGCCCCACGCCGCGTCGGCGTGCAGGTGCACCGCCAGCCCCAGCTCGCGCGCCGCCTGGTCGCGCACGTCGGCCACCAGGTCGAGGCGGTCCACCGCGCTCTCCTCGGTGGTGCCGATCACGCTGACGCAGGCGATCACGGGCTGGTGCCGCCCGGCCAGCGTGCGCAGGCCGTCGCGCAGCGCGTCGGGGTCCATGCGGAAGCGGTGGTCCACCGGCACGTGCACCAGGTGCGCGGCGCCGATCCCCAGCGCGCGGCAGATCTTCTCCCAGCTGTAGTGC
>DASSME010000120.1:0-4192 GCA_035689035.1 Longimicrobium sp. | reverse complement strand
CCCTGGGGGCCGCCGCGCTGGCGGCCCTGCTCGCATCGCACGCCGCCGCGCAGGACGCGGCCTGGAACACCCCCCGCGCGCTGGACCTGGTGCAGCGCGCGCAGACGCGCCGCAGCCAGGCGCTGGCCGACACGGGGATGGCGGACTACCAGGCCGACGCGCGCGGCTACATCTACTTCTACCTGGACCGGCGCGACATCGACGAGCGCACCCTGGTAAAGACCGACCAGGTGGCGCTGCAGGTGTTCTGGAAGGCGCCCAACCAGACCAAGCAGGTGATCGTGGGGCTGCGCGACCGCAAGAGCCTCCCCACCAACATCCACTACCACCTGGACCACCTGGCCGTCGTCCAGGACAACTTCGGCGACCTGATCCGCATCGGCGACGGCGACGAGGTGAGCGACGTGCTGCACCCGGCGGCGCCGCGGGGCCCGGGGTTCTACGACTACCGCCTCTCCGACTCGCTGTCCATCCGTCTTCCCGGCTCGCCCGAGCCGGTGCGGGTCTACCGGCTGGACGTGCGGCCCAGGGACGAGGGGGAGCACGCGCTGGTGGGCGCCATCTACGTGGACCAGCGGCAGGGCGACATCGTGCGGATGGAGTTCACCTTCACCCGCAGCAGCTACGTGGACCGGCAGCTGGACTACATCAACATCTCGCTGGAGAACGGGCTGTACAAAGGCCGCTTCTGGCTCCCCAGCCGCCAGCAGGTGGAGATCCGCCGGCAGCTCCCCGAGCTGGGCTTTCCCGCGGGCGGGGTGATCCGCGGCACCATGACGGTGAACGGCTACCGCTTCAACCAGGGGCTGCCGGACTGGCGCTTCGCCGGGCCGCGCGTGGTCTCGGTGCCAGTGACGCAGGCGCGGCGCTTCACCTTCGAGCAGCCGATCGACGCGGAGCTGCGCGAGCAGGGGATCGGCCCCGAGCGCGAGCTGGGCGAGGTGCGCCGCGAGGCCGCCGAGCTGATCCGCGAGCACGCGCTCAGCGGCCTGCCGGCCACGCGGCTGGACGTGCCCGCCGCGTCCACCATCGGCCGCTACAACCGCGCGGAAGGGCTCGCCGTCGGCTTCGGGTTCCGTTCCAGCCCGCGCGAGCAGGTGGCGCTCGGCCTCTACGGCGGCTGGGCGTTCGGGCCGATGCACCCCCTGGCGCGCGGCGACGTGTCGCTCACCAAGCCGGGGTTCCGCCTCTCCGCCTCCGCGTACCTGAACCAGCCGCGCGACATCGCCGTGGGCCCGGTGATCTCGGGGGCGATGAACACCCTGTCGTCCGCGCTGGCGGGGCGCGACTACAGCGACCTGTTCTACGCCAGCGGCGGGCGGGTCGACCTGCAGCGCCCCGTCATCGGCGGGTGGACGGGGACGTTCACCGTGCGCGCCGAGGCGCAGCGGAGCGCGGCGCTGGAGACGGAGCAGAGCGCGTTCGGCGACTTCCGCCCCGTGCGGCCGATCGACGACGGGACGATGCTGGGCGGCGCGGTGTCGCTCACGCACGCCTCGCCGTCCGGGAAGGCGGTGGCGTGGAGCGCGACGCTCGGCGTGGACGGCGGGATCCTGGCGCAGGACGACCCCCCGGTGGGCGGGCCGGACGATTCTGGCCTGGAGTTCGTGCGCCCGCGGCTCGACCTGGGGCTGACGCGGCGCTGGAAGACGGCGGACACGCGGCTGGAGACGGCGCTGAGCGCGGGCGCCGCGGCGGGCGAGCTCCCGGCGCAGGCGCTGTACCTGGTCGGCGGGCGGGGGACTGTCCCCGGCTACCCTTTCCGCGCGTACGGCGGCGACCGCTTCGCCACGCTGCGCACCACGCTCTCGGCCGACCTGCGCGCCCCGTGGCTGCGCGGCCGCGTGCTGGGCGCCGCCGGCTGGGCCGACGCCGGCGGCGTGGGCGAGGACGCGCTCGCCCGCTTCGGCGCCGTGCCGATGGACGCGCCGAAGTTCAGCGTGGGCGCCGGCGTCGGCATCTTCTACGACATCCTGCGCGTGGACGTGGCACGCGGGCTGAGCAGCGGCGGCCGCTGGGAGCTGATGATCGAGGCCAACCCCAGCTTCTGGGATTTCCTGTAGACCCAACGACGGCTGGGGAAAACGAGACGCGGGACGGGCGCCGTGAATGCGCCCGCCCCGCGTGTCGTTCCTGCCCACCCGATCATTCCGCCGGGCGTACCGCGCGGAACTCGGTCTCGGCGATCACGACCATCGCGTTCGGCGTGTGCGCGGACGCGAAGAACCCGCCTGGGAGCCGCTCGAGAATCGCCGCATCCACCGGTTGCCGGGGCTTGGCCGTTCCGTCGGCGACCAGGTGCCGCAGCTTCTCTTCCGTGAAGCGCTGCACGTCGCGGTACGCGACCGCGGTTTCGTGCCGGACGAACGGGTGGTCACCGGCGTTCAGCACACACGCCTTGCCCGAATGCGGCCTCAGCGTGGTGAGAAAAACGGCGAGATACGCATCCGCAGGTCCGGCGGGGCCCCAGAGGATCACCCACAGATGCGGCGGGCGAGACACGCTTCGCCGGGCGAGCGAGAGCGGGTGGCCGCCGCACTTTCGGCATCTATTCGAATCCGGAACTCAGATCAACGTTCTACGCGGGGTTGCGGCGGGTGGTATCTTCGGGCGAGTCGGCGGCCGGGCGGAGCGCCCGGCTCGCGTCCACACGGTTGCACCATCGCACTCGCGCCTTCGTGATCATCGACGCGTTCCACCTTCCAGGCCTGTCGCAGGTCCCGACGACCACGTGGGCGTTCGGGACGGGGGAGGGCGCGTTCGAGCTTCGCGTTCCGAGCCTCACGCCCGCGCTGCTGCGCGAGCAGGTGCGGGCGCTCGGCCACGCGCGCGAGCGGGCGCTGGCGGACCGGCCGGCCGCGGAGATCGTGGGTGTGATCGATCGGGTGGCCGCGCGGCTGCTGGATCCAGCGGACGCGCTGCGGGTGACGGCGGAGCGCGCGCTGCCGGCCATCACCCGCTACTCGCCCCCGATGATCCGCCGCGTGCTGGACCGCATGGCCGCGGACTGGCGCGCGGAGCGGCTGCGCGACCTGCTCTCGGCCGAGCTGGGCGACGCGGGCGCGCTGGACGGGTGGGTGCCGGCGCCGCACGGCCGCGGACGGGTGATGGCGCTCGGACCGCGGCTGGCCACGCACGTCTTCAGCGGCAACGTGCCGGGGGTGGCGGTGACGTCGCTCGTCCGGGCGCTGCTCGCCAGGTCTGCGTCGCTCGGGAAGACGGCGGCCGGCGAGCCGCTGCTGCCGGCGCTCTTCGCCCGCGGGATCGCGGAGGAGGACGCGGAGCTGGGCGCCTGCCTGGCCGTGACCTACTGGGCCGGCGGCGACCGCGACCTGGAGCGCGCCGCGCTGGAGCACGCCGACGCGGTGATCGTCTACGGCGGCCGCGGCGCGGTGGAGGCGATCCGCGCGCTGACGCCGACCGGCGCGCGGTTCCTCGCATACGGGCCGCGGCTGTCGTTCGGCGTCGTCGGGCGGACCCGGCTGGCCCCCGGCGCCGCGGCGGAGGTGGCGAGGGCGGCGGCGCTGGACGCGTCGACGTTCGACCAGCAGGGGTGCGTGTCGCCGCATGTCTTCTACGTGGAGGAGGGCGGCGAGGTGGGCCCGCGCGAGTGGGCGACGCTGCTGGCGCGCGAGATGGAGGCGGTGGAGCGCGAGCTGCCGCGCGGCACCCTGGCTCCCGGCGAGGCGTCCGCCATCCGGCAGCTGCGCGGCGAGGCGGAGTTCGCGGCCGGCGTCGAGCTGCACGCCTCGGCATCGGGGACGGCGTGGACGGTGATCCACGACCCGGACCCGGCGTTCGAGGCGAGCTGCCTGAACCGCGTGGTCCGCGTGAAGCCGGTCGCGTCGCTCGCGGACGTGCCCGCGCTGGTGGCGGAGTACGGCGAGGTGCTGCAGACGGTGGGGATCGCGGCGGAGGGCGGCGAGGCGGCGGAGCTGGCGGCCGGGCTGGGAAGGCTGGGCGCCAGCCGCATCTGTCCGATCGGCGCGATGGCGTGGCCGCCGCCCTGGTGGCACCACGACGGGATGCCGCCGCTCCGCGCGCTGCTGCGCTGGTGCGACTGGGAGGGGTGAGCACGCGACGGCGGGCGATCGACGAGCATGGGTGCGGCCGCGGTTGGCCCCCTCCCCCACCCCTCCCCGCGCTTCGCGGGGGGGGGAGTTTTTTCGTCGGGAGAGAGCCTTGGGCGGCG
>DASSME010000119.1:0-26943 GCA_035689035.1 Longimicrobium sp. | reverse complement strand
TGCAACAAGCACAAAGCCTAATCTAATTAGAGCAACCGTCTTTCCCCTCAAGGTCATGCATGAATTCTAGCACAAGCGTTTAACCGAGGTACGGCGGCGGTGTTCACGTTCTCGCCGCCGCTGATGCGGCCGCTCTCCTCGAACACGCCGGCGCCCCACCCCTTCGACGTCCGGGCGCCCTCCACCTTCTGCACGGCCAGCCAGGTGTAGCTGCTGGGGAGCAGCGCGTGCCAGCCGTACGCGCCCTTGGTGCTCACCGTGCGCGGCGTGGGCCCGGGCGGCGCGCCGTCGGGGGGGGACACGGGGAACTCCTTCCCGTCGCCCAGCACGGAGTAGTAGAGGAAGTAGGGGGGCCCGTTCAGCGCGTCTTCGTTGACGATGGTGACGGAGCCGGTCTGCCGGTAGCGCGCCTCCTGCGCCGCCAGCACCCGCCAGGCCACGTCGCGCATCTCCGGGGTCCACCCCACCTCCAGGCCGTACATCACGAAGGGCTCGCTGGTGAGCAGGTCGTTGCCGCGCCTGTCGGCGTAGACGGGAACGCCCAGCACGGTCCGGGGCTGCGCGTTGGCGCGGATGTCCAGGGCCTTCTCGGCCGGGTGGCCCCAGGCGGCGTAGCCCAGCGCGGCGTACTGCTCGTAGCCCAGCCGCCCCTCCTGGTAGCGCCGCGCGCGCCGGCTCTGCGGCCCCAGGTCCTCGCCGCGCAGGTAGCCGTCCTGCACCATGCGGCCGTAGTCGATGCGCTGGGCGATGGCCTGCGCCTGCGCGGCGTACTGCGGCTGGTTGGCGGCGATCACCTTGAGCGCCAGCAGCATCCGCCCCACGTCGATCGCCGACCAGCCGTAGCCGTCGGCGGTGGCGCTTTCCTGGCCGGGGCGCCCGGCGATGCGCCCGCTCTCGGTGTGGTAGTTCTTGTTGAAGGCGCCGTTGTCGAAGAGCCGCGTCTCGGTGAGCGTCTGCAGCGCCCGGCGCATCCGCTGGTCGTAGTCGGCGTCGGGGAGCAGGCCCAGCTGGTTGGCGCTGAAGAGGGCCAGCAGCGAGCTGCCGATGTCCCACACCGTGGCGTACTTGTAGTTGACCACGGAGTTCACCAGCCCCGTCTGCTGGTTGTACTGCCCGTCCACGTAGGTCCAGGCGGTGCGCGCCGCGTTCATGAACACGTCGCGGTCGCTCACCGCCGTCCACTGGCGCGACGACGGGGCGCGCGGCGCCTCGGCCGGCGGGGCGGCCGGGCGCGCCGGCGACGAGTCGCGGCTGCGCGCGTCCTGGCACAGCGCCGGCCCCGCCAGGGTCACCCCGAGGGTGAGCAGCGTTACGATACGCATCATCATCGAAGAGACACCGCGTGGACGCCCGCGGCCCGCCGGGAGCCGCCGATCGCTCAAATTGTTCCGGGAAAGCCACTTCCGGGAGAACGTAGCAGCCGGGTGGCAGATCGCCCCTGCGCAATCGCCGGGCCACCCGCCGCACTGCCTGGTCCGCTGCATCCATGCGGCCGAAGCATGTCCCCCCCGTCGCCACGAAACCTTGCAGGGCCGCCGAGGCAGGGGAGACCCTCGTCTCGAAGCCACGGTTCTCCGTCCGGATCCCCCCTTCCGCCGCCCCGGCCCCACGGCTGTCACCCTCTGTTACCGCAAACGGTTGCAGCGGTAGAACTTACGGCATCGGCCCCATCCATCCGTTCCTTGCAATCTCCCGCGAACGTGGCAATTCGCGGTGACTTCCGGGGGACCTATCCCGGGATAAATCCTCGTAAGTTGCGCATTCACAAGCAGTTACGAGATCAGCACGGAGAGGAATGCATCCTGCCTTGCTTTGCGCATGCGCGGGCCGGTCCGGTGGTTCACGGGTTCTGGCCCGCGCCGTTTTCCCGCCCTGGGGCATCCCCTGCCCGTGGGCACCTCGAAAAACGGCAAACCCGCGCGAAAGCCGGGGGCGCAAAGCCGCGGGGCTACCGCGACCGCTCTCCTGACGGGGAACGATCGCCACGCCGGCCGGGCCGCCGAAGAAGGTGCTGAACCCTCATGCAGTCCAACCGCCGTACCCTGGCCGGGGCGCTCGCCTGCGCCCTGCTCGCCGCGCTCGCCGCCTGCTCCGACATGGCCACCTCGCCCACCGAGGCTTCGATCGACGCCAAGAAGGCGCCGAGGACGCCGTCCACCGACACCACCACGGTGCCGAAGCCCGACACCACCACGCGCTCGTTCTACCAGGGCGCCTACCTGGGGAGCACCGCCAGCACCCCCGAGAACATCGCGGCGGCCATCCGCAGCTTCGGGCAGCTGACCGGACGGCAGCCCTCGCTGGTGAAGACCTTCCACTCGCTGAACTGCGACTTCACCTCGGCCGGGTGGTGCGGGCAGGTGCTGCGGCAGGCCGCATCCACCGGCGCCACCAACTACGTGGCGCTGGACCTGAAGTGGACCGGCGCCCCCGCCACCGGGCTGCTCGACGCGATCAACGCCGGCCAGGCCGACGCGCGCATCACCGCGGTGGCGCAGGGGATCAAGTCGGTCGGCTCGCTGGTGCTGCTGGAGCCCGGCTGGGAGATGAACGGCAACTGGGACTTCGCCTGGCAGGGCGTGCTGAACGGCAGCGACGCCAACGCGCCCGCGAAGTTCGCCTCGGCGTGGCGGCGGATCGTCGGGATCTTCCGGCAGGTGGGCGCCAGCAACGTGCGCTGGGTCTTCAACCCCAACGTGGGGAACTCGATGACCCACACCGCCAGCGGCACCTCGAACTGGAACTGGTACGGCTACTACTATCCCGGCGACGCGTACGTGGACTACGTGGGGGCGCACGCCTTCAACGGGCCCACGGTGTGGAACACCACCTGGCAGGACTTCGCCACCATGACCGACGGCACCGCGGCCGACCGCATGCTCTCGGACCTGGCGGCGCGCTACCCCGCCAAGCCGATCATCATCGGCGAGTTCGCCACGCAGGAGGGCGCGGCGGGGCAGAAGGCGCAGTGGATCACCGACGCGTACGCGAAGATGCGGGCCAACCCGCGCGTGATCGGCGCCGTGTGGTTCAACGCCAGCAAGGAGGCCGACTGGCGGGTGGAGTCGTCCACCAGTGCGCTGCAGGCGTTCCAGGCGGCGATGGCCCAGCCCGGCGTGCAGACGGCGTTCGCCCCCGTGGCGCCCAGCGGCGACCGCCTCCCGACGGACGGGCAGCTCGCCTCGAACTGACCGGCTTCTCACCGCGAGAACGCGGTGGTTGGACCTGGACCCATCGATCGTACGGCAGGCCCCCGGCGGACTCGCTCCGCCGGGGGCTTTCCACGTCCGACATCTTCGCTCCACCGGCGCGGAGAACGCCCCCGCGGTTCTCCGCTCCTCCATGCTTCCCCGGGTTACCCGCGGGCCGTTGCGGAGCCGGATCGGCGCCGACCGTGGCGGACGCGGGCAGAAACAGCATCAAACCCTTTGCCCGAATCGATTTACCCGCGCTACAGGAGTTTCCGCGGCGGCACGGATCTCGCATGCGGGGTTCCCCGCCTGATGCAACAAAATGTAGCAGGAGCGGCGACCACCCCCGGCTGTTCCGGAGCCGGCGCCGCAAGTGGGGAAAGTTCAGGGAACCCGAGAAGAGCACACCCGCCGCGAGGCGGGGCCGCAGAGCCAGGGGTCTCCGCACCGAACGGAGACGGCCCAGCCGCCGAAGGTGAGATTTGATGATGAAGCCGTCCGCGCACGCCACACCCAGCGTACCGCCCGCCGTCCCGGCCCTGCGCCGGCGTCCGGCCAACGCGGTCCCCAAGCTTCCAGAACGGCAGGAGCGGATGATCCGCGCCATCGCCGTGATCACCCTGGCCTACTGGACCTACTACATCGTCTGGCGGTGGGGGTGGACGCTCAACTGGCACGCCTGGTGGTTCAGCGTACCGCTGGTGATGGCCGAGACCTGGGGGCTGGTCAGCGGGTTCGTCATGGTGCACAGCGTGTGGCGCATCCGCCACCGCTCGCCGCTTCCGGCGCCGCCGGGGCTCGCGGTCGACGTCTTCATCACCTGCTACGACGAGCCGCTGGAGGTGATCCGGCGCACCGCCGTGGGCGCCCGCGCCATCCGCTACCCGCACCAGACCTGGATCCTGGACGACGGCAAGCGCGACGAGGTGAAGACGCTCGCGCAAGATCTGCGCGTGGGGTACCTGCGCCGCGAGACCAACGAGCACGCCAAGGCCGGCAACCTGAACCACGCCCTCAAGCACACCACGGGCGAGTTCATCCTGCAGCTCGACGCCGACCACGTGCCGCTCCCCCACATCCTGGACCGGGTGCTGGGCTTCTTCGGGGCGGACCCGAAGCTGGCGTTCGTGCAGACGCCGCAAGACTTCTACAACACCGATGCCTTCACCTACAACGTGAACGAGGCGTCGCGCCGCATCTGGGAAGAGCAGCGCCTGTTCTTCGGCGTGATCCAGCCGGGGAAGGACTCCATCAACGGCACCTTCTTCTGCGGGTGCAGCGCGGTGATCCGCCGCGAGGCGCTGGACTCGATCGGCGGCTTCAGCACCGAGACGATCACCGAGGACATCGAGACCTCGCTCAAGCTGCACGCGGCGGGGTGGAACAGCGCCTTCTACGGCGAGAGCCTGGTCTACGGCCTGGCCGCCCACAGCGCGGTCGCCTTCCACACCCAGCACCTGCGCTGGGGGCAGGGCGGGATGCAGGTGCTCAAGCGCTTCAACCCGCTCACCTACCCCGGCCTGTCGCTGAGCCAGCGTATCAGCTACTTCGGCTCGCTCACGGCGTACGTGGGGGGGCTGCAGAAGCTGGTGTACTTCGCGGCGCCGCTGGTGTTCTTCACCACCGGCGTGCTCCCCATCAAGGCGATGAACGGGGTGTTCCTGAAGCATTTCATCCCCTTCCTCCTGCTCAGCTTCCTGCTCAGCGAGGCGCTGGCGCGCGGGCGCAGCAGCACCTGGGTGTCGGAACGCTTCCACATGGTGAAGTTCTGGACCTACACCCGGGCGGTGTTCTCGGTCTTCAGCCGCAAGCCGCAGAAGTTCAACGTGACGCCCAAGGGCCCGGGCCACGTCCCCTTCAAGACCTACGCGCCGCAGTTCATCCTGATGGTGGCCACCATCGTGGCGGTGGTGTGGGCCACGGTGGCCAGCGCGGCGGGGTGGGTGGCGTACCCGGGGTACGGGTGGGGCTCGCTTTCCTTCATCAGCAACGGCTTCTGGGCCGCCATCAACTTCGCGCTGGCGTTCAGCGTGGTCCGCCACTCGCTCAAGGTGCGCCAGCAGAGGAGCGACTTCCGCTTCCGCGACCGCTTCCCGGTGAGCGTGCGGGTGGTGCGCGAGGGCGGGCGGGTGAAGCGGGCGCACGTGGCACTGGCGCAGGACCTGAACCCGCAGGGGATGAGCTTCCGCGCCACCAGCCCGATCGCCGAGGGGACGGCGCTGCGGCTCACCCTGCCGCTCAGCACCGCCACGGTGAACGTGAAGGCCACCGTGCTGCACTGTGACGAGGTGCGCGAGAAGGGGCGGCCCGGGGCGTACCGCATCGGCGTGCTCTTCCAGGACGTGCCGGTGAACGTGCGCGACGAGATCGAGCTGCACTGCACCCAGCACGCGGTGCCGCTGGAGCAGAGCCTCTACGGCTTCGCGAACAGCGCGGGCGCGGGGCTGCTCTCCCGCACCTGGACGTGGGTGCTCAGCACCCGCCGCGAGCGCCGCGAGACGGTGAACCTGCCGGCGCGGGTGACGGTGGGCGCGCGCCGCCCGGGCGAAAAGCGGCGGCGCGAGCAGGTGGCGCTGCTCGAGGAGGTGAGCGCGAGCGGCGCCCGGCTGGTGACCGACCTGCCGCTTCCCCCCGGGACGCCGATCGAGTACGAGGTGCCGGGCACCGAGATGCGCGGCCGCGGGCGGGTGGTGTTCGCCCGCGTGTTCGAGACGCCGGTGGGGACCCGCTTCGCGCTGGGTGTGCAGCGGTCGCCCGGCGGCCGTGCGGTGAAGACCGAGACGCGGAACCGGATCGAGCGGCAAACCCGGCAGGAGGCGGCCCATGCGGCCGCGGCATGACATGGTTTACTTCAACGACTACTTCTGGAGCCAGGGCGGGGTGATGACCTGGGCCGACGCCGGCGAGGACCGGGCGAAGAACTTCTTCTTCCGCAAGCGCTGGCCGGTGGTGGCGTTCTTCCTGTACCTGTGGATGATGGTGGGGTTCGTGACCGGCACCGGCGTGCTGGTGGGGCCCGCCGGCTGGGTCACCGAGGCGATGCAGCGCTGGGGCTTCGGCCAGAAGGCGCAGGACCACGCCATGCAGGCGGTGATCCTCCTCTTCGTCTTCGGCTCGGCGGCGCTGGCGCTGTGGCTGCTGCGGCAGGCGCTGCACGGCAGCCGCGCCATGCGGGTGGGGATCCCCGCCGCGTGCACGCTGGTGGCGCTGGCCAGCCTGGGCGCCTGGATGAACCCCGGGAAGATGCTGGCCGCCGCGGCCGGCGGCGCCGACGAGCGCGCGCTGGCCACCGCGAGCGGCGCCCGCTTCATCTTCGGCGCGTACCCGGACGAGAACACGCTGCGGCAGCTCAAGCGGCACGGGGTGACGGCGGTGATCTCGCTGCAGCACCCGGCGGTGGTCCCCTTCGAGCCCGCCAGCATCCGCGAAGAGGAGCGGACCACGAAGAAGGTCGGCGTGCGCTTCATCCGCGCGCCGATGCTCCCCTGGGTGAGCGACAACCGTCCGGCGCTGGAGCAGATCCGCCGCATCGCGCACGAGGGCCGCGGCGTCTACTACGTGCACTGCGGGCTGGGGCGCGACCGCACCAACGTGGTGCGGCGCATGCTCGAGGCCGAGGGCGTGGCCACCGTGGCGCACCACTCCATCGCGCACGCCAGCACGCTGGACGACCGGATGAAGGAGCCGCATCGCGCCTTCGAGCGCGGCGACATCCGCCAGCTGGAGAAGGGGGTGTGGCTGGTGCCCTTCCCCAATTCGGCGGAGCTGAGCGGCTACATGGAGGCCGGGCAGGTGAAGACCGTGGCGTTCCTGCTGGACCCCAACGACGCCACCCAGCGCGCCTGGCTCGACCAGGCCCGGCGCGACCTGCCCACGGCGCGCGAGATCGTGGCCTGGGTGCGCACGCTGCCGCGGCCGGTGGTGGTGGTGGCGCCGCGCACGCCGTTCGCCAACGGCGACCGCTACCGCGGCACCGAGGCGGCGGGTGCGTTCATGGATGCGTACGCGCGGGCGGTGCCGGGGGTGCTCCCCGCGGCGGACCTGCGCGACGCGAACGGCAAGCGGATCGTGCCGGCGGCGAAGGCCGCGGCGCGGTGACGGACGGAGTCCGTGCGGTAGAGGTGCCGGCGGGTGCGTGGATGCGGCCCGCCGGATGTTTTCAAGGAGAGGATTGGAGATGATGAAGCGGAACGTGGTGGTTCTGGCGCTGGCAGTGGCTGGGACGGTGGCGGCGGGGCGGGTGGCGGCGCAGGCCAACCTGACGGTCTACGGCTCGGCGGCGATGGACGGCGCGGAGACCAACATCCAGCTGATCGGCGGCACGGCGCGCTTCGGCGGCGCCGGGTGGGCGCCCGAGGTGGGGCTGCAGGCGTATCACCTGGGCTTCGACGCGGGGACGGAGAACCGCACCGTGTGGGCGGTCACCCCGTCGGTCGGCGCCAGCTACCGCCTCCCCGTCGGCCAGGTGGGGGCGCGCGTCGGCTACTCGTTCCAGAGCGACGACAGCGGGGGGGTCCCGGTGTTCGAGGGCGAGGGCGGCGGGAGCGGCGTGATGGCCAGCGCGCAGGGGAACTACTGGGGCCCCGGCCCCGAGCTGCAGGGGATCGTGAGCTACAACTTCGGCAGCGACTACGTGTGGTCCAACGCGCAGGCGCTGGTGCCGGTGGCGCAGGTGGGGCCGGTGGCCAAGCTGAGCGCCGGCGGCGAGGTGGTGTGGCAGGGGAGCACACAGAGCGGCGGCGGCAACGCCATCCAGCTCGGTCCCGTGGTGAAGCTGAGCACCGGGAACAACTTCTCGGTGAACGCCGGCGGCGGGTGGAAGCACTTCGGCGGGAGCAGCACCCGCGACGACACCTGGTACGCGCGGATCGGCGCCGTGAAGTACGGCATCACTCTGTTCTGATCGGCGGCGGGTCGAGGGACCGCACCCGTTCGGCAGACGCTGAAGGGTGCGTGTCTTCCGGTTGATTCCCAATCGAAGGGAGGGTCGGCCATCGGTCACCCTCCTCTTCGCGTTCTTCATCCTCGCGACGATGCGTCGGATCATCCGAGCTCCCGGTATCACCACCCAGGGCGCGCAAGGCATCGGGCCTGGCCACCGACAGCACCACCAGCAACAGTGGCGGCACTCCCGCAACCGCAATCGCGGCGAAAGAAAGAACGCAATGGTTGGTTGCAGATCCTGCCATCAGGGCGGAGCCGCAAAAGAGCAGCAGTTGGCGGTTCGTGCGAACCAGGTACTGGAGGACGGTGCGGACCTCGGGTGGATTCGGCTTCGGCCCGTTGCTCATCGTACTCATCCGCACCTCCACGATGGGGTGAAGCATTGCCAAACGACTGTCGGCGGACGCGGTTTTCCCGGGCACGCACGAACTGATGCCGCGCAGATCCGCGAGGGCGGCGCTGCGGCA
Organism: Longimicrobium sp.; assembly: GCA_035689035.1. Lineage (GTDB taxonomy): Bacteria > Gemmatimonadota > Gemmatimonadetes > Longimicrobiales > Longimicrobiaceae > Longimicrobium. The sequence goes on along the minus strand of DASSME010000119.1, from coordinate 18,341 downwards.
TACCGAGGTTGCGGTGCGATGCAGGGGAGTGACGTTTGGACTTGAAGCTCGACGCTGAATACCGGCGAGCGGTCGGAAGTGTGTGCTGCGTAGGTTAAATATAACGGCAGCCGTGGTTTGGCTCCTAGAAGAGTTTAATTAACTTCGACGAACTTCATGCTGATATTTCTGTTTTCCGCGGTCGAACGCCGCAAGGCCGCGAAGTTCCGCTGGCTTCCAGGGCATGGTTCCCGCTTCCGGCCTGGAACATCACGGCGGCCCTGGTGACTACCTTGCCGAACAACGCCAAGCGATAAACGGCGCTCACGCAGGGATGCCATCCGGTCGGCCATCTACACTGCGTAGCGGCGACAGGACCTCCTCCATCTCCCGCACCGTCGCCCGGGCGCCGCGGCCGACGCCGATCAGCGTGGCGGAGGCGAAGCCGGTCCAGTCGCCGTAGCCGACCAGCCACAGCATCGGATCGCGGACGCTGCGGGTGCCCTGGACGGCGATCCGCCGCGTCTCGTCCATCAACTCCAGCGGCCGCAGGTGCTCGAGCGCGGCGCGAAAGCCGGTGCACCAGATCACCGCGTCGATCCGCTCCTCGCGCCCGTCCGGCCACACCACGCCGGTCTCGGTGAAGCGCTGGAAGGGCGGAACCGCCACCAGCACGCCACGCTCGCGGGCCTCCATCACGGGAGCCACCATCACGATGTCGCCCAGGTCCGCTTCCGGTGGCGGCTCGCGGCCCTCCTGCCGGGCGCGGTAGACGGCGGTCTCGTATTCGAACAGGTAGCGCCCGTCCACGTGGTCGGGGAGAAAGGTGGGCGGCGCCAGCGTAACCCACGTGGTGTCCGCCACCTTCGACACCTCGGCCAGGATCTGCGCGCCGCTGTTCCCGCCGCCCACGATCAGCACCCGCAGCCCGGCGAACGGCCCGGGCGATTCGTAGCGAGACGAGTGGAGTTGCACGCCGCGGAACGTCTCCCGTCCTGGATACCCGTACCCGGGGACGACCGGCGCGGCCCACGTCCCCGTCGCGCTGACCACCGCCCGTGCGTGCCACTCGCCCGCGGTGCTCTCGACGCGGAACCCGCCGCCCTCGCGGTGCACGGCCGAGACGCTGACGGGGCGGCGGACGTCCAGTCCGTAGCGCGCTTCGTACCGGGCCAGGTAGTCGATCGTCTGGTCGCGGGTGGGATACTCGTCGCCAGCCGGGAACATCCATCCTGGCAGCGAGCTGTAGCGCCCGGGCGAGAACAGCCGCAGCGAACGCCACGCGTGCAGCCACGCGCCGCCGGGCCGGTCCTGCGCATCGAGAATCGCCCAGCGCAGGCCGGTGCGGCGCAGGTAATATCCCACCGCCAGCCCCGCCTGCCCGCCGCCGATCACCACCACGTCCAACTCGCGCCCGCCGTCGTCCACGTCCACCTCGTCACTGGTCCCGGAGTTCGCCCGCGCCTGGGGATGATTCTCGGCAGCGGCGGACGCATGCGCCACCGTGTGCCGGGTCAGGGCTGCCCCGGCGGCGGGGCGGCGTTGTCCCGTTTCGTCCAGCCGCTCCGCCGTGCCGAATGGGTAACCATCTGCCCCTGAATCACTTGCCGGATACGGTGACGAGGGTCCGGCGCTTGCCCCGTGAACAGCCGCGCAGAGCCGACCCTGCGTCGACGGCCTTCCCCACCCCTCCCGGAGATCCTCTCGATGAAGCACCGCATCGCCGCGCTCGCCCTGATCGCCGTGCCGCTCCTCGCCGCCGCCACGCGCGGGCCGCTCCCCGACCTCACGCCCGCCGCGGTGGTGAAGGGCAACGCAACGACGCTCACCATCCGCATCCGCAACCAGGGGACGGCGGCGTCACCCGCCGGGCTGCTGAACGTGTCGCTGGGGCAGCCGATCGGCTGGAACAAGAACTATCCGATGCCCGCGATCGCCGCGGGCCAGTACGCCTCGGTGACCGTGAACGCGGGCGCGCCGCTGGCCGGCGTGCACTACACCATCCGGCTGGACGTGAACCACGCCATCGCCGAGTCGAACGAGAACAACAACGCCGCGGCGGGCAACTTCCCCTGAGCGCTGGACGCGCGCCGCACCGGCAGATCATCCGGCGGACGATCATGAATCCGCAGCGACAGCACCCCCAGGCCTCACCCTCGCCGGCCCTGCCCCGCGCATCGGCGCACGGACGCGGGCATGCGGAGCTGAGCTCTTCCCCTCGCCCGTGGACCGCCACCAGCGGCCACGGCGAGGAGGCCATGCCAAGGCCGCACCGGCTGCTCACGCTCGGCTCCTGAGCCGGGCGTGCCTCCCTCGCCCACGCGTTTCCGGGCGAGGGACACGACACGAGGCCGGGCCTTGGACGTGACAAAGCGCGCCACGCCGCGCATCATCCTCCCATCGCCCTTACGACGACCGGAGGATGATGATCGACGTGGCGCTGCCGCTGGAAAAGACGCGCGTGGTGACGCTGGCCGTGAACCTCCCCGGCCCGCTCGCCTGCGCCCGCCTGCGCGCGCTCGGCGCGGAGGTGACGAAGGTGGAGCCGCCGTCGGGCGATCCGCTCGCGGCGGTGAGCCCGGCGTGGTACGCGGAACTGTCCGCCGGACAGCGGGTTGTGACGCTCGACCTGAAGACGGACGACGGCCGCGCCGCGCTGGATCCGCTGCTGGCCGCCGCCGACCTGCTCGTCACCGCCAGCCGTCCGTCCGCGCTGGACCGGCTGGGGCTGGGATGGGCGGAGCTGCACGCGCGGCACCCGCGCCTCTGCCACGTGGCGATCACCGGCCATCCCTCGCCGGACCAGGACCGCCCCGGCCACGACCTGACCTACGTCGCCGCCGCGGGTCTCGTCACGCCGCCCGACGCACCACGCACGCTGGTCGCCGACCTCGCCGCCGCCGAGCGCGCCGTAAGCACCGCGCTCGTGCTCCTGCTCGCCCGCGCGCGCGGCGGCAGCGGCCGCCACGAGACCATCGCGCTCGCCGAGGTGGCGCGGGAGTTCGCCGCACCGTTGCGGCACGGGCTCACCTCGCCCGGCTGCGTGCTGGGCGGCGGCCTGCCGCTGTACGGCCTGTACCGCGCCAGGGACGGCTGGATCGCGGTCGCGGCGCTGGAGCCGGCGTTCGCGCGCCGCCTGGCCGCGGAACTGTACGTGCCCCTGGACCGCGCCTCGCTCACAGACGCCTTCGCCCGCCGCACCGCCGCGGAGTGGGAGGCGTGGGCCCGCGAGCGGGACCTGCCGATCGTGGCGGTTGAGGGAACGTGACCGAAAGGCGGTGAAGAGCTTGCAAGATGCCCTTGCTCCCTCGCCTCCTTTGTTCATATTTGAAAAGCGCTGCCGGGAATCGCTCGTTCGTGCTGGTTCGGAGAGAGTGCCTCGCACCAAGGTACGCCCGATGAAGCAAGGCTATTCGCTTCGCGCGATCGACGGCTTCGATCCAAGGACGCTGTCCATCCTGCGCAACGAGCTTTCCGTGACAACCGCAGAAGAGTTCCTGCACGCGGCCGCTGCGTATCCTGATCGCGTTGCGCGCCTCCTCGGAGCCGATCGCGGGGCCGTCGATCCACTACGTAGAGGCAGCGGCGGCTGCCCTCGGTAGCGAAGAAGTGGAGGCCATCCTCCATCCGCGCGGCGTGGACTACCCGTTCCGCACGGGCCACGATGCTCCGGGTACGGGCTCACGGCGAGATGAGTAGCGGCCCGGCACTGTAATCGTGGGCCGTGCCTCCTCCGATCGCGCCTCGTTCCGATAGTTCATTTCGGGCCTTAACGCCTACATCCAGCGCCTGAACTGCGAGACGTGGTGCATCATACAGTAATCCCAGGATTCACATCGGCCATTCGCCGGCCGGCCCACCCTGGCGTCCAGGCGCGACGGGCGTCGCGTCCTGAACGCCTGTCCCTTTCCCGAACTGCGGGAGAGGCTCCTGCGAGCGCTTCGCGCGGCTACTTCAACTCGGGACCTGCCTCTGCCGCCCGCGCCGGTCACCTCCCGTCCGTCAGCGAGGCCAGCACCCGCTGCACAAAGCCGTCGAGCGAATCGTTCTCGATCCAGCGGACGACGACGACCAGGTCGTGCTCGGGGTCCACGTAGATGGCGTTGGTGCCGTTGCCCAGGTGCACCCAGGCGCTCTCGGGGGCGCTGGGGAGGCGCTTGCGGCCGGTGTTCAGGAACCAGTTCATGAAGCCGTAGCCGGGCTCGGCCGGCGTGGGGGTGAGCGCACGGCGCACCCACTCGTCGGAGAGGATCTGCCGGTCGCCCCAGCGGCCGCGGCGCAGCGTGAGCAGCCCGAAGCGGCCCATGTCGCGCGCGCTGATGAACATCCCGCCGCCCCAGTGGCCGCCGCCGCTCACACTCTGCACCGCCTGCCCGTCCAGCTCCACCCAGCTGGTCTCGTAGCCCGTCCACCGCCAGGTGTTGCTGGCGCCGATCGGGTCCATCACCATCTCCTTCAGCACCTGCGGCAGCGGGCGCCGCCACACCTGCAGCGCGGCCAGCGCCAGGGCGTTGACCCGCACGTCGTTGTATTCATACGCCGTCCCCGGCTCCTTCCGCGGCCGCGTGGCCCAGGTGGAGGGCTCGCCGCTGGGGCGGTCGGCCCACTCGGGCTTGCCCCAGAGCGTGCCCTCCCAGTCGCTCACCTGGCGCAGCATGTGGTCCCAGGTGAGGCGGCGGTTGTGCGGCGTCTCGAACGGCTCCAGCACGTCGGCGCGCCCCAGCCGCTCTGTCGCGGGGCCGCGCGCCGGCCCCCCCGCCAGCGGGATCACCGGCGCCATGTAGGCCGAAACGGGGTCGTCCAGCGAGCGGATCATCCGCCGGTCGTACGCCAGGCCGATGACGGTGGAGAGAAAGCTCTTGGTGACGCTGAAGGTCATGTCCACCCGCCGCGGCTCGCCCCACTCGGCCACGATGTAGCCGTGGCGGATCACCACGCCCGTCGGCTCGCCGCGCGGGCGGAACGGGCCCACCGCCTCGCCGAACGGCTCGCGGCCGAAGGTCTGGTAGTGCGCCTGCACCAGGTCGCGCGGCCCCTTGCTCTCGTGCTCGCGGTGGAAGGCGATCGCCGCCTGCAGCCGCACCGAATCGATCCCCGTCTGCGCGGGCGTGCGCCGCTGCCAGTCGTCGCCCGGGCCGGGCACGTACGCGCCGCGCTGCGCCTGGGCGCGCGCCGCGAGCGAGACGAGGGCGAGGAGGATCGGGAGCGCACGGCGCATCGGCATCTGCATCGTCGGTCCGTCGGGTCGGTCGTAAACGGTTGATGGATGCCGACAGAGTAGCGAACGGGCCCGGCGCGGAACATCCCCGCGCCGGGCCCGTCATCGAGGCCAGGATACCCGGTCCACCTGATTCCCTGCTGTACCGGCCTGCTGCTTCGACACCGTGATACCGGCTTGTATGATCGACTGTGCATTCGAGCCGTTCCCGCTCGTCTTCCTGAGCGCGACCACGCCTCCGCCGCGGATGTCCCGATGGCCGCAGCGCGAAGGATCTGTGACCGACGGTGCGCTAAAGCTGGTTTTTCTGCACCGACCGGCCCCAGATCCTTCGGCTTGCGACCGCTCGCTCATGCCGCGGCGACTGCGTGGTCAGCCTCAGGATGACGAGGCGGCGGGTTAGGTACAGAATGCACAGTCATTTCCCACAAACGGTATGAGTCATCGGAACCCGGGCCGACCACGGCTCAGCCCCCGGAGAGCGGGACCGAGCTCACGCGCGCCCAGACGGCCTCGTATCCGTTGCCGGCCGGGCGAAAGAGCACCGCGTTCGCGCCCGCGGCCGATGCGCGGAGCCGCACGCCCGCGACCTCGTCGGCGGTGAGCAACGCGGGCGCGCGGCCGGCGGGGAGCGGCTCGGAGCCCAGCATCCGCCAGCGGTAGGGGATCAGTTGCGTGGGCTGGTAGACGCGGATCGAATCCGGCGCCACCGTGGGGTCCTGGGGCGGCGGCGGGTCGGCGGGCATCGCCACGGGCGGCGGCGCGGGCGGCCGGCGGCCCTCCGCGACGTCGATCGAATCGAAGAGCATCTCCTCGCGGCCCACCCGCTCGCGCTGCCGCTCCGAAAGCGGCGCCTCGGGCGTGGGCGCCCACCGCGCGCACGAGAGACCGGCCAGCACCTTCTCCGCGCCCCCGAGGTCGTAGAAGTAGTCGTGGCTGATGTGCTCCGTGTCGAACACGCGGATCACCAGGCTGGTGGCGGTCCGCATCCGCTGCGCGATCCGCTTCTGCTGGATCACGGGCACCAGCCACACGTCGATGGTCCCCATCCCCGGCTGCGGAAGGAGCACCGTGGTGTCGGGCGCGTCGCGGTCGTAGCGGTACACCAGCATCGGCGTGCTCTCGGCCAGCCGCAGCTCGGAAAGGACGTGCATCCAGAGTGCGTCGCCGTTGCACGTCAGCATCAGCTCCAGGCCGCTGGCGGTCCCCGGGCGGGGGCGGAGCATCGCGGCCGACTTGTCCTCGTCGGTGATCGGGTCGGTCTTGCGCCAGTACGCGAACGAGCCCAGCACCCGAGGTTCGTCCTGCGCGCGCAGCACGCGGGGCGCCGCCGCGAGCAGCGCCAGCCCGGCGAGCAGGAGCCTGGAACACGAGTTCATGATGATGGAAGCGGATCGGCGGGAGCGTAGCCAGATGTTTCAAACGATACTCCATCCGCGGCATCTCTGCCAGCACGGCCGGCCGTCGCCCTGGACGGCCGATGATCCGGCCCGACGCGCCATGAACTCCACGGGAGCCTGGGCCCGCTTCAGCGATCCGGAGCGTGCACCATGCGCTGCTCGACCATGAACGTCGCCAGCAGCCGCGCGGCGGTGTCGGCGCCGCGGACGTTGAAGTGCACGTCGTCGTAGATGTAGTCCGCGGTCTTGGGAAGCACCCGGTCCAGGCCGAACACGGGCACGCCCTGCGCGGCGCCCACGGCGCGCATCGCGTCGTTGTAGCGCCCCATGACGGCGTCCAGGTCGGCCTCGGGGTAGCGGCCGTGCACGTCCTGCATCCAGTGCCAGGCGCGCGAGCGGGGGTCGCTGGTGTTCCAGGTGGTGGCCTGGGTCATCAGCACCACGCGCGCGCCCTGCGCCCGCGCCATCCCCGCCAGGCTGGCCAGGTTTTCCGCGTACGGCGCGGGGTCCGGCCGCCGCGGCAGCGGCCGCTCCGGCAGCCGTGAAGCGAAGCGCATCGACTGGCGATAGGTGCTCTCCAGCCCCGCCTCCCTGTACGAGGGCCGCGCGAGCGCGGCGTGGACCAGGCGGCCCAGCTGCAGCTCGCTGAGCGCCATCTTCCACACCGCCCCGCGCTCCAGCGGCCGCTGCTCGGCGCGCAGCAGGTAGTCGCGCCCGGCCACGCCGGCCATCACGTCGTTGATCCCGGCGAACACCACCACCACGTCGGGCTGCAGGTGGGCGATGCGGTGCGCCATCATGGCCACGTGGTCCCAGCTGCGGTCGCCGCTCTTCCCCGCGCCGTACACGCGCACGTCCACCCCCGGCATCGCCAAGCGCAGGTACGCCTGCAGCCGCGCGGTCAGCGCCTCGCGGTCGTCCAGGAAGATGCACTCCGTGGTGCTGCCGCCCACCACGAAGATGCGGAATTCGCCCGCCGGCTTCGGCGTGGCGATCGAATCGCCGCGGAGACCCAGGTTGTTGAGGGTGAAGCGCCGCCACCTCCGGTCGATCCCCGGCAGACCGGGCTCGGCGCGGACGCGCAGGTGGTAGTGCGGCGGGTACGCCGACGGAACGTACGGCGAGCCCGAGAAGGTGGGCACCTGCTTGAGCGCGCCGTACGGGTCCGCGAGTGGATGCAGCAGCCGCAGCCCGGCCTCGGCCACCAGCAGCGACACCGCGAGCGAGCCGAGCGCGAGCAGAACGCCCGATCGCCGCCGAGCTCCTTGCGGTGGCGCGTCCGGGGCGCGGGGTGGCTCGTCGGTGGAGGATGCGGACGGGGCGGCGATGTCGGTCATGCGTGGGATCAGGGCTGCTTTCGGGCGACCACGTTGCCGAAGACGAGCAGGTCCAGTCCGCTGCGCTGGAAAGTGGACACGGCGTCGGCGGGGGACGAGACCATCGGCTCGCCGCGCAGGTTGAAGGAGGTGTTCATCACCAGCGGCACGCCCGTGGCCTGCGCGAAACGCTCGATCACCGCGCGGTAGCGGGGGTTCCACTCCGCGCGCACCGTCTGCAGGCGCGCGGTGCCGGCGTGGTCCACGGCCGGCGTGCGCTCGCCCGCCCCGTCGCGCCAGGGCACCACCAGGAGCATGAAGCGCGCGGGGTAGTGCCGCTCCGGCTCGGGCAGGTCGAAGAGCGGCGCGGCGCACTCCTCCAGCACCGCGGGGGCGAAGGGGCGGAACGGCTCGCGGAACTTGATGCGCTCGTTCACCACGTCCTTCATCTCCGCCCGCCGCGGGTCCGCCAGGATGCTGCGGTTGCCCAGCGCGCGCGGCCCCCACTCGAAGCGCCCCTGCGCCCAGCCCACCACCCGCTGATCGGCCAGCGCGCCGGCGACGCGGTCCTCCAGCGCGCCCTCGTCGTCCACCACCTCGGGAGACAGTCCCGCCGCGCGCATCGCGTCCACCGCCGCCGCGTCGTCGTGCCCCTCGCCCAGGTAGGCGTGCTCCATCACGTACTTCCGCGGCTGGCCGAGGATGACGTGGTAGGCGTGGAGCGCCGCCCCCAGCGCGCCGCCCGAGTCGCCCGCGGCGGGCTGGATCCAGAGCTCGTCGAAGCCGCTCTCGCGCAGGATGCGGCCGTTGGCCACGCCGTTCAGCGCCACGCCGCCCGCCATGCACAGCCGGGTCATCCCCGTGCGCCGCCGCAGGTCGCGCGCGGCGCGCAGCAGCGCGTCTTCCACAACGCGCTGCACGCTGGCCGCGACGTCGGCGTAGTGCCGGCTGCGCGCGTCGGCGGGGTCGAAGGGGGCACCGGGTGCCCGCGGCGGGCCGAAGAGATCGGTGAAGCGCCGGCCGAACGCGCGCCGGTCGGAGTGGTGGAAGGCGAAGTAGCGCAGGTCCAGCGCGAAGGAGCCGTCGTCCTCCACGCGGACCACGCGGCGCACCCGGTCCTCGTAGCGCGGCTCGCCGTACGCGGCCATCCCCATCACCTTGTACTCCCCCTCGTTCACCTCGAAGCCCAGGAAGTCGGTGAAGGCGGAGTACAGCAGCCCCAGCGAGTGGGGAAAGCGCGCCTCGCGGTCCAGCCGGATGGCGTTCGTCCCGCCGTCGCCCCAGTCGGCGGATGCGGTGCCGAGGGCGGTGGTGGTCCACTCGCCCACGCCGTCCACCGTGAGCACGGCGGCCTCGCGGAAGGGGGAGCAGAAGAAGGCGCTGGCGGCGTGGGAGAGGTGGTGGTCCACGAAGAGGATGCGCTCCGGACCGATCCCCAGCGCCTCCTGTATCGCGGGGCGGATCCACAGCTTCTCGTCCATCCACCCCAGCGCGAACTCGCCGAAGCCGCGCCACCCGCGCGGAAAGGTGCGCAACGCGGTGAGCACGATGCGCTCGAACTTGAGCAGCGGCTTCTCGTAGAAGACGGCGTAGTCCACGTCGCCCGCCTGGACGCCGGCCTGTCGCAGGCAGAAGTCGATGGCGTGCCTGGGGAAGCGCGCGTCGTGCTTCACGCGCGAGAAGCGCTCCTCTTCGGCCGCCGCCACCACCTGGCCGTCGCGCAGCAGCGCGGCGGCCGCGTCGTGGTAGTGGCAGCTGATGCCCAGGACCAGCATCAGCCCTGCCGCCGCGCGTCGTCCAGCGCCGTCCCCGGCTCCGGGCGTGGCCGCCAGCGCGAGGGGCCGCCCGGCGCGGCCAGCGGGTCGGCCGAAAGGCGCGCGAAGAGGGCGAACGGGGCCAGCGCCACGAAGTAGATCCCGCCCAGCAGCAGCCGCGACTGGAAGTTCCCCATCGCCCGCGCGAAGCGCTTCCACCCCCGCGCGCCCCCGTCCGCCGGCGACCGGTTGATCGTGCTCTCGCGCGTGCGGGCCGGCGCGCCGGGGAGCGCGGCGGCGGCCCCCAGCAGCGCGGCGGCCGCGAGCGCACGCCCCCACGGCAGCGCCACGGCGAACATCGCGGCGGCGGCCGCGGCCGTGAACGCCAGCACCAGGTCGGCCGTGACCGGAACGGCGCGGCGCCCGCGGGCCAGCAGCGCGGCCGTGGCGCTGCACGCCGCCAGCGCGGTGAGCGCCAGCCCGATGCGGGGCAGGACCATGGTGCCGGCTAGAAGAGCGGGTACAGGATCGGCGCCACCGCCGAGCTCTGCGCCAGGACCAGGAGGACGGCGATCAGCACGAACACCGTGACCATCGGCAGCAGCCACCACAGCCGCCGCTCGCGGAGGAACGCGGCCAGCTCGCGGAGAACGGTCAGCTTGCGCGAGGTGCGCTGGAGTGCGGCCATCGATCTGTCCTGGCGGGATGATGGAGAGGTGTGCGGGGCGGTGCGGGTACGCGCGGCGCAGGTGCCGGTTCAGGACAGTACCTCCGCGTGCGGCGATGCGTCAACCGCCCGCGGCCGTTCCGCGCGGTGATCCCGGCCCGTCCAAACGGATGGGGATGCGGCCGCCGTGCATCCGGCCGCATCTCCTTCGCGTACAACGGTTTCGGTTTGCACCGCCGGCGGGGCGCGACGCGGCGCCACCGCACCGCCCAGGCACCGCGCCCGGTCCGCGGTCGCGGGGGCAGGGTGCGCGCCCGTCCGGCCGCTGTCCAGGCGAACCATTGACAAAGATTGTACAGCGCTGGAGATTCATCGCCATGTCCAGCGACGTGAACGACCAGGAGCCGAGGCACCCGATCCGGGTGGTGAGCGAGCGCACCGGGCTCAGCCCCGACGTGCTGCGCGCCTGGGAGAAGCGGTACGGCGCGGTGGCGCCGCCCCGGCGCGAGGGCGCGGGGCAGCGGCTGTACAGCGACGCCGACGTGGCGCGGCTGCGGCTGCTGCGGCGGGTGACCGGCGCGGGGCGCAGCATCGGCCAGGTGGCCGCGCTGGGCGACGACGACCTGGCGCGCCTGGCCCGCGAGGACGAGGCCCAGCGCGCCGCCGCCCCCGCCCACGCCGTCACCGCGGGCGAAGGGAACGCGGCGGCGGCGTACCTGCAGCGCGCCCTGGCCGCCGTGAGCGAGCTGGACGGCGGCACGCTGGAGACGGTGCTGCGGCGCGCGCTGGTGGTGCTGGGCGCCGACGCCTTCATCGACGACGTGGCGGTTCCCTTCCTCCGCCGCGTGGGCGACGCGTGGGAGGCACGCACCCTGTCGGTGGCGCACGAGCACCTGTCCAGCGCGGTGATGCGGCGCGTGCTGGCCATCGTGAGCGACGCGGGCGCCGCGTCCGCCGCGGCGCACACCATCGTGGTGGCCACGCCCGCGGGGCAGGTGCACGAGCTGGGCGCCATGCTGGCCGCGGCGTCGGCCACGGCGGCGGGGTGGCGCGTGGTGTACCTGGGCGCCGACCTCCCCGCCGCCGACATCGCGGCGACGGCCGCCGAGACCGGTGCGTCGGCCGTCGCCGTGAGCGCGCTGCTCCCGAACGACGCCGCGGCGCTCGCCGGCGAGCTGCGCGCCCTGCGCCGTGAGCTGCCGCCCGCCGTGGAGCTGATCGCCGGTGGCGAGGGCGCGCGGGCGACGGCCGGCGTGCTGGTCGAGGCAGGTGTCCGCTTCCTCCCCGACTTCGCCGAGTTCCGCCGCACGCTGGTGCGCCTTGCCTCGTGGGCGAACGGACGCGGCGCGGAGGGATGACGACGCCCGCCTGGTCTGGCATCGAAGCGGGCGACCGAAATCGCTCCATCGGCCCAACGGCTACACGAAGTCCGACTTCGCGGCGCCTTCGGGGACGACGGGCGGCGACGCAGTCCTCCGCCGTTGCGGCACGACCGAACCATCACCAACAAGCCCGGGCCAGGATGACCACCGTGAGCCGTGACGCCGTGAGCAGGGCCGAGTTGCACCGCATCTTCATGGACGAGCTTGCACGCGAGGCGCCGGCGAGCGTCTTCGTCTTCGACATCGACCGGCGCACGCCGGGCGCGGACGGGTGCAACTGGTATCCGCTGGCCTCCATCGGCGGGTGGGAGGGCGACCTCACCGCCAGCCTGGCCGCATTCCGCCGCGTCCGCGAGCGCCTTGCCCAGGAGTACGTTCTCACCGAAGAACCCGTGGCCGCCGCGGGTGAGCGGCAGCGCCAGCCCACGCCCGCGTAGCCGTCGATCCGGCCGATCGTAGTCCTCGGGCAGCTTCTGTCTCGACACGCGGCAGCCAAGTGAAGGACGGACATCGTCCCACCGGGCCGTTCATCGTCCGGGGAACGGATCGGCCGGGAACCGGCACGAAGTGGTTGACGCGGCGGCACCGGCGAGGCATCCTTCCAGCCCGGCCGCGGGACGCTCGATCGGCCTTTTCGATCGGCCCGGCCGCACCACCCGCCCGCGCTCCCCGCGCGATTCCATCAGGGCCCCCATCCTTCCCCAGCCGATGACCACCGCCGACACCGCCGCCGTCCATCCCCGCATCGCCCAGCTGCAGAACATCATGCAGCCGGTCGCCTCGGCGCCCAGGCTGTACCGGATCAACGGGGTGGGGTCCACGCTGCTGGGGCAGCTGCGCTATCCGTACGCGGAGCCGTACTACATCGCCATGCAGTTCTTCACCTTCCTGTTCGTCCCGCTCTTCCCGCTGGGGTTCTACGTGGTGAAGGACGGCGGGGGCAACTCGTTCTTCTTCATCGGCAAGATCCGCTACGCCGACCTGCGCGCCTACGCCGGGCCCGACGGGATGCGCTCGCTCTGGCTGTCGCTGCTGCGGCACCCTTCCGTGTGGCTGGGCGTGATGATCGTCGCGATCATCGGCTCGGTGTTCGTGACCGGCTGAGCGGCGGCGCCCCGAACCGCATTCATGAGGTGGGAGACGAGATGAGCCACGATTTCCTCAACGACCTGAAGATCTTCGGCGCCACGCCGAGCGCGTCGCCCGCCTCGCTGGCCGATCCCGGGTGCCCCGAGTGCGTGACCTTCGTCGCGGGGCCCGCGTCCGGCGCCGCGCAAGGCGATGGGGCGTGGGTGGGGGAGGACGGGGGCGATCCGTCGCTCGCGCGCCTGCTCGCGCCGAACGCCCTGCTCCGGGTCGCGTGGCCGGCGCTCGCCGACCCCGGCCCGGCGCCGGACCCGGATGACGCGGACGCGATGGAGGAGTACGCCCGCCACGTGGCGATCGCGCGGTTCGCCCGGCGCGTGCTGGAGGGCGACCCGCACGCGTGGGTCGAGGCGCTGGCCTCGTACCGCGAGCGCATGCGCCTGCCCGTACCGGTGCGCTCCACCATCCGGCCCGACGGTGGCGGGTCGCTGCGCGTGGGCATCGAGCTTCCGCCGCCGGACGCCGTCCCCATCCGCCGCGGCGAGACACGCACCGCGGTGCGGGCGCGCTACGACGACCTGTGCTCGGGGATCCTGCTGGCGTTCGCGTGCGACGCCTTCCGCGTGCTGCCGCCCGACGCAGACTCGCTCTACCTGGTCGGCTACCGCCGCGAGACCGACCCTGCCACCGGCCACCCGCGCCATGCCATCCTGATGCGCCTGGCCACCGACCGCGCCTCGGTCGAGGCGCTGGACCTGTCGCGCGCCACCCCGTCCGCCGCGTTCGAGTACCTGGGCGGCGCGGCGCGGAAGGCCCGGGGCGAGCTGGTGGCGCTGGCGTACGAGATGGAGTTCGCCCGCGTGCTGTAGCCACGCGGAATCACCGGCCACACCGGGCTCCGCGGCCCCGCAGCCGGCAGCTGCGGGGCCGCGGCGCATCCGGCCCGGTCCGTACGTCCACGGGCAAAAACCCGCGGGATCCAGGATCGGAAGCGGGCGCGAACGATGATCCTCGGGGCGGGTGGCAGCCGCTCAGGCGGGCTCGGGAGCGGGGGCGCCGGCGGGAGCGAAGACGCGGTCCTCGGCGAAGGAGGAGATCGCCATCTTCATGTCCAGCGCGATGTTGCGGAAGCGGTCGGCGGTTTCCTGCGGGATCGGAACGCGCGAAAAGAGGATGGCGGCGTACAGCTCGCCCATCAGGTTCACCCCGCCGCACCCCAGCACCGACTCGATCCCGTACGGCCGCACGAAATCGTCCTGCGCGGGGATGGCGTCGCTCCCCAGCGCCTGGGGCACGTAGAACACGTTGTAGGTCTTCCCCACCAGCCCCTGCATCAGCTCGGGGTGCGGCGAAACCACGCTGTCCAGGTCCAGCCCCATCTGGAGGATCAGCTGCGCGATCATCGGCGCGCGCTCCACGATGTCGGTGCTGGGGAGCGGGATGGCCCGGTGGTTCTGCGACCGCCGCCGCGAGTTCCACTGCGGCTCGACGCCGGCGGTGGCCAGCAGCACCAGGCACTTCATCGCGTCCGGCGGCGCCTGGCCCATCCGTTCGCGAACCACCGCGCGGAGCTCGGGCTCGAGCGTGGCGTACGGGTGCGTCTTGTAGAAGCGCACCAGGGCGCACTCGCGCTCGCCGCCGTCCTCGAAGACGTCGTACAGGTAGCGCACGACGGCGCCCGCGGCCTCCTCCATGGTGGACGCGTCGCGCGCCACGCGGCGCAGGTCCAGGCCGCAGCGCAGCATCTCGGGAAGGTCGAAGCGGCGGAGCGAGAAGGTCATGGGCCTGGGAGCGGATGCACGGAACGCCGCGCGCGCCGGCGGGTCCGGCGCGCCACGGCTTCACGCGAGGACGGCGATGCACACTCCGAACCGCTACTGCACGAAGTACCCGCCGACCCGCCATTCGCCGTCGGTGTCGAGCATGGTCACCACCGTCTCCACCGCCTCCTGCTTGCGCTCGAAGCGGGTGTCGTACTTCAGCAGCACGTACTCCCCGTCGGGCGCGCCGGGCACCGAGGTGCGGTGCTCGGTGTCGCGCAGCTCGCGCCGCAGGGCGCGGCCCAGCACGGCGGCCACCTTCCCGTGTGCCTCGCTCCACTGCTCCTCGGTCACCATCTGCCGGAAGAGCGAGCTGGTCTCGCGCCAGCCGGCCCCGTGGTCGCCGGCGTCCACGTGCTCCAGCCACGCCTCCGCCGCCGCCGACGCGTCGCCGATCATGGTCGTTTCGTCGTCCATCTGCCGATCCCGTGTATGATTCGTCCCGCGGAACGCGCAAGCTTCGTCCACCCCCCGGCCGCTGCCGGCCACCGGGCGCGTCCCTAGACTCTATCTCCCCGCGGCCGTACGGACAACGCGTCCGCGTCGTTTCGCCGGTCGATCCGCCGTTCCGCCGCGGACCACCCCCGCACCAGACCGTCCGTTCACGCCGCGCCGTTCACGAACCTCCGTTGCGCGGCGTGAAAGCTTTGCACAATTTCAAGATACGCGTCCGTGGCCGATCGCGGGCCCGGCGCCTCCCCGCTTACCCCCCGCCCCCGATGGACCACCCCCAGGCCCTGGTGGCCGCCCCCGCCCCTCCGGATGACTCGACCGGGCCCGCCGGCGCGCCGCCCGTGCCCGGCCTTGCGCCCGAGCACGCCGAAGCGCTGGTGGACCTGCTCTTCACGGCGGCGGGCGCCGGGGTGGCGCTGTTCGACACCGGGCTGCGCTTCGTGCGGGTGAACGCGCACATGGCGGGGATCAACCGCCTCCCCATCGAGGCGCACCTGGGGCGGCCGCTGGGCGAGGTGCTCCCGCACGCCGCGCCGCAGCTGGAACCGATCCTACGCCAGGTGCTGTTCACGGGGCAGCCGGCCACGGGCGTGCGCCTCTCGTCCGACGCCCGCGACGCGCCCGGCGTGGTGCGTCACTTCGTGGCGGGGTACCACCCGCTGCGCGCCGCCGGCGAGCTGCGCGGCGTGCTGGCCGTGCTGCACGAGACCACCGACCAGCGCCGCGCCGAGGCGGCGCTGCGCGAGCAGATGGCCATGCTGCGG
The DNA here is from genome assembly GCA_035689035.1 of Longimicrobium sp. Classification (GTDB taxonomy): domain Bacteria; phylum Gemmatimonadota; class Gemmatimonadetes; order Longimicrobiales; family Longimicrobiaceae; genus Longimicrobium. The sequence continues at coordinate 2,502 of DASSME010000119.1, read as the reverse complement.
CCGCTGGTGGAGAACATCGGCCAGACCTTCTACCTGGACGATCCCGCCACCGGCCGCACGCTGTACGTGAGCCCCGCCTACGAGCAGATGTTCGGCCGCAGCGCCGACTCGCTCTATGCCGACCCGCGCTCGTTCCTCCTCGGCGTGCATCCCGACGACCGCGCCTACGTGGAGGCGGCGCTCCCCCGCGTCCATACCGGCCAGCGAGACCTGCGCTACCGCGTGGTGCGCCCCGACGGCACCGTGCGCTGGGTGCGCGACCGCAGCTTTCCCGTGCACGACGCCGAGGGCCGCCTGGTGCGCAGCGCCGGGATCGTGGAAGACGTGACCCTCGAGCACGAGACGCTCGAGTCGCAGCGGCTGCTGGCCGAGGCTGGGCGCGTCCTGTCCTCGTCGCTCGACGTGCGCGAAACGCTCGACCGCACGCTGGAGCTGCTGGTGCCGCGGCTGGGCGACCTGGGGTTCGTGGCGCTGCGCGGCGGCGACGGGCGGCTGTCCGCGCGCGCGTGGCGCGGCGCCGATCCCGCGCTCGCGGCGGTGCTGGACGCCAGCCTGCCCGGGTGGAGCGACGCCGAGGGGGGCGCCTCGATGACCGGCGAGGTGCTCCGCACCGGCGCCCCCCTCTGGCGCGGGCTGGACCCGGCGCACGTGCAGGCGGCCGCGCCCGACCAGGAGCGGATGCGCGGGTGGCTCGAGGTGTCGCCCACCTCCACCGTGGGCGTGCCGCTGGCCGCGCGCGGCGAGGTGTTCGGCGTCCTGATGGTGTTCATGGCCGCGCGCACCGGCCGCCGCCACGCCGACCGCGAGTACCAGGCGATCCGCGAGATCGGCGAGCGCGCGGCGCTGGCGCTGGACAACGCCCGCCTGTACGCCGCCGAGCACGCCGCCCGCCGCGCCGCCGAAGACGCGGCGGGGCAGGTGCGCCGGCTGCAGGCGCTCACCGCCGGGCTCTCCGGCGCGCTCACGGTGGACGACGTGGTGCGCCTGGTGCTGGAGCGCGGGCTGCGCGTGTTCGGCGCCTACGCGGGCGCCGTGAACGTGGTGAGCGACGACGGCGCCTGGCTCGAGTCGCTCGGCGCCTTCGGCTACCCCGCCGGGACCCCGCCCGGGCGCCTGCCGATGGACCTGGCGCTTCCGGGCGTGGAGAGCGCGCGCACCGGCGAGGCGTTGTTCGTCCCCTCGCCCCAGGTGCTGGCGGAGCGCTATCCGCAGATGGTGCCGCTCACCGTCCCTTCCACCCAGGCGTGGCTGGCGCTGCCGATGAGCATCGACGGCCGCGTGGTGGGCGTGCTCTCGCTGAGCTTCGACCGGGCGGTGGAGTGGGGCCCGCCGCAGCAGGCGTTCTTCGCCACGGTGGCGCAGCAGTGCGCGCAGGCGCTGGACCGCGTGCGGCTGTACGAGGCCGGCCAGCGCGCCCGCGCCCTCAGCGACGCCGCCACCCGCCGCGCGGCGTTCCTGGCCGAGGCCAGCCGCCTCCTCTCCGCCTCGCTCGACGTGGAGGCCACCCTGGCCGCCATCGCCCGCGCCGCCGTCCCCGGGCTGGGCGACTGGTGCGCCGTGGACGTGGTGGCCGAACCCGACGGCGGCGCGTGGCCGCCCGCCGTCCGCCGCGTGGCCACCGCCCACCAGGACCCCGCCCGCGTGGAATGGGCGCTCCGCCTGGCCGAAGACCGGCCCGTCGACTGGAATTCGCCCAACGGGCTCCCCCACGTGCTGCGCACCGGCGAGCCCCAGTTCTATCCATGGGTCACCGACGAGATGCTCGTGGCCGCCGCCCGCGGCCCCGAGCACCTTCGGCTGCTGCGCGAGGTCGGCTTCTCGTCGGTGGTCATCGTCCCCATGACGGCGGGCGGGCGCACCCTGGGCGCGCTGACCCTGGTGCACAGCGACAGCGGGCGCCACTTCGACCACGACGACCTGGTGATGGCCGGCTCGCTGGCCCGCCGCGCCGGCGTGGCGCTCGAGAACGCGCGCCTGTACGCCGCCGAGCAGGCCGCCCGCGCCGCCGCCGAGGCCGCCGCCGAGCGCATCCGCCGCCTGCAGGCGCTCACCGCCGCCCTCTCGCAGGCCGCCACCCCGGCCGACGTGGCGCGCGCGGCGCTCCAGCAGGGGCTGGCCGCGCTGGGCGGCGTCGCCGGGGGCGTGGCCGTGCTCGACGCCGACGGCCGCACGCTGGAGATGGTGGCCTCGGAGGGGCTGTCCCCGGGAGACGCCGAGGCCAACGGGTGGACGCGCTTCTCCGTCGACGCGCCGCTCGCCGCGTCGCAGGCGGTGCGCACGCAGGAGATGCTCGTGGTCGGCTCGCTGGACGAGTGGCGCGAGCGCTGGCCGGCCGTCGGCCCGCGGCTGGAGGCGATGGGGGTGGAAGCCGGCGTGGTGGTGCCGCTCTCGGTCGAGAACCGCGCGGTGGGCGTGCTGGCCTTCAACTTCCGCGAGCGGCGCCCGTTCCCGCCCGAGGACCTGGCGTTCATCACCGCCGTGGCGCGGCAGGCGGCGCAGGCG
>DASSME010000118.1:0-18703 GCA_035689035.1 Longimicrobium sp. | reverse complement strand
CCACGCCTCCGCCGCGGATGTCCCGATGGCCGCAGCGCGAAGGATCTGTGACCGACGGTGCGCTACCGCTGGTTTTTTCTGCCGCGACCGGCCACAGATCCTTCGGCTTGCGACCGCTCGGTCATGCCGCGGCGAGTGCGTGGTCAGCCTCAGGATGACGAGGCGGCGGGTTAGGTGCAGAAGGCACAGTCATTTCCCACAAACGGTATGAGGCACAGCCTTGCCGGACACTGGTCCAGGCGCGTAGACGGCGAGAACCGTCTGCTCTATCGCTTCGACGAATCGCACGTAGAGTTTGTCTCGGCTCGAGGACACTACGGATAAGCCGCCTGAGCGGCCGTGCAGAACCCACCACGAAGGAAGCCCCTCCCCCGCGCGATGCGGGGGAGGGGCTTCGCCGTTCGGATCGCCAGTCGGGTCAGCCGGTCAGGCGCGGCCGCGCTCCTCTTCTTCCAGCGCCTCGAACTCTTCCAGCAGCTCGGCTTCGTGGATGCGCGAGCCGCCGCTGGTCTGCGATCCGGCCGGTGCGGGCGCGGGGGGGACGATCGGGCCCTGGCCGTTGGCGGCGGGGGCGGCGGCCGCGGCTGCCGGCTGCGCCTCCTGCGGCTGGCCGGCGCCCAGCTGCCGGCTCTCGGCCGGCGCCGCGGACGGCAGCAGGCCCATCTGCTGCTTCATCGACAGGAGCTTGTAGTCGATTTCGCTGTCGCCGCCGCTCTCCAGCTGCTTGAACTCGCGGTCGAGGCTGTCGCCGGTGAGCTCCTCGCTCACGCTGGCGGCCGCCAGCGCCAGGCGCTCGTTCTGCTCGATCCGCTCGGCCATGCGGTCGAACGCCTCGAAGGCGCTCGAGTCGCTGAGCCCCGACATGGTCTCGTGGATGCGGCGCTGCGCCTGCGCGCGGCGCTGCTTGGCGATCAGCAGGTTCTTCTTGCGCTGCGCCTCCTGGATCTTCTCGTTCAGCTGGCGCAGCGCGTCGCGCAGCCGCTCGGTGTCTTCCTGGTGCTTCTGCCAGGTGGAGAACAGCTCCTGCGCGCGCTGGGCGTGCTCCTGGTGGCGGATCAGCGCCTGGCGGGCCAGGTCGTCACGCCCCTGGCGCACGGCCAGCATGGCGCGCTGCTCCCAGTCCTGCGCCTGCTTCTGCTCGTCGTCGGCCTGCTTCTTCAGCTTGGCGGCGTCGGCGATGGCCACCGCGACCTCCTGCCTCGCCTTGGCGAGCTGGCCGCGCATGTCCTCGATCACCTGGTTGAGCATCTTTTCCGGGTTCTCGGCCCGGGCGATCAGGTCGTTGATGTTCGACCTGAGCATGGTGGAGAAACGATCGAAGAGTCCCATGGGGTTGTTCTTTCGGTTCAGGCCTGGGCCGGGGCGCAGTCGCGGAACTCCGCCAGCGACTCGAGGTGTGAGGCGAGCGCCATCTGGAACGAGTCGATGGTGGCCTGGAACTCGTTGAAGTCGAGGTTCTCGACCGGCAGGGTGGCGGTCAGGATCACGTCACCCTCTTCCAGCGCGTACGCGGCGTGCACCAGGTCGGTGGCGTTCAGCTCCAGCAGGCGCCGGTACAGCTGGGCGCAGCGCGGCTCGTCGGCCGGCAGGTCCATCACCTTCATGCGGAAAACCAGCAGCGGCGGGGAGAAGTGGATCACGATCCCGGGCCCGGCGCTGGCGCCGGCCAGCCACATCCCCTCGCCGATCTCTTCGTGGTCCAGCCCCGCCTGCAGCAGGTAGCCTTCCACTTGTTCGCGCGTCGCCATGGATCAGGGCATCTCCGTCGTCGTCGTATTCGGGGTGGAGGGCGCCTCGCCGGCCGCGGGGAGCTGCCCCGCGGGGGGCGGGCTTCCCTCGGTCAGAAGGCGCATGGTGAACGCCTGCTCGTCCTGCAGCCTCACCACCTGGGCGGTGAGCTGGTCCACCTCCTCGCGCAGCCGGGCCAGCTCGGCCGTGTGCTGCGCCTCGAGGCTGCGGTCGCCGCCGCGGGCGTTGGCGCTCACCACCCAGCGGGCCAGGTAGGCGACCAGGATCAGCAGGAGCAGCGCTGGGATCGGAATCATCAGCCGTTCCGCCGGGGGGTACGCGCCCGCCGGAGACAAAGTTTCACCCCGGCCGACAGGTGCGCCCGTGCGTGAGCGCGCGAGTGCGTGGGTGTCCGTGTCGCCGGACGCACTCGCGCACTGGCGCACTCACGCACCCGTTCAGCCGTCCGCCGCCGCCGCGGTGCCGACGCCCGCGGGGGGGTGCTCGCCGCGTGCACGATGCCCCTCACGTGCTGAACCCCGACGGGCGAGACGACGGGCGGATCTGCACCAGCCGCCGCGCGCTGGGGGTGGCCGCCAGCCCGCCCATCGCGGTCTCGCGGTAGGCGCTGGGCATGCGGCGGCCCACCTCGCCCATCACGTCGATCACCTCGTCGGCGCTCACCGGAAAGTCGAGCCCCGCCAGCGCCATCTCGGCCCCGGCGATCGCCTGCATGGCGGCCGACGCGTTGCGGTAGATGCAGGGGATCTCCACCAGCCCGCCGATCGGGTCGCAGATCAGCCCCAGCATCCCCTGCAGGGTGAGCGCGACCGCGGTGGCGATCTGCGCGTGGCTGCCGCCGGCCAGCCAGGTGACCGCCGCCGAGCCCATCGCCGCCGCCGTCCCCGTCTCGGCCTGGCACCCGCCCTCTGCGCCGGCCAGCGACGCGCGCTGGGCGATCACCCCGCCCACGCCGCCGGCCACGAGCATGGCGTTCACCAGCTTTTCGTCGCCCAGGTGCTGGAACTCGTCCATGCTCACCAGCACGGCGGGGAGGACGCCGGCCGCCCCCGCGGTGGGCGCGGCCACGATCAGCCCCATGGCGGCGTTCACCTCGAGCGTGCTGATGGCGCGCGCCAGCGTCTCGGTCACGCGCGGGCCCAGCAGCCGGGGGCCGTTCTCCCACAGCGTCCGCGCGCGGCCGCCGGTGAGCCCGCTGGCGGAGCGCGCCTCGCCCTTCAGCCCCTCGTCGATGGCGCGGCGCATCACCGCCAGGGTGCGGGTGATGCGGGCGCGGATCTCCGGGGCCGCCACGCCAGTCTCGGCGGCCTCGGTCTCGAGGACCACGCGGGGGAGGGGGCGGCCGGATTCTTCGGCGTCGCGGACCAGCGATTCGATGGACTTGTGCATGCGTGGTTGTACCCCGTCAGGCGATCTTGGGGACCACGCGGGCCCAGCGCAGCCACGGGAACGAGCGGATGGCGTTCAGCGCGGCCTCGCTCACCGGCTCGTCGGCCTCGATGGTCATCAGCGCGTCCTGGTGGCGGCCGGTCCGGTCCACGCGCATGGTGGCGAGGTTGACGTGGTGCGCGGCCAGGATGGTGGCCACCGCGGCGATCGTCCCCGGCTCGTCGTGCGCCAGCAGGACCAGCGTGTTGTAGTTGCCCCCCAGCGACACGGGGAAGCCGTCCACCTCCGACACCTCCACGCGCCCGCCGCCCAGCGACGCGCCGCGCATCACCGTCTCCTCGCCGTTCAGCCAGGTGGTGATGATGGCGCTGTTGGGGTGCGCGTCCTCGCCCAGGTCCACGTCCTCGAAGTCCCACTGCAGCCCGACCGTCTTCGCCTCGTCGTACGCCTCGCGCAGGCGCAGGTCGTCGGGAGACAGGCCGATCAGCCCGCCCACGATGGCGCGGTGCGTCCCGTGCCCCTCGCCGGTGGCGGCGAAGGAGCCGTGCAGGCGGATCTGCGCGCGCTCGGGGGTGCCGCCGGCGATGGCGCGCGCCATCTGGCCCAGGCGGCAGGCTCCGGCCGTGTGGCTGCTGCTGGGGCCCACCATGGTGGGGCCGAGGATGTCGAAGAGCGAGACCATGTCGGGGAAGATACGGAGCGAGGCTGCAACCGGCCACTGGGTGAACGGTTTCCCGGGCGATCGCATGCCGATCGGACGATGCACGGATGCAAGCTCGGTGCGCGGAGGCGGCCCGCGGGCCGGCCGACGCCACGGCGATGGATGCGTCGGCGCGGGACGATGGCTATCTATACTGGGCGGCACCATCATGGCGTTTCCACTTCCCCGCCCGTCCCGACCGGCCCCTCCCCCGCCCCGCCCATGCACTGGCTCTACGACCTTCCCACTCCGTTGCTGGCGGCGCTGCTGCTGGCGCTGTCGGTGGCGTACGCGCTCGGCTCCGTGCTGTTCGTGCGCAAGATGAAGTGGCGGCTGACACCCGAGGACAACGGCACCGCGGCGGCGCTCCACGCGTTCGTGGGGGTGATGTACGCGGTGGCGCTGGGGCTGCTGGTGGTGAACGCGCAGGAGGATTACAACCAGGTGGACCAGGCCGTGGTGAGCGAGGCCAACGCCACCGGCAACCTGTACCGCGTGCTGGCCGGGCTGGAGCCGGCCAGCCGCGACCGCCTGCAGCGCGACGTGCAGCGGTACGTGACGCTGGTGCTCACCGACGAGTGGCCGCGCAGCCGGCACGGCGAGCACAGCGAGGCCTCGTTTCGCGCGGCGGACCACCTGGCCACGGGGATCTACACCTTCCAGCCCGCCACGCCCCGCGAGGAGCGCGTGTACCCGCAGATGGTGGGCACCCTCGAGGCGATCCTCGACGCGCGCCAGCAGCGGGTGTACCTGGGCGAGCGGGGCGTGGGGATGGTCACCTGGACCATCGTGCTGCTGGGCGGCCTGATCACCATCGGCTTCGCCACCTTCTTCTGGATGGAGAACGGCCGCGCGCAGGCGATCCTGACCGGCCTGATGGCGGCCGTGTTCGGGCTGATGCTCACCCTGCTCGTCTCCACCGACCACCCGATGTGGGGGAGCGTGGCCGTGAGCCAGGAGCCGTTCGCCCAGCAGCGGGCCAACTGGATCCGCATGCACCAGCAGGGGCTGGGGCCGCCCGTCCCCCCCGCCGAGCCGCCCCCGCGGCGGTAGCGCGAAAGCCCGCGCAACCGCGCGCGCCCGGCGTGGCCGCGGGTGCCCGGGGGCCGGGAGGGCGCCGGCGCGCTGCCGGCCGGCCCCGCCCACCACGTGAATGATGCGCCGAAGCGGGACGATTGCTATACTTGGCGTCACATTCCAGCCGTCCCCGATCCCCGCCCGCACGGCCCCATCCCCACCCCGCCATGCACTGGCTCTACGACCTCCCCACTCCCCTGCTGGCGACGTTGCTGCTGGCGCTGTCCATCGCCTACGCGCTCGCCTCGGTGTGGTTCGTCCGCAAGATGAGGTGGCGGCTGACGCCCGAGGACAACGGTACCGCGGCCGCGCTGCACGCCTTCATCGGGGTGATGTACGCCGTGGCGCTCGGGCTGCTGGTGGTGAGCGCGCAGGAGGACTACGGCGAGGTGGAGCAGGCCGTGGTGAGCGAGGCGAACGCCACCGCCGACCTGTACCGCGTGACCATGGGCCTCGAGCCCGCCAACCAGGTGCGCCTGCAGCGCGACCTGGGCGCGTACGTGCTGCTGGTGATCAACGACGAGTGGCCCAGGGCCCGGCACGGCGAGGAGAGCCTGCGCACCTTCCACGCGGCCGACCGCCTGGCCGATGCCATCTACACTTTCCGCCCCTCCACCCCGCAGGAGGAGCGCGTCTACCCCCAGCTGGTCTCCGCCATCGACGAGATGCTCGACGCGCGCCGGCAGCGCGTGTTCCTGGGCAGCCAGGGCGTGGGGATGGTCACCTGGATCATCGTGATCATCGGCGGGCTGATCACGGTGGGGTTCGCGGCGTTCTTCTGGATGGAGAACGGCCGCGCGCAGCTGCTGCTCACCAGCATGATGGCCGCCATGTTCGGGCTGATGCTGACGCTGCTGGTGGCGATGGACCACCCGCTGTGGGGCGCCGTGGCGGTAAGCCCCCAGCCGTTCCTGCGGCTGCGCACCGACTGGGCGCGCGTGGAGCGGGAGCATCTCCCGATCACCGCCCCCGCCGTGCCGCCCGCCGCGCCCCGGGGGTGAACGGAACGCCTCCGCGGCCGCGGTTTGTCGGGAGCGGCCGGGCGAGCGTCACACCGCGCCGCGGCCAGGCGTTTTCTCGGCGCAGGCAGCGACGCGACGCCCACCCCCGAGGAGCTCGATGAAGAAGACGTGGTTCGCACTTTCCGCCGTGCTCGCCCTCGCCGCATGCGACCGGGTTGCGGACCCGGTGGCGTGCCCCGCCTACATCCCGCCGTCCCTGAACGTGACCGTGCAGGACTCGGTGACCGGCGCCAACCTCACCTCCGGCTCCACGCTGGTGCTGCGCGGCGCCGCGGGCGTGGTCGATTCGACGACCGTCGAAACGCAGCCGTTCCCCATCAACTCGCGGGGGCTGGGGATGGGGGCGTCCGGCACCTTCTCGCTCACCGTCCGCCACGCCGGGTACCGGGAGTGGACGAAGAGCGGGATCGAGGTGAAGCAGGGCCAGTGCGGCGCCCGCACCGTGGACGTGGAGGCCCGCCTGCAGCCGGCGCCCTGATCCGCCTTTCCCCTGGGATGGACGAAGCCCGCCGGGAGCGATCCCGGCGGGCTTCGTCGTTCCGTCAACCCGTCGGGGCTACGCCAGCGGCAGGCCCGAGGTGGCGCGGGTGTGCTCGTCGTGCAGCGCGCGGATCGGGGCGATGTCGGGGTGCTCGGCGCCGGTGCCGATCTCCTCGACGAAGCGGCAGGTGGCGCGGCCGGCGGACGCCTGGTCGTAGCGCGCTTCCCATGCCCGCATCGCGCGCTCCTCGTCCGGGCCCTCGTACGGGAAGGTGACCGGCGGGTTCTCCATCCCGATGCGCCACGGCTTGGGGGTGAGCCGCGCGCGGAAGCTCTTCTGCACCTGGCAGAGTCGGATGTACTGCGCGTCGGCGCCGACGGCGGCCAGCACCTGCTGGGTCTCCACCCCCGTCGGCTCGAACGGCGCGTGGGTGACCAGGTAGCGCAGCCCCGCGTAGGTGCGGTACACGCGCACCCGCCACCCCGGCCGCGTGGCCACGAAGCGCCGCAGCTGCTCCACCGCGCCCGACGTCGCATCCGCCGGCGCCGCCCGCGATCCCGCCGCCGGCGCGGACGATCCGCCGCCGCCGGACGGACGGAACTGGTCGACGATGGAGCGCAGCCCGCCGGGAAGCGGGAGCGAGTCGACGATCCCCCACAGCGACTGCGCCGGCTGTGGCGCGGACTGCGGCTGGGCCTGCGACTGCGCGCGCGGCTCGCTGCCGGGTACGTCCACGTCGATGAAGAAGGCGCGCGCGGCGTTCAGCACCAGCGCCCCGTAGGTGTTGCGGGTGAGCACGGCGTCGGGGTCGTCCGCGGTGCCCGCGCCCACGATCTCGCGTACCACCTCTTCGCGCAGCGGCCGGTCGCCGTACGAGTACTTCTCGGGAAAGCCGGCGCCGCGCTGGATGCGCTCGGCCATGCGCGCCACGGCCTCGTGCGCCAGCGCCTGCGCCTCGGCGGGGCTGGTGCGCGAGCCGCGCCACACGTGAAAGCGCACCGGCGTGCCGTCCGGCCTGACCGCCTGTGACGACGCGCGAGACCAGAAGCGGGGGATCAGCATGGGCTCATCCGGGAGAACGGGGCGATAAACAGACGGTGGGAGAGCGCGTTCAGTATCCGTTTCCCCGCCGCCGGACGCAAGCCGCCCGGCCGCCCCGGACCGGCCTGGATGTCCATACTGTGCCTGCGGTGGCGGGTGAGTGGCGAGCGGAGAGCGGATGGGGACAGCGGTGGGACGAGTCCAACCACCTACCGTGAAGGCAGTTGACGCGCATGTCTACTGCGATTACCTGTAGGCGCTGGAGTTGGAAGGAAACATCGGCGCGGCCGCGGCGGGGCCCCCCTCCCCCGGCCCCTCCCCCGCGCTTCGCGGGGGGAGGGGGGAACTACGAAGTGCGCACTCCAGAGCGGGGAGATCACATGAAACGGCGTTCGCGGTGGCGTTCAGTATCGCCTGAGATCCGTGATGCGGCGCGAGCGATGCGGAAGTCGATGACGCCCGCTGAGGCAGTGCTGTGGAAGGAATTCCGCGACGGCCGGTTCGACGGCGTTCCCATCCGCCGGCAGCACACGGTTGGGCGCTTCATCCTCGATTTCTACGCTCCCGCCCATCACCTCGCGATCGAGATCGACGGCGACATCCACGACGCTCAGCAGGAACGCGACGCCGCGCGCACGGAGGCCCTCGCCGAGCGTGGCATCCGCGTGATCCGCTTCCGGAACGACGAAGTGCTGGGCAACCTCAACGCAGTGCTCGAACGCCTCCGTCGGGAGTTGCACTTCCAGTTGCACGGCGAACCGGAAGTCTAGACGTAACACGCAGACGTGCCAGCGATCGGTGGTTCAGCACGAGCGCCTGCCACCCGCGCGAAGTGCTCCCCCTCCCCCGCGGAGCGCGGGGAGGGGGCGGGGGGAGGGGGCCCCGCCGCGGCCGGCACACAGCGGTCGCAGCGCCCTGGAATCCCCTCCCACGGTGCTTTCTCTGGATACGTCAACGGGGCGCCCCGCATCCGGAGCGCCCCGCCGTTCCCCCACCACCCACCCGCCGTTCAGCTCACGACGCGGCCCCCGCCCCGATCTCGCGCTCCAGCCGGGCGAACCGCCGCCCCAGCGAGAGCGCGTAGCCGAACACCAGCAGCCACGCGATGGTAAACGCCGCGAACACGTGCCAGTACGCCCGCAGCGTGCGCGGCGGGCCGGCATGCGCCGGCAACCCGGAGCTCTCGCTCGATGCCGCCGGCGCGGCGGTCAGCGGCGCGCCCGTGGCCGAGTCGGAGGCCACCGGTCCCGTCGTCGTCGTGGAAGCGGGCGGGGTGGCGGTGACGCCATTCTGCGCCGGGGCGCGGGCCGGTGTGGCGGCGAGGGACAGCAGCGCGGCGGCCAGCGCAAGGCGGATCGTTCGGGCAGGGCGCATGTGGATCGTCATCGTAGGGACGGGCGGAGTCAGCGCGGGGCGGCGCGCAGGGCGTGCGCGCGGGTCTGCAGCCGCTCCAGGCCGTAGCGGAACAGCATCAGCGAGAAGAAGAGGAGCGTGAACGCCAGCAGCGACACCAGCAGCGTCTGCACGATCGCCGGGTCGGCCTGCGCGCCCTCGGGGCGCATGATCACCGGCTTGGGGTGCTGGCTGCGCCACCACTGCACGCTCAGGTGGATCAGCGGGATGTCGATGGCGCCCACCACGCCCAGGATCGCCGCGAAGCGCTTCCCCCGCTCGGGGTTCTCGGCCGCGCCGCGCAGCATGAAGTAGCCCACGTAGATGAACCACAGCAGCAGCGTCAGCGTAAGCCGCGGCTCCCACACCCACCACGCGCCCCACGCGATCTTCCCCCACAGCGGCCCGGTGATCAGCACGACGGTGGTGAACACCACGCCCAGCTCGGCGCTCGATACGGCGATCGCGTCGAGCCGCGGGTCGCGCAGCCACAGGTAGCCCGCGCTGCACAGCGCCACGATCCCGAACGCCATGAACGCCGTCCACGCGCTGGGCACGTGCACGTAGAAGATGCGCTGCACGATCCCCATCGTCGCCTCGGTGGGGGCGTAGAAGAACACCATGTACAGGCTGGCCAGCATCGCCAGCCCCGCCAGCACGCCCAGCGCCAGGGCCCAGCGCCGGGTGCCGGCCAGCGAGTCGGTACTGCTCCCCACGCCGCTGTGCACGTAGCCGGGCGGGGGCGGTGCGGTCGTCGTCTCCATCTACTCCTCCAGCACGGCGCCGAAGAGGGCGGTGCACACGAACAGGAACACCAGGTCGAAGGCGGCCAGCATCTTGAGCTGGCTCACCACGTCGCTCACCGGGCGGCCCACCAGCAGGCGCTGCGTGGCCGCGCAGGCGAAGATCACCACCGGCGCCAGCAGCGGCAGCAGCAGGATGGGAAGGAGCGTCTCGCCCAGCCGCGTGTGCGCCGCGATGGCGCCGAACAGCGTGCCCAGCGCCATGAACCCCACCGTCGCCAGGACCACCACCGCCGCCAGCGCCGGGAGCGAGCCCTGGAAGCCCAGGTTGAAGAAGAGCGCGAACACGGGAAAGACCAGCACCTCCACCGCCAGCACGATCGCCAGGTTCGCCAGCCACTTCCCCAGGAAGAGCGCGCCCGGGTCGACCGGCGCCAGCAGCACCCCGGTGAGCGCCTCGGCCTCGCGCTCCAGCGCCCAAGCGCGGCCCATCCCCAGCGTCCCCGCGAAGAGCACCGTCACCCAGATCATCGCCCCGCCGATCGAGCGGGCGCGCACTGCCGGGTCCACCGCGAAGGAGAAGACGACGGCGACCAGCACGGCGAAGGTGGCCATCGACATCAGCCGCTCGCGCGAGCGCGCCTCCAGCAGCAGGTCCTTGCGCGCCACCGCCCACACCTGCGCCAGGAAGGGCGCCCCGGTGCGGGCCTCCGCGTCCGCCGACTGCACGGCGGCCGGCGCGGCGGACACCGGGTCGGGCGCGAGGACGGCGGGCTCGCGAGGGCCGGCGGCGATCACCGGCCCACCGCCGCCGCGGCCACGCGGTCGGTGTAGACGCGCTCGAAGGCGGCGGCGTCCACGGCGGCGCGGGGCTCGTCGCTCACCCAGCGGCCGGCGACCTGGACGACGACGCGGTCCGCCTGCTCCAGCCCCTGCGACAGGTTGTGCGTCACCAGCACCACCGTCCGCCGCCCGTCCTTCAGCCGCTCCAGGACGTCGCGCAGCATCGCCGCGGCGTGCGGGTCCAGCCCGGTATACGGCTCGTCGAGCAGGACCACGCTGGGGCCGTGCAGCAGCGTCCGCGCAAGGGCCAGCCGCTGCTGCATCCCCCGGCTGAAGGTGCGGACGCGGTCACCCCGGCGGTCCTGCAGCCCCACCGAGACCAGCGCTTCCTCCACCCGCTCCCTGCGCCGCGGCAGCCCGTACAGGCGCGCGTAGAAGTCCAGGTTCTCGGCCGCGCTCAGGCCGGGGTAGAGAAAGGTCTGGTGCGAAAGGAGGCCGAGCCGGCGCCGCGCCGCGTCGCTCTCCCCCACGTCTTCTCCGCCGATGGCGACGGTGCCGCGGGTGGGCTTCACCGCGCCGCAGAGGATGCGCAGCAGCGTGGTCTTCCCCGCCCCGTTGGGCCCGAACACGGTGACGAACTCGCCGGGGGCCAGCGAGAAGTCGATCCCGCGCACGGCGGCCAGGGGGCCGTACCACTTCTCCACGCCGCGGGCGGCCACGGCGGGCGCGGGCGCCACGGCCGGGGCCGGCGACGCGCTCACCGCAGCCGCTTTCCGCACCCGGCGCAGAAGCGGCTGGCCGGCGGGTTCACGAAGCCGCAGCCGTGCGTGATCGCCTCGGCCGCGTGGCTCACCACGCCGTCCACCACCCCGGCGCCCGCCGCGGCGTGCGCGGCCTCGGCGGCGCGGATGGCGGCGAGCGCCTCGTAGCTCAGCCGGTCGCGCTGGGCCAGGTAGTCGGTGTGGTCCAGCTTGCCGCCCAGGTAGTCGTACTCCAGGTCCTTGAGCGCGGCCAGGGTGGAGCGCCGGCGCGCCTCGGCGTCGAGGAGCGACCCCGGCGCCGCGTCCACGATCACGGCCGTTCGCCGCGCCAGGATCGGGCGGACGACGAAGAGGGCGGCGAGGGTGGCCAGCACGGCGGAAAGGAGGAGGAGCGTCATCCGCCCACCTCGCCGCGCTCGAAGCCGCGCAGCGCCGCCTCCACCTGCGCGCGCTCGATCTCGCTCATCGCCCCGGCGGGCTCCGGCGCCGCGCCGGAGCGCCCGCGGCGCAGCGCGTTCAGGCGCTGCACCACCACGCCGACCCCGATCAGGAGCACCGCGGGCGGAAGGATCCACGCCCAGAGGCCCACGCCCCGCTGCTCGGGGACGATGCGCAGCTGCTCGCCGCGGCGAGCGATCACCGTCTCCACGATCTGGTTCGCCGCCATCCCGCCGGCGGCCATGGCCAGCACCGTGTCGCGCAGCGCGCCGGCCTCGGGGCTGGGGCACATGTCCAGCGTGTGGCTGGGCGTGACCGGCGAGCGCAGCTGCTCTTCGGCCGCGCGCGCCACGTCGGCCGCGCGGTCGCCGGAGCCCTGCGCCGAAACGGGCGCCGCCGCCCAGAGCGCGGCGGCGGCTGCGGTGGCCAGGAGCGAAGCGGCGCGCATCCTCACGCCCCCACCAGCCCGGGCACCGGCGCGGGAGCGGGCTCGCGCGCCGTCACCCGCGCCGTGGCGCGCGCCGCCTCGGCCGCGGGCCAGAGGGCGACCAGCGTTCCCATCGCCATGATGAAGCCGCCCAGCCAGATCCACGGCACCAGCGGGTTCACCAGCGCCTTGAAGGTGACCGTGGGCTGCGGGTTGGTGCCGCGCATGAACTCGTCCGCGCGGTCGACCCCGGCCAGGATCAGGTACAGGTCCTCGTTCCAGGCGCGGCGGATCCCCACCTCGCTGGTCACTTCCTCGCGCTGCTTGTAGGCGCGCTTCTCGGGCGTCAGCAGCCCCACCATCCGCCCGTCCTTCCGCACCTCCACCGTGGCGATCAGCTTGGTCATGTTGGTGGCCGGATACCAGCTGAGCGCCTGGTAGGTGAGCTGGTAGGTGTGGCCGAAGGCGCTGGGGATCACGATGCTCTCGCCCGGGTGCAGCGCCGCCTGCCGCTCGCTGTTGAACGCCTTCCCCGCGAAGCCGCAGAAGCAGATCACGAACCCCGCGTGCACCACGTAGCCGCCGTAGCGCCGCCGGTTGCGCTCCACCAGGTGGAGGAACGCGGTGGGCACCCCCTCGCCCTCGATCTTGGCCCTGGCCCGCGTCCCCTTCCAGAACTCCACCACGATGGTCGTCATGGTGAAGGCGGCGAGCGCGAAGGTCAGCAGCGCGTAGAGATTCGTGATCCCCGCGACGCGCAGCGCGATGGCGGCGACGGCGAACGAGATCAGCGGAAAGGTGAAGTTGCGCTTCAGGTTGCGCGCCGTGGCCTTGCGCCAGGCGATCACCGGGCCCACGCCCAGCAGGAAGAGGAGGATCAGGCCCAAGGGGATGTTGACGCGGTTGTAGAACGGCGGCCCCACCTGGATCTTCTGCCCGAAGATCCCCTCGCTGATCAGCGGGAAGGTGGTGCCCCACAGCACCGCGAACATCGCCGCGACGAACACCAGGTTGTTCACCAGGAACGCCGTCTCGCGGCTCAGGAAGCTTTCCAGCCGGTTCTCGGGCGCGAAGGCGTGCCGCCGCCACCACACCAGCCCCGCGCTGGCCAGGATCAGCGCGCCCAGGAAGCCCAGGAAGATGTAGGCGATGGTGGTGTTCTCGGCGAACGAGTGCACCGATTCGATCAGCCCGCTGCGCGTCAGGAAGGTCGCGAAGATGGAGAGGAGGAAGGTCCCGATCACCAGCAGGACGTTCCACATCTTCAGCATCCCGCGCTTCTCCTGGATCATCACGCTGTGCAGGAACGCCGTTCCGGTGAGCCAGGGGAGGAGCGAGGCGTTCTCCACCGGGTCCCAGAACCAGTAGCCGCCCCACCCCAGCTCCACGTACGCCCACATCATCCCGAAGATGATGCCGCAGGTCAGGAAGAACCACGCGAGCAGCGTCCACCGCCGCGTCGTGGTGATCCACCGCGTGTCGAGCCGCCCCGACAGCAGGGCGCTGACGGCGAAGGCGAAGGGGATGGTGAAGCAGGTGAAGCCCAGGTACAGCGTGGGCGGGTGGATGGTCATCCAGTAGTTCTGCAGCTGGGGGTTCAGCCCGCGCCCGTCGGGCGGAACGAAGCTCATCAGCTGGAACGGGTTGCTGGCGAAGACCACCACCACCATGAAGAAGGCGAGCACGGTGAGGACCGTTCCCGCCACGTACGGCATGAACTCGCGGTTGCGCCGCCGGTTCTGGAACACCACCAGGCTGCCGAAGAACGACAGCAGCAGCGCCCAGAACACCAGCGAGCCGGTCTGCCCCGCCCACAGGCCGGTGACCTTGTAGAACAGCCCCAGCTCGCGGTTGCTGTAGCCGGCCACGTACTTGTAGCGGAACTCGCTAAGCACGAACGCGGTGATGATGGCGAGCGAGGTGGTGGCCAGCAGGCCGAACACGGCGTACACCGAGCGCTCGGCGCTCAGCACCAGGTCGCCGCGGCCGCGGCGGCCGCCATAAAAGCCGAGCGCCGCGCCCCAGCCGGCCACCAGCAGCGCCAGCCAGAGCGCGACTTCGCCGATCTGCGTCACGACTGCTTGCCCTTGAAGTCGGATTCGGCGGCCTCGTAGCGCGAGCCGCACTTGGTGAGCACGTTGCTGGCCTGGAAGGTGCCGCCGGGGCGATAGTTCCCTTCCACCACCACGTCGCGCCCCTCCTGGAAGGTGTCGGGGAGCGGGCCGTTGTAGTGCACGGGGAAGGAGGTCTTCCCGGTCTCGATGTCGACCAGCGTGAAGCGCAGGTCCAGCGTCTTCTGGTCGAAATGCACGGTGCCGGGCACCACGCGGCCGCCCACCCGCACGCCGCTCTGCTCGGCGAAGGCGGGGTTCGCGGAGACGCGCTGCGAAAGCTCCACGGGGGTGAGGAAGTAGGTCATCGAGTCCTTCATCCCGGTGACCATCAGGTATCCCACCACGCCGGCCAGCAGCACGCCGCCCGCCACGAACTTGCTCTGCTTCTTCACCCTCGGGGGCCCCTGGAGGAGTTTGGCTCTGGAGAGCCGGAATCTAACGCCGGAACGCCTGCGCTGAAAGGGACTTGCGAGGCGTGGCGCCAAGCGTGGGGCGGCTCGTTCGGATGAGGAGCGAGCCCCCGTTGCGCAAGCAGGAAAACCCCGGCGGCGGTGGGACGATCCCCTCCGGGGGCTTACCTTCTTACACGTTGCCCGAGCCGACGACCTGCCCGTCGCACACCAGCACGCAGCTGTAGCCGCAGTAGGTATTGTCGTCGCAGGTGCCGCAGGTCTCGTCGCCACAGAAGCTGTAGCCGCAGCTGGGCGGGCCCGACAGGTCGCAGTCGGGCTTGGCCGTCTCGCCCGCCACCACCCACGCGGCGGCGCCCGCCACGGTGCCGCGGCCGGCCACGTGCTCGGCGGTCGCGAAGGTCTCCACGCACAGGTCGTCCGCCCTCAGGAGCAGCTTCTTCATGTCGCGTCTTTCCGGATTCGTCGCTCGGATCGGTCAGCCACAGGTCACGGCGTGAACCGCGTGCCCTTCGTGTTCGGGAGATAGTTACGACGATGCAGCGAGATGAGCGCGGGGGCAAGGATCTTGATGTGCGCGTCACGACGAATCGTCCCATTCCAAGCTATTCCAGCAGGTCACGCGGAGTAGCGGAGAAGACCGGAGGAACGGAAAACCGCGGTACCACGCGGGTCCTCCGCTCGGCGGGGGGTGACACCCGATCCGTGTGAGGACCTGGCGCCAGCGCCGAAGCGGATCACCGGCTCGAACCGCGGTTCTTCGCTGCTCCGTTCTTCTCCGCTCCTCCGTGTGACCTCTTTGGGCGGGCTCGTGCGGCCATCGATCTCTCGACCAGCGCTACCCGGCCGGCCTGTCGGTCCGCGCCAGGCCGGTGCGGAGCGCCGAGACGGTGGACCGCATTTCGGCCAGGTGCCGCTCGAACGCCGCGGTGCCCCGCAGCGGCGCCAGCCCGGGAAGGCGCGACGCCTCGAGCGCGTCGCGGTAGCCGTGCTCCACCGCCTCGGCAAACCACAGGGTGGCCGACGGCAGGTCGCCGCGCAGGGCGTACACCTGCGCCAGCACCAGGCGCGGCCGCGCGCCCTCGTGGCCCTGGACGATCGAGTCGCGCTGGGCGTTCTCCACGGCGGCCAGCACGGCCCGGGCGCCGCCTTCGTCGCCCCGCGGCCGCAGGGCCAGGGCGGTCAGGACCCCGTCGCAGGCCGGGGCGCCGCCGGGGGCGGCGGAGGGAGGGGCGGCGGCGCGGCCGTTCAGCACCTGCCACTGGAAGAGGAGGCACGAGCCGGGCTCCAGGCGCCGCACCTCGCCCATCAGCGGCTCGCCCGCGGCGGGGTCGCCGCGCATCCAGGCGAGCACCGCCAGCCGGTAGCGGGCGTCCAGCGCCGTGGAGTCGGCGGCGAGCGCGTGGCGGTACCACCACTGGGCGCCGCCGTAGTCGCCCAGCGCCTGGTACGCCACCCCCACCCGCAGCCGCGCCGTGGACGAGCGCGGCTCCACCGCCGACGACCGCTTTCCCCACACCACCGCCGAGTCGGGGTAGCCCAGCTCCAGGTACACCTGGCCCACGTTGCTGCGCCCCGAGCCGTCGCCGCCGCTGGGGCTGAGGTCCGCGGCCCGGCGCAGCACGCCCAGCGCCTCGTGCAGCCAGCCGCGCTCGCGCAGCACCACGCCCAGCGAGGCGTAGGCCCGCTCCTCGCGCGGCGGCAGCGCCACGGCACGCCGCGCCGCCGCCAGCGCCGAGTCGGACCAGGCGCCCGCGCCGGGGTCGTGCGAGCGCACCTGGTACCCCCGCGCCAGCCCCGCGTACGCCAGCCCGAAACGCGGGTCCAGCCGGAGCGCCTGCTGGAAGAGCGAGATCGCCTCCTCGTTGCGGCGGCGGGTGTCGCGCTGCGAGTACAGCAGGTCGCGGCCGCGCGTGTACAGCCGGTAGGCGCTGTCGCTGCGGGTGGGCGAGGCGCGCAGCCGCGTCCGGTCGCCCTTCAGCAGCCGCGCGTCCAGCGCCTCGGCCACCTCCTCGGCCACCTCGCGCTCCAGGTCCATGCGGCTGGTGAAGGGCTTGGTGTAGCGGTCGCTCCACGTGCTGCGCCGGGTACGCGAGTCGAACAGGTCCACGTTCACCACCGCCATCCCTTCCACGCTCTCGGCGCCCACGCCCAGCACGAAGCGCACGCCCAGCTCGGCCGCCACCTTCTCGGGCAGGGTGCGGACTCCGCGGTACGCGTCGGCGCTGAGCGAGCCCACCACCGCCAGCCCGTGCACCTTCCCCAGCCGGTACGTAACCCCGTCGGCGATCCCGTCGGCGAACTGCTGGGCCTGGGCCGACCCCCCGGCCGTCCCCAGCGGAAGCACCACCAGCGACGGCGGGGGCGGAACGTAGATGAACACCCGGTACGCCAGGAACCCGCACGCCGCCACGCCGGCCACCACCCCGAGCCAGAGCGCCATCCGCGAGCGGCGGCGCGGCTTCCCCTCGGCCCAGCGGTGCAGGAGCAGCGCAGCCACCACGAACACCTCCACCCCCAGCACGGCCTTGCGCAGCCCCTCGGGCAGGCCGAACTGCTCGAACAGGGTGGTGGTGCCGGTGAGCAGCCCCATCCCCGTGCCGCAGTAGGCCACGATGGTCTTGAAGAAGTCGCGCTGCTGGAACTCTTCCCTGGCCGAGGCGAGCCATCCGCGGACGCCGCGGGACCCGGGGGGAGGGGATGACATGGATCGGGAGGGAGGGTGCGTGGAGTCGAACGGCGGGGATCATCTTTGTAGCCGAAATATGCCATCGGGGCGCCGCGTCGTACAGGACCCCGGGAGCGTCCGCCGCCGCGCCGGCACCGGCCTCCCAGGTGGACGAAGGCCCGGCAGCCAGGGTGGGTGCCGGGCCCTCGCCGCGTTCACGGGCGGCGATGGCTACCGGTGCGCCAGGCGCAGGAACTCCTCGCGGGTGCGGGCGTCGTCGCGGAAGACGCCGCGGAGGGCGCTGGTGATGGTGGACGAGTTCTGCTTCTCCACGCCGCGCATCATCATGCACAGGTGGCTGGCCTCGATCACCACGCCCACGCCGCGCGGCTGCAGCACGTCGCACACGGCGTCGGCGATCTGCTGGGTGAGGCGCTCCTGCACCTGCAGCCGCCGCGCGAACACCTCCACGATGCGCGGCAGCTTGCTGAGCCCGATGATCCTGCCGTCGGGGACGTAGGCCACGTGCACCTTGCCGAAGAAGGGGAGGAGGTGGTGCTCGCACAGCGAGTACATCTCGATGTCGCGCACCATCACCATCTGGTCGCTCTCCTCGGCGAACACCCCCTTCCCCACCACGTCGCGCACGTCGGTGTGGTAGCCGCTGGTGAGCGAGCTGAGCGCCTTCGCCACGCGCTCGGGGGTGCGGACCAGCCCCTCGCGGTCGGGATCTTCGCCCAGCAGATCCAGCTGGCGGCGGACCAGGTCGGCCATCTCCTCATGTGCCGCGTCCACGTCGTACAGCCGCGGCGCGCGCACGGCCGCAACGCCGCCGTCCATACGCTCCGCGGCGCAAGCTCCTCCGATCGCCATGCTCCTGACCCTTTCGAGAAAAGTGCGCAGTTCCGAGTTCTGAAGACCCGAGGGCCGAGTGCGCCCCAGCGCGATCGATCGCGGTCGCCGGCGGCCGCGCGGCCCACGCCCGCGTGTCCATCAAAAATCCTGTACAAACCCTATACATCGCCCGCCGATCGTGCAAGGGGCCTCGCCGCGGAGCGGCGGATCCTGGACGGCGGCTGGACAGGCATCGCCGCCGCCGCGAGCTCAGCCGGCCGGCGCGGCGGCTGGAGATCCGCCGCGGATGGCAGCTTCGACGGCTGCCAGGTCGCCCGCCTCGATCGCGGCGGCGGCGCACAGGCTGGCGCGGTCGCGGGCGATGGTGGCCACCGCGTGCGGCTTCCCGGCCTTTCGGTAGACGGCGGTGCAGTCGTGCGCGGCCGGGTCGCCGTCGATCTCGATGGCGTCCCACTTCTCGGCGTGGCCCACGTAGCTCACCGTCACGTCGTAGTGCGTGCTCCAGAAGAACGGCGCGGCGTTGAAGCGCTCGCGGCGCCCCAGCATGTTGCGCGCGGCCGTCTGCCCCTGCCGCTGGCCGACCACCCAGTGCTCGCTGCGGATCGGCTGGCCGGTCCACGGGTCGGGCCAGCGGCACACGTCGCCGGCGGCCC
>DASSME010000117.1:0-9721 GCA_035689035.1 Longimicrobium sp. | reverse complement strand
GCTGCAGACCGTGGGCTTCGAGGCTCCCACCACCCTGAAGAACTACACCTGGTCCGGCGACGGCAGCGTGGCCGACGGTGCCTGCCTGGCCAAGAGTCCGAGCGGCGCCACCCACAACAGCCGCAAGATCGACTTCACCACCGGCGCCATCGCCGACTGCTGATCTCGGTTCCAAGCCGGCCGTGAACCGGAAGCCGGGGGCGCCAGCCTCCGGCTTTCGGTTTGAACCACCCAAGCACACGCCGCCCCCCACCGGGCGGCCCCCCTGTACCGCGGGACCCGATGAGCACCGTACTGCACGAACGCCCCGAGACCACCCGGGCCCCCGCAGCCGACGCGGCCGCCGCCTCCGACGCGCCCGGGGCGGGCGCCGCCGGAGGGCGGCTGCGCCTGCTGCTGGTGCTGTCGCTGGTCGCCGGGGTGGTGTTGCGCCTGCTGCAGTACGCCGTCAACCGCTCGCTCTGGCTGGACGAAGGGCTGCTGGTCTCCAACTTCCTGGACGGGCCGTGGAGCCGGCTGCTGGAGCCGTTCCACCGCGGGCAGACCGCCCCGCTCGGCTTCCTGGCGCTGGTGAAGGGCGCCGCCGCGCTCTTCGGCCGCTGGGAGCTGGTGCTGCGCCTTCCCGCGCTGCTGGCCGGGCTCGCCACGCTGGCGCTGCTGCCGCGGGTGGCCCGCCGCTACACCACGCGCGGCGCGTATCCGTTCGCCGTGGCGATCGTGGCGCTGGCGCCGTTCCTGGTCTACTACTCCAGCGAGGTCAAGCAGTACGCCTTCGACGCGCTCCTCGCGCTGCTGGTCCTCTGGCTGGCGCACGACCTGGCGCGCCGCCCGCACGACCGCCGGCTGGCCGCCATCTTCGCGCTGGCCGGGGCGGTGGGCGTGTGGTTCTCGCAGCCGATGGTGTTCATGCTGGCCGGCGCCGGGGCCGTGCTGGGCGCGCGCGCGCTGCGCCGCCGCGACCGCGCCGCCCTGGCCACGCTCGCGCTTCCGGCCGTGGCGTGGGTGGCCAGCTTCGCCGTCACCTACCTGCTCTCGCGCCGCCAGCTCGAGGACCCCGTCTACATGCGCGAGTTCTGGCGCGACGGCTTCCTCCCGCTGGTGCCGCGCTCGGGGCGCGACTGGCTCTGGCTTCCGCGCATGTTCGCGCGCATGTTCCGCGAGCCGATGGGGATCATGGGGCAGGACGACAGCATCCTGAGCCGCGCCTGCGCCATCGCCGCGCTGGCGGTGTTCCTGGCCGGCGCCGCGTGGATGTGGCGCCACCGCCGGCTGCGCCTGGCGCTGCTCCTGGCCCCGGTCGGCGCGGTGCTCTGCGCCTCGGCGCTCCAGGTGTACCCGTTCGGCAGCGAGTACCTGGCGGGCGGGCGCGTGCTGATCTTCCTCGTCCCGTCGCTCGCCTTCGTGCTGGCCGAGGGGATCGCCGCGCTCCCGCGGCTGGCGGGCCCGGGGCTGCGGCGGGCGGCGCGCTTCGCCGTCCCCGCGGCGGCCGCGGCGGTGCTGCTCCCGTCGGTGATGTACGCGGCCGTGTCGGTGCCGCACCTGCGCGCCGAGGTCAAGCCGCTGCTGGAGTACGTGAACGAGAAGCGGCAGCCGGGCGACGTGATGTACGTGTTCTACAACGGGCAGGCGGTGTTCGAGTACTACGCCCCGCGCTACGGCTGGAACCGCTCCAACGCGATCCCCGGCGTCTGCGCGCGCTACCAGCCGCAGCGCTACATCGACGACCTGGCGAAGCTGCGCGGCCGCCCGCGGGTGTGGCTCCTCTTCATCGAGGGGACCACCGTGGGGAAGTTCGACGAGAAGAAGATGATCATGGCGTTCGTGAACCACATCGGCGTGCGCCGCGACGACCAGGTGTCGCTGGGCGCCAGCGTGTACCTGTACGACCTGCGCCCCGAGAACATGTCGCCCGGCGCCTTCCGCCTGCAGGTGCCCAGGATGGAGCCCGACCCGGGGCTGGCCTGCCGGGGCGCCTGGGAACCGATCAGCATGCTACGGTAACGTGACGGATACGGAGAACGCGGTCTTCACCTATTCGGGCGAAGAGCTCGACGCGCTGGGCGAGGCGCGCAACTACTACGGCTGGATCTCGTCGCGCTTCGCCCCGTACCTGGGGCCGCGCATCGTGGAGGTGGGCGCGGGGATCGGCACCTTCACCGCCGTGCTGCTGGAGCGCAGGCCCGACGCGCGGATCACCGCCATCGAGCCGGCCGGGAACAACTTCCCGCGCCTGGCGCGCCGCTTCGCCGGCGACGCGCGCGTCACCCCGGTGCACGCCTACCTGGACGGCGCGGTCCCCGACGCGTCGGCCGACGCGGTGGTGGCGGTGAACGTGATGGAGCACATCGACGACGACGCGGCCTTCCTGCGCGCGTCGGCCGCGGCCACGGTCCCCGGCGGTCACGTCCTCCTCTTCGTGCCCGCGCTCCCGGCGCTGTACGGCTCGCTGGACGAGGTGTTCGAGCACTGCCGGCGCTACACCCGGCGCGAACTGGTGGAGAAGCTCTCCGCCGCCGGGCTGCAGCCGGTGAGCGTGCGCTACATGAACTTTCCCGGGATGCTGGCGTGGTGGCTGTGGGCGAAGGTGCTTCGCCGCAAGACCATCACCGACCGCGACGCCCGGGTGTACGACCGCTGGGTGGTGCCCCTGGTGCGCGCGGTGGAGGGGGTGATCCCCCCGCCGGTGGGCAACGGGCTGCTGGCGATCGCGAAGAAACCCTGACCGGACAACCCGAAGGACGAGGGACGACGGAAATGAGCGACTCCGGACTGACGCTGTCGGTGGTGGTGCCCGTGTACAACGAGGAGACGCTGGTGCGCGCCTCCATCGAGCGGCTGCGCGCCGTGCCGCTGCGGATGCAGGTGATCTGCGTGGACGACGCGTCCCGCGACGGGAGCCGCGCGGTGCTCGAGGCCATGCACCGCGAGGGGCTGATCGACGTCTTCCTGGCGCAGCCGGCCAACCGCGGCAAGGGCGCCGCGGTGCGCGCGGGCGTCGAGCGCGCCACCGGCGAGGTGACCGTGATCCACGACGCCGACCTGGAGTACGACCCGTTCGACCTGCCGCACCTGCTGCAGCCGATCGCCGACGGCCGCGCCGACGCGGTCTTCGGCAGCCGCTTCACCGGCAGCCCGCGGCGGGTGCTGTACTTCTGGCATCGGCTGGGGAACGGCCTGCTCACGCTGGTGAGCAACATGATGACCGACCTGAACCTGACCGACATGGAGACCTGCTACAAGATGGTCCGCACGGACCTGCTGAAGCAGCTCCCCCTGAAGACGGAGCGGTTCGGGATCGAGCCCGAGCTCACCGCGCGGCTGGCACAGGCGCGCGCCCGGATCTACGAGGTGCCGATCAGCTACTACGGCCGCACCTACGACGAGGGGAAGAAGATCGGCTGGAGGGACGGGATCGCCGCCTTCTGGCACATCGTGCGCGCCAACTGGTTCGGGCCCCGGGTCGCGCGCTACCTCCCCGACGGCCAGGACCGCGCCGCGCACCCGGCCGGGCCCGCCCGCAGGGGCGCGGCCGTGGCCGTGTAAGGCGCCGCGCTTGGCGCGCTCCGCACGCTCCGCCGTGGGGGTCCCGGCGGAGTGAGCCCCACCTACGGGTTCCCGCTCGTCGTCCTCCTCTGCGCGCTGGTGCTGGCCCGCCCGGGCCGGCTCCCGGCGCGCGTGGCGCTGGCCGCGCGCTCGCCGCTCGCCCCCTGGGCGGTGGCCGCCGCCACCTTCGCCCTCCTCGCCTGGGTGTGGGGCGGCCTGCGCCCTTGGGCGGTGGTGCACGACGAGGCCGCCTACCTCCTCCAGGCCCGCATCTTCGCCCACGGCCACTGGACCGGCCCCCACCCGCCGATCCCCGAGTTCTTCGAACAGTTCCACGTGCTGGTGGAGCCGCGCCTGGCGGGAAAGTACCCGCCGGGGCACTCGCTCCTGCTGGTTCCCGGGGTGTGGCTGGGGGTGCCCGGGCTGGTGCCGCTGCTCCTGGACGCGCTGGCCGGCGCCCTCCTCTTCGTGCTGGCGCGGCGAGCGCTGGGCGCGGGGGCGGCGCTGCTGGCGTGGGCCGTGTGGATCACCGCGCGCGGGACCGACACGGCGCTCGCCTCGTACTTCTCCGAGACCACCACCACGGCGCTCTGGCTGGCCGGGTGGTGGCTGGTGCTGCGCTGGCGCGAACGGCGCGGGGCGGGAACCCTGATTCTGCTTACCGCGCTGGTGGCGTGGGGCGGGATCACGCGGCCGCTCACCATGTTCGCCTACATGCTGCCGGTGGCGGCGGTGCTGGCGCCGCCGCTGCTGCGCGAGCGCCGCTGGCGGCAGATCGGCGTGGCGGCGGCGGCGGGGCTGGCGATCTGCGCCATCGTGCCGCTGTGGAGCGCGCGGACGGCGGGGAGCTGGCGCACCAACCCGTACCGCGAGTACTCGCGCATCTACTTCCCCTTCGACCACCCCGGCTTCGGGCCCGACCCGTCGCCGCCGCTGCGCCCGCTGCAGCCCGAGATGCGCGAGTACTACGCCGACAACTCGCGCTACCGCGCCGCTCACCTTCCCGAACGCCTGCCGGGAACGCTGCTCCTCCGCGCCCGCATGGCGCTGCGCGGCGTCTTCTGTCAGGGGCCGTACGGGGTGTGCGGATGGCGCGGGTGGCTCGTCCCCCTGGCGGTGATCGGCGTGGTGGCCGCGCCCGCGCCGCTCTGGTTCGCGATCGGCACGGCGCTCCTCCTCTTCTTCTCGTACGCCGGCTTCTACCACAAGGCCGAGTGGGCGCTGTACTATACCGAGGCGTTGCCGGTGGTGGGGGCGGTGGCGGCGTGCGGGGCCCGGCTCGCCGCGGGGGCGCTGGCGCGGCGGGCGGCCGGCACGGCGCGTGGCTGGCGGCTGCGGCGCGACGCGGTGCTCGCCGCGGCGGCCGTGTGCGTGCTGGCCTTTTCGGCACGGCCGCTGACCCTGCTGCGGCAGATGAACTCCGCGCGCGCGGCCTACTTCCGCGACTTCGCGCGGCGCGCGGACGCGATCCCCGAGCCGCGCGCGATGGTGTTCGTCCGCTACGCGCCGCGGCACATCTACCACAACAGCCTGATCGAGAACGCGCCGGACTGGCGGACGGCCCGCGTCTGGGTCGTCCGCGACCGCGGCGCCGACAACGCGCGCCTGATGCGGGCCGACCCCCGCCGCGCCGCCTACCTCTACGACGAGAGCGCGAAGCGCATGCTGCGGATCGACCCGGCGCACCCCTCGCCCGCGAGCACCCCGATCCCGCCGCGCTGAGCCGCGATCCGGCGGAACTGCGGATCAGGTCACACAGAGACACAGAGAGGGCACAGCGCCACGGAGGAACGGCCATCGTTCTCCGTGGCTTTCTGGTTGAGTTGACAAAAAAATGCCCCACGCAGGGTCCTCAGGGTGCGCAGAGAACTGCTGTTTTCTGCGAACCCTGCGGACCCTGCGTGAGGAAGCAGTCCAGCCGGATCTGGATCAGATCGAGGGACCGCTCTCCGGGCCCTCGTAGTCCACGTGGAAGTCGGGGTTTTCGTGCAGGCGCAGGCGGATCAGGCGGGCGGCGCCGAGCGCGGGGGCGAGGCGGTCCCACAGCAGGAGCAGGATGTTCTCGCTGGTCGGGATCCGTTCGCCGGGCGCGAACTCGGGAACCACGTGGTTCAGGTGCTGGTGGTCGAGCGGCTCCAGCACCTGCTCCTTCAGCACGCGGTCCAGGAAGCCCAGGTCCACCGAGAAGCCGGTGACGGGGTCGACCTCGCCCGAAACGGTCACTTCGAGCAGGTAGTCGTGCCCGTGGCCGTGCGGGTTGCTGCAGGGGCCGAAGACCTCGCGGTTCCGCGCGTCGCTCCAGTCGGGGCGGTGGTAGCGGTGCGCGGCGCTGAAGCGGACTCGGCGGGTGAGCTGCATCCGTGGCATGGGCGGGGCGGCGTGGTAACGGTTCGTGGCGGGCGGGGATCATAGCGTGGCGCCCGGAAAGCGGCCAGCGCCGCGGCGTGTCACTTTTATTTCGGTCAGGATTCGGTACGTCTCTTGCGTAAAGACCCGCAAGACCCGCAGCGAAGCCCTCGCCCGGCCGTTCGCCCGCATTCCCCTGCACCGTGATGCTTTCTCCGCTCCTGGCCAGCGAGCCACCCGTCCGTTCCGAGCCGCGCGAGCTCTCGCCCCCGCGGCTGAGCACGTACGTCCCGCCGCGCGCCGACGCCGAGAACCCGCCGCTGGTGCTGATCGCCGAAGACCACGAGGACAGCCGCGACGCCCTGCAGACGCTGCTCGACGCGCTGGGCTACCGGGTGCGCGTGGCCGGCAACGGCGCGCAGGCGGTGGAGGTGGCGCGCGCCGAGCGGCCCGACCTGGTGCTGATGGACATGATGATGCCCGAGGTGGACGGCTTCGCGGCCACCCGCCTCCTCCGCGCCGACCCGGCGTTCCGCGAGGTGCCCATCATCGCCATCACCGCCATGGAGGGCGCGCGCGAGTCGGTGCTGCAGGCCGGCTGCAGCGACATGGTGCTGAAGCCCGTCGACATCCGCGCCTTCCTGGAAAAGCTGCGCGTGTGGCTGGGCAGCGGCCGCCGCACCCCGGCCGAGTAGCCGCGGCTCCAATCCTCCGGAGCCCACGGGCCCGGCCGGCCTCTCTCTCGTTCTTCCCCCGCGCTACCCCACCGCCCGCCGCGCGTCGTCCAGCGCCGCCACCAGCATCCGCACGTCCTCCGGCTCCGTCTCGAAGCTGGTGATGCAGGCGCGCAGCACGGGCCCGATCCCCGTAAGCCGCGTGGTGCTGAGCCATGCCCGGCCGCCGGCCACCACGTGGGCGGCGACCGCGTCCAGCCGCTCCGCATCCGCCTCCCCGCCGTTTTCCGCCGGCCGCCCTGCGGTGAAGCAGACGATGGGGAGCGGCGTGTCGTTCACCACCGCCCACCCCGACGCACGCAGCTCGCCACGCAGCAGCTCGCCCATGGCCACCTGGTGGCCGAGGGCGGCGGCGTACCCCTCCCAGCCGGCCACGGCCAGCGTCAGGAAGAGCTTGAGGCCGATGGCGCGCCGCGACCACTGCAGCGAGCGCACGTAGTAGTCGGGGCGCTCCAGCGACTCTTCGCCGCGGGGCACGTACGCGGTCTCCAGGTGGAAGGCGGCGGTCAGCGCGCCTGGCCGGCGGGTGAGGAAGAGACCGGCGCCCATCGGCACCGAGAGCCACTTGTGCGCGTCGAAGGTGAGCGAGTCGGCGCGGGCGGTGCCGTCCAGCAGCGGCGCCAGCGCGGGGACCAGCGCCGCCGCGCCGCCCCACGCGGCGTCCACGTGCAGCCACACCCCCGCGCGCTCCGCCACCTCCGCGACGGCGTGGAGCGGGTCGATGGCGCCCGCGTTGGTCGTCCCCACGGTCGCCACGGCCAGGAAGGGGAGGTCCCCGGCCGCCCGGTCCGCGGCGATCATCCGCTCCAGCGCGGCGGGTTGCATCCGCAGCGCGGCGTCGACGGGGACGCGGCGGACGGCGCGGTCGCCCAGGCCGCAGGCGCGCGCCGCCTTCACGAAGGAGTGATGCGCCTCGGCGCTCACGTACAGGACGGGGTTGCCGTCCAGCGCGCGCACGCCGCCCTCGCGGAAGGCGGGGAAGACCGAGGCGAGGGCGGCGATCACCGCGGTGTGGTTGGCCTCGTTGCCGCCCGAGGTGAAGGTGCCGTCCACCACCGCCGGGCCGAAGCCGAAGCGCGCGCCCAGCTCGCGCACCAGCCGCCGCTCGATCGCCACCCCCAGCGGCGAGTGGTGCCAGGCGCCCACCTGCATGTTGAACCCGGCCGCCAGCGCGTCGGCCGCGATCCCCATGGTGGTGGAGGGCGGGTTGAAGAGGCCGAAGTAGCGCGGATGGCCGCACTGCATCTGCCAGCGCCGCAGCCCGTCCGCCACGAAGCCGACCGCCTCGTCCGCCGCCAGCGGCCGGGCGAAGTCGATCTCGCCCAGCCGCCGCAGCATCTCGTCCTCGTCGCGCCCGGGGCGCACCGGCAGGCCGCCGACGCCGGTGAGATAGCCCTCGATCTCGTCCGCCACGCGCGTCCAGAGCGCGCGGCGGGTCTCGCCGTCCAGCCGAAGCGGGCTCGCGGTCATCGTCTCGTTCATCTGCCCCGATCAAAGGATGGCCGGCCGTCCACGCCGGCGGCCTGGGGACGCCGTCCCCGGTCCCACGTCTCCACCGGCGATGTGGTGGAGCGAACACCTCGGCACAAACCCGTTCACATCCTGGAGGGCCCTTTCGTTCCAGAGTGTCGGCCAGGCGCGCTCGGCCGGCGCCGGGGCCCGCCACCCGGGCACCCCTTCCACCCGCCGAGAGGGCACGATGGACAAGTTGAAGCTTTCGCTCGAATCGCTGAAGGTGGAGTCGTTCGCCACCCACCGCGAGCCCCCGCCGCAGGGCACGGTCAGGGCGCACCAGGCCACCGACTTCAACGAGTGCGGGATCAGCAACCCCTGCACGACCGACGGCCAGGCCACCATCGACGCGGTGCTCTGCGCGGCGTCGCAGTGCTCCGCGTGCGACGCCACGGTCGGGCCTTCCTGCAGGAACGCCACGGGGTTCTGCTGCGGCGCGTCGGCGGCGCGCACCAACGTGTGCTGCCAGGGCACCGCGAACTGCGGATGAACGTCCGGACGGGCGGGGGATGCGTCCCGCGCCCGTCCGATCCCTCCCGCGCGTCATCCCGCCACGGCCTGCTCCTCGGGCCACTCCGCGTCGTCGCCGCCCAGCGCCCGGGCCGCCTCCCACGCCACGATCGCCTTCTTCCGCTCCATCCCCCAGCGGTAGCCGCCGAACGCGCCCAGCTTGCGGATCACGCGGTGGCAGGGGATCACGTACGCCACCTGGTTGGCCGCCACCGCGCCGGCCACCGCGCGGACGGCGCCCGGCTTCCCCGCCGCGGCGGCGAGCTGCTCGTAGCTCACCAGCGCGCCCGGCGGGATCTTGAGCAGCGCCTCCCACACGCGCACCTGGTGGTTGGTGCCCTGCACCAGCAGCGGGATCGGCCGGTCGTCGCGCGCGGCGGGGTCGAAGATGCGCCGGGCGAGACCGGTTGTGTCGCGCGGGTCCTCGTCCAGGTCGGCGCGGCTCCAGCGCTCGCGCAGCTGGTCGATGGCGCCGCCCTCGGCCCCGTCGTCCACGAAGGTGAGCGCGCACAGCCCGCGCTCCGTCGCCGCCAGCAGCGCCCGGCCGAAGGGCGTGTCGTGGAAGCCGTAGGAGATGCGCACGCCCTCGCCCTGCCGCTTGTACTCGCCCGGCGTGACGGCCTCGAGGGTGACGAACAGGTCGTGCAGGCGGCCAGGGCTGCTGAGGCCGGCGTCGTAGGTGGCGTCGAGCACGCTGCGGCACTCGTCCAGCCGGCGCTTGGCGTGTTCGATGGTCAGGAACTGCAGGAAGCGCTTGGGCGAGATCCCCACCCAGCGGCGGAAGAGGCGCTGGAAGTGGAACTCGCTCAGGTACACGCTCCTGGCGACCTCGTCCAGCGTGGGCTGGCGGCGGACGTTGGCCTCGATGAAGTGGATGGCCTGTGCGATTCGCTCGTAGTCGGAGCTCGGCATCGGGATCTCCTCGCGCGTCGGGTTTTCTTGAAACAGGTGCGCCAGTGCGTTCAAACGGGTGCGCCAGTGCGTTCAAACGGGTGCGCGAGTGCGTTGAGCTCCGGGCCTGCCGCGGCGCCGCGTCGTGCAGACAAAGTAAACGCACTCGCGCACTCGCGCACTCA
>DASSME010000116.1:0-2285 GCA_035689035.1 Longimicrobium sp. | reverse complement strand
GCCGAATTCGGTCCGCTGCCCCCCTGTACCCTGTACCCTCTACCCCGTACCCTCGCATGGATGTCCGGCTTACACGCGGGAAAAACCACCGGGTCTGGTTGTGGACCCTCCTGATCGTGGGGGTGTCGGGGGTGGCGCTGTTCGCCGCCGCCATCTTCGGCGACCCCACCGAGAAAGGGACGGTGCGGGGCGTGGGCGCGGCGGCCAACTTCGGCAAGGACCGGGCGCCGGTGCAGCCGGTGGTGATCGAGCCGTTCGAGAACGTGAAGAAGCTCAGCGACCGCGAGCTGGGGCGCATCGTGCACATGACCGGCACCGCCGAGAGCGGGGTGCGCCGCGCGGCGGTGTACGTGCGCACCCCCAGCGGCCGGCGCATCCTGGTGCGCTTCGAGCCCACGCCCACCCCCGAGCAGCTGCGCGGGGTCTACAACGGCGGCGGGGTGAACGTGAACGGCTACCTGATGAAGATCTCGCGCGCCGAGTTCAACGTGTGGATGGACACGCTGGGCGTGGTGATCCCGCGGCCCAAGCCGGGGGTGAAGTTCGGCGACCTGCCGGACAGCAACTTCATGCGCGTCGACTCGTTGTTCATCAAGGACTACTACATCTCCGTGCGCCCCGAGGGGATCGGCCGGGGCGGCGCGCCGCCGCCCGTGGCCCCCACCGCCCGGCTCGACACCTCGGCCGCGTCGCGCCCGGCCGCTGCCGCTCCTCCGCCCGCGCCCGCTCCCGCCGCGCCGCCGCCGGTGACCGAGGAGCCGCCGGCGGCCGAGCCCGCGGGCCGCGACACCGTGCGTCCGTGAACTGGACCCCGCGCGACTACGACCGTCTGGAGCGCGCCATCACCGACCGCCGCCGCATCCAGCTGGTTCGCGGCGGCAGCGAGC
Organism: Longimicrobium sp.; assembly: GCA_035689035.1. GTDB lineage: Bacteria > Gemmatimonadota > Gemmatimonadetes > Longimicrobiales > Longimicrobiaceae > Longimicrobium. Next base: position 1,398 of record DASSME010000116.1, on the reverse strand, counting down.
TGGTGATCCTTCCCGACCGACTGCGCACCGACTTCGGCGAGGAGGTGCTGGTCGCCCGCCACCCCGGCACCGGCGACCGCCTGGAGGTGCGGCTGGACGAGATCGAGTGGTTCGACGTGGTTCGGTAGATGGGCGCGTGAGTGCGGGCGGACGACTCGCCGCCACCAGGGTGCCCCGGTGGCGGCGGTTCTTTGCGTAGGGACGGCGGTGCGGCACGCCGCCCCCGGACGTCAGGTGGCGACCCGCGCCTCCTCGGCGTGCTCCACGTCCGTCCGCGTGCACTCCACGGTGATGATCGGGCAAGTGACGCTTACCTCCTTGCCGCGTTCCGTCAACAGAAAAAGCCTCGCGTCGCCGCGAGGCTTTCGTGTTCATCGCACCTCCGCACTCCTGGACGTCCGCGGGTTCAGTCGCCCACCGCGACCTCGGCGTCCGCCGTCCGCGAGGCGAACTCGCGGGCGGCCTGGATGAAGGCCCAGAAGAGGCGCCGGTCGGGGTCGCGCTCGTCGGCGGGCGACTCGGCCTCGCCGCGCTCGGGGTGCCACTGCACGCCGAAGAGCCAGGGGTGGTCCTTCCCCTCCACGCCCTCCACCAGCCCGTCCTCGGCCCAGACGGCGGCCTCGAGCGAGGGCGCCAGCTGGTCCACCCCCTGGTGGTGGAACGAGTTGATGAACAGCTCGCGGGTGCCGAAGATCGCCTCCAGCCCGCTCCCCGGCTTCACGTCGGCGTGGTGCCAGGGGTGGGTGACGGGCGCCTCCTGCTCGTGGATCAATCCGTCCGTGCGCTGCGAAGGGAGGTCCTGGTACAGCGTGCCGCCCAGCGCCACGTTCAGCAGCTGCATCCCCCGGCAGATGGCCAGGATGGGGATGCCGCGCTCCAGCGCCGTCTGCAGCGCGGCGATCTCCACCTGGTCGCGCAGTGGGCTCACGCTGCCCAGCTCCGGGTGCGGCTCCTGGCCGTAGAGTTTGGGATCGACGTCTTCGCCGCCGGTCAGCACCAGCCCGTGCGCCACCTCCACCATGTGCCGCACGGAGTCGGGGTCGTGGCCGGGGGTGAGCAGGAGCGCGGTGCCCCCGGGCTCCTCCACCGCGGTGACGTACTGCACGTTCAGCCGCACCGACGGCAGGTTGTGGCTCCCCGCCGGCGCGAGCGTGGTGGTGACGGCGATCAGCGGACGCAACGATCCATCTCTCCGTTTCCGTGAGTCATGCGCGAATGTTTCAGCAGGTTCCGCACCGGTGCAATTGAGCGTGGACGCACGACGCGCGGAAGTGTGGGCGGGTTACGGGTGCGTGAGTGCGTGAGTGCGTGAGTGCGTGAGTGCGTGAGTGCGTGAGTGCGTGAGTGCGGGTGAGGAACTGCGTCGAACGGGACCGGCATCGGTGCGGCCGCGGCGAC
>DASSME010000115.1:0-4132 GCA_035689035.1 Longimicrobium sp. | reverse complement strand
GCGGGGTACAGCGCCGGGAGCAGCCGGGCCAGCGCGCGGCGCGGGTCGTCGACGCGCAGCACCGGGGTGCCGGGCCTCAGCGGCGCGTCGCTGCCGTTGGCCACGATCAGCGCACCTGCTTGCGAAGCCTGAATGTACGGGAAGTAACGGGCCTCGGCAACGAAGGAGAGGTCGTCGGGCCCCGCCTCGTCCAGCGGCTTCACGCCGCGCACCACCCGCGACGCGTCGCCCTCCACCACCCCCTCCGCGATGCGCGCGGCCTCCGCGAGCGTCAGCTCAGCCATTCGTCCCGAACTCTTCCGATTTGATCGACAGGATGACGCTTCCGATTCGCTTCGACCCGCATCGGCCCGGCCGCGACGGCCCCCCTCCCCCGGCCCCTCCCCCCGCTGCGCGGGGGGAGGGGAGAACTGCAACTGCTTCAACGATGAGGACCAGAGCGAGATGAAGTGCTCCCCCTCCCCCGCGCAGCGGGGGAGGGGGCCGGGGGGAGGGGGCCGGCCGCGGCATGCGCAGACGTCCGCCTCCGCCGCGGAATCACCCCGCCGTCCCCAGCCACCCGTCCCCCTCCGCACCCCCGCACCCCCGAAACGGCCGAAGGCGCCCGCGATCCCTTCCGGATCGCGAGCGCCTTCAGTTTAGCCGCCGCCGCCGCGTGGGCGCAAACGGCGTCCGTCTTTCCGCCTTCGCCTACGGGCGGGCGGGGGCCGCCGCGGGCGCGGCGCCGCCGCGCAGGCGGGCCAGCACGCGGTCGGTGATGTCGGCCGACGGGTCCACGGCCAGGACGCCGCCCTGCGAGCTGTCGATGATCATGGTGAACGCGCCCTCGCGGCGCACCGCCTCGATCGCGTTGTTGATCGTCTGCATCACCGGGGCGATCAGCTGCTGCTGGCGCTGCGAGGCCTGCTCCTGCAGCTGCTGCCCGCGCTGCTGGTAGGCGGCGTACTGCTGCTGCAGCTCGGTCTGGCGCTGCTCGCGCGCCTGCGCGCTGAGCGTGGCCTGCTGCTGCTGGAACTGCTGGCTCGCCGTGTTCAGCCGCTGCTCCATGGTGTCCAGCGGCGCGCGCAGGCGGGCCAGCTCGCCCTGCAGCGTCTGGTTCACCTGCGCCACCGCGGGGGTCTCGGCCAGCACCCGCTGGCTGTTCACGAAGCCGATCTTCAGCGTCTGCGCGCCGGCCGGCGCCACCGCCAGCACCAGCGCCGCCGCCGCGCCCAGCGCCCCCACGAACATCGAACGCTTCATCCGTCTCTCCCGTTCAGAAAGGTTGGGCCGCCGGGGCGGCCGTCAGAAACCGGTGCCCAGCTTGAAGTGGACCTCCCAGCCCGGGTTGGGCCGGTCGAACCCGTACGCGGCGTCCACTCCGATGGCACCCAGGAACGGAGTGACGATGGTGCCGCCCACGCCCGCGCCGCGGAACAGGCGCGTGGGGTTGAACTCCTGCACGTCGTTGAACACGTTGCCGGCGTCGCCGAACACGTGCAGCGAAAGCATGTCGCTGACCCGCAGCGCGTACTCGGCGCTCACGGTCACGAAGCTGTCGCCCAGGCACTGCTGGATCAGGTTCTTGTTGCACCCCGGGCTGTAGCCGCGCGGGCCCACGGTGAACTCCTCGTAGCCGCGCAGCGGCTCGCCCTGCATCACGCCGCCCACGAAGAAGCGCTCGAAGGGGAAACGCTCCACGTTTCCGAACAGCGTGCCCCCGCGCACGTTCAGCCCCAGCGCCAGCCGCATCGGCCGCGCGCCGGTGCCGATCGTCCCCGCCGGCACCCACCACTCGGCCTCGGCCGTCAGCTTCTGGAAGTTGCCGTCGCCGCCCAGCGGGCCGCCCGTCTGCGCCACCGCCAGCGACTGCCGGGTGCCCTGCGTGGGGAAGAGCGGGTGGTTCTTGGTGTCACGCGTAAGCCCCATGCTCACCGAGCTGGCGGTGGCCGGCGGAAGGCAGAACACGTTGTTGCTCCCCGTGCCGCACGGGTCGTCGAAGGCGCTGTAGCGGGTGCGCGACAGGCTGTAGCCCACGAAGGCGCGCGTGCGGTTCCAGCCGGGGACGGGGAAGCCGAACTGCAGGCTCCCGCCGGTGCGCGTGCGCCGCCCGTTGTTGGTGGTCACGAAGCGGTCGCCGGTGCGGAAGAGCGAGACCGTCCCCGAGTTGCGGCTCCCCCCGATCGCCGGGTCGGTGTAGCTCGCCTCGAAGGTGCTGCGCCCGTAGCCGTACTCGGCGCGCAGGGAGGCGTTCTTCCCCTGGCCGAAGAGGTTGGGCTGCTGGTAGCCCAGGAAGCCGCTCACCCCGCCGCCGCGGCCGGCGTACCCGCCGCCGATCACGGTGCCGAAGTTGATGTTCCCGGTCTGCTTCTCCTTCACCCGGAAGACGATGTCCACCACCCCCGAATCGGGGTTGGGCTGGATGTCGGGCGTCTCCATCGGCGTCTCGAAGAAACCCAGCCCGTTGATCGCCTGGTAGCTCTGCAGCAGCCGCTGCTCGTCGTACACGTCGCCGGGGACCAGGTACATGCGGTCGCGCAGCACCTGCTCGTGGGTGGTGGTGTTCCCCTCGAACACGATGTGGCGCACGTAGAACGGCTGGCGCTCGCTCACCGAGATGGTGGCGTTCACCGTGGGCTCGCCGCCGCCCGTCGCGGGGACGCGCTCCACCACCGGCTCCACCTGCGCGTACAGGTACCCCTCGTTGCGGTACTGCTGCTGGATCTGCTGCGCCGCCGAGTTCAGCGCGCCGCGGTCGAACACCTCGCCCGACACGCGCTGCGTGGTGGAGCCGACCGGGAGGCCGAGCACCGAGTGGTGCTGCTCCAGGAAGATCCGCTCCAGCGCCTCGTGCGGGAAATGGCTGGCGCCCTGGATGCTGAACTCGCCCAGCCGGTAGCGCGGCCCCTCGCGCACGTCGACGACCAGGCGCGCGTTCCCGGTGGCCGGGTCCACGATCAGCGTGTCGCCCAGCACCGCGAAGTCGATGTAGCCGCGGTCGCCGTAGAACTCCGGCAGGCTCTCGCGCAGGTCGGCCTCGAACGCCTCGCGGTCGAACTTCCCCGAGCGGAACCACCAGAAGCCCTCGGGCTTGGTCTTCATCGCGCCGACCAGCTCCTCGTCGGGGAAGGCCTGGTTCCCCTCGAACTCCACCTGCGCCAGGTTCAGCCGGCTCCCCTCGCGCACGTTGAACACCAGCCGGTAGCCGTCGGCCGGGTTGGCCATGGCCACCAGCTGCGTGTCGACCGAGATCAGCTGGCGCCCCTTCCTGGCCAGCTCGTCGCGGATGCGCGCCTGCACGTCCATCACCCGCTGCGGGTTGAGCGGGGCGCCCTCGCGCAGGTGAACCGTGTCGCGGATGGCCGAGCCCGACAGGCTCTTCAGCCCGCGGAACTCCACCTGCGCCACGTACGGCCGCTCGGCCACCTGGATGGTCACGATCCCGTGGCCCGCCCCGGTCTCGCGCACCAGCACGTCGGCGCTGCTGTACGCCTGGCTCCCCATCAGGCGGCGGATGGCCGCCTGCACCTGCACCGCCGTCACCGTGGTGCGGGGAAGGATGCCGGCGGTGGAGCGCACCGCGGCGGCCGAGACGCGCTGGTTCCCCACCACCGCCACCGAATCGGCCACCAGCCCCTGCTGCTGCGGGGTGGCGGGCTGGGCGGGGTTGTCCTGGGCGTGGAGCGCGCGGGGTGCCGCGAGCGCGGCGATGAACGAGAGGAGGGCCGCCGTGGCGGCCCCTCCCCGGTTGAGGTTGCGAAGCACTGCTCTCGTCAGGTGGTCGTGGTCGTGGATTGCTTCGAGGCGGCCCGGAACGCCAGCGCCTGGCGGTCGTCGCCCACCGTCACCTCGATCTCGTCGCCCGCGGCGTACTCGGCCAGCAGGATCTTCTCCGAGAGCGGGTCTTCCAGGTAGCGCTGGATGGCGCGGCGGATCGGGCGGGCGCCGAACTTCTCGTCGTACCCGTTCTCGATCAGGAAGTCGACCGCCTCGTCCGACAGCTTGATCGAGATCTCCTCCTCCTTCAGACGCTTCTCCACGTCGGCCAGGAGGTTGTGGATGATCTGCCCGATCTGCTCGCGGGTCAGCGGGTGGAAGATGATCGTGTCGTCCAGCCGGTTCAGGAACTCCGGGTTGAACGCGCGCTCGATCT
>DASSME010000114.1:0-3115 GCA_035689035.1 Longimicrobium sp. | reverse complement strand
GCCTCGGTACCGGTCGAACGCACGTTCGCGACGCCACGCAACGAACGGGACGAGGCCCCCGGCGAACCGCAGGGGGCCTCGTGCGAAGACCTGCCTACGTAGCTGTGTCTACCAGCAGTCCAAGACGGCCGTCAGCCCTCGCCCGGAGCCTGGTCGGCCACGGCCTCGGCGAGACGTGTGAGCCACGGCGGCCGCGGGACCGTGCGGCGGTCGTAGATCCCGCCCAGGGCGGCGACCAGCTCGCCTACCGCGTCGCGACGCTCGGCTTCGGGGATCTTCCCCAGCATCTCCAGGGCCAGGATGGCCATGTCCACCGGCTCGCTCAACTCCCCGGCCTGGCTGTACTTCTCACTAAGATACCAGTCCTTGAGCTTTTGCCAGTTGGCATGCGGCTGGGGGAGCTCGCGCACCTGGTGGTACGCCTGCACCAGCCCGTCGACGGCGCTCTTCGAGATCCCGACCTGTTTGGCCAGAGTACGCAACGACGTGCGCTTGCGCCGGTCGGCGAGCAGCGCCGCCACCTGCGCCACCTGCACGCGCTCGGCCAGCGGATCGGGCGGGGGCTCTCCCCCGCCGCGTCTACTTTGTCCTACTCGTGGCGTTTTCACGCGACAGCGTACACGCCGGCCCGCGGACGCGCAAGAAGAACCGTTCAGGAGTGGCGAAAGGAGACACGAAGCCCCGCCGGGGGCGTGCCGGGCGGGGCCTGGTGTGCGTGGGGCCGCGGGCGCGAAGGCCGCTCGGGGCCGCGGCCGTGGGGCGGGCGGGCTCAGCCCTGGCGGTTCCAGCCATCGCGTTCCCAGCTGTCGCGCGAGCGGGCACCGCCACGCGGCGCGCCGCCGCGATACTCGTCGCGGCCGAAGCCGCGGTCGCCGTAGCCGCCGCCACCCGCGCGGCCGTACCCGCCCGACGAGCCCTGGTCGTAGCCGCCCCGGTCGTACCCGCCGCGCCCATAGCCGCGGTCGTCGCCGGCGGCGCTGGCGCGCGGCCCGTTGAACGTCGGCTGGCGCTCGTCGTCACCACCCTCGGGGACGTCGAGACGGACCACGTTGTAGGCCTTGAGGCCCTTCGGCTCCTGCAGGATCTCGAACTCGACCGGCTCACCTTCGTTCAGCGACTTGAAGCCGTTGCCGCTGATGCCGCTGTGGTGCACGAACACATCGGAGCCGTCTTCCCGCCGGATGAAGCCGTAGCCTTTCTCGGACGAGAACCACTTCACCGTCCCGGTGGCGCGCTGCATGTGGATAACCCTGGTGTGACTGGATGGTGGGAGGGAAACAGGAAGCCGAATGGCCTGTTTCCACAACGCAGGTTCCATTCCCCTCCCTGCACCAGAAACCCAGCATTGGCGCGGAAAATCGCCCCGAAATCCATCCCCCGAGAGGGTTTGCAGCAGTTTCGCCGCGCCGTGTGTTTCCCCGCCGCGCGGGAGCAACGCGGACGGCGCGCCCGCGCACCGCTCCGCGGCCGTGTGGCCGGGGGGAGCCGGTGCGCCGGGCGCGCCGTGGAAAACCGGGCGGGAGGCGGGCCGCCCGCACCGGAGCCGCGTGCTACTTGTGCCGGTAGGTGATGCGGCCGCGCGACAGGTCGTAGGGCGAGATGTCGAGCGTCACGCGGTCACCCTCGAGCACGCGGATGTTGAACTTGGACATGCGGCCGGCCGCGTAGGCCAGCACCTCGTGGCCGTTCTCGAGCTTGACGCGGTAGTTGCGGTCGGGGAGCACCTCGGTGACCACCCCGTCCATCTGAAACGTTTCCTGCTTGGCCATTGGGAGGATTGAGCCCGTTGAATGACGTGCCGCCGGCGCCCGGGCCGGCCGTGTCAGGCGGGCCCATGGCGCCCGCGCCGTCTGCAGAGCCTTACGATAACCCGCCCGGCGCGCAAGTTCAACGGCGGCGCGCCGGAACGGGCCCGATCGTGCGCTACGGGTTGGCCGGCGGGGCGGCGGGCGCCGCGGGCGCTTCGGTGGTGGTGGTGGCGGGCTGGTCCCTGTCGTGGCTCATGTACCACCACACGCCGGCGGCGATGGCGGCGAGCAGCAGGATCGCCAGGATCAGCCCAACGGGGCTGCGCGGCTTGCGCTCCACGGAGATGTCGGCCACGGTCGGTCTCCCGTCACGGGGGTTCGATTGCAGGCTGGATGCGGCGCGAGCCCACCTGCCCGGCCGCGGCGCCGCGCTGAATCGGTAGCACGTCGCGCGCCGCCGCGCCAGATTCATCGTGCTCTTCGGGATCTTCCACTGCAACCAGGAAGCGAGTGAACCAGATCCTCTTCTGGCTGGGGATGGCGACGGCGGCGTTCTTCCTGGCCCTGTCGGCCGAGCTGGCGCGGCGGGTGCCGCGGCTGCCCCGGATGCGCGACGTGCGGCCGCTGGGCGACGGCGAGCTGCCGTCCGCCAGCATCGTGGTGGCGGCACGCAACGAGGCGCGGGGGATCGAGGCGGGGCTGCGCTCGCTGCTGCGGCTGGACTACCCGCGGCTGGAGATCATCGCCGTGGACGACCGCTCCGACGACGGGACGGGCGAGATCATGGACCGCATCGCGGGCGAGGACCCGCGGCTCACCATCGTCCACCTGGCCACGCTGCCGCCGGGGTGGCTGGGGAAGAACCACGCGCTGCACCTGGGCGCCGGCCAGGCGAACGGCGAGCTGATCCTGTTCACCGACGCCGACGTGGTGCTGGCGCCCGACACGCTGCGCCTGGCCGCCAGCTACCTGGTGCGCGAGCGGATCGACCACGTGGCCGCCGGGCTGCACGTGGACATGCCGGGGTGGCTGCTGCAGACGTTTGGCGTGTTCTTCGGGATGATGTTCTCGCTCTTCTCGCAGCCGTGGAAGGTGCGCGACCCGCGCAGCCCGCGGCACATCGGGATCGGGGCGTTCAACCTGATCCGCGCGGACACCTACCGCCGCATCGGCGGGCACGCGCCGATCGCGCTGCGGCCGGACGACGACATCAAGCTGGGGAAGCTGCTGAAGAAGAACGGCGGCACGCAGGATTTCCTCAACGCCGCCGACCGGGTGCGCGTGGAGTGGTACCACTCGGTGGGCGAGGCGGTGCGCGGGCTGCGCAAGAACGGCTTCGCGGGGATCGACTACCGCGTCTCGGTGGT
>DASSME010000113.1:0-6289 GCA_035689035.1 Longimicrobium sp. | reverse complement strand
ACCGTGGTGGGCGCGCTCACCGTGGGCAAGGCCACGCCCTACCTGCTGCGCGCCTTCCCTTCCCTGGGCTGGACCACGGTGGTCGCAGCCGCGTCGGCGGGCGCCGTGGTCAGCGCGGCGATCGTGGGCGTGGGCTACCGTGATGGCCCGTTCCCGTTCGCGCGGCGCCCGTTCGCCTGGGCGCGCGCGGGCGAGGTGGTGCGGCACCGGGCCACGCGGCTGGCCGTGGGCGGGTACCTGGGCCACATGTGGGAGCTGTACGCGATGTGGACCTACGTCTCGCTCTTCTTCCACGACGTGTTCGCGCGCCACGGGGCAGGCGCGGCGCGGGCCGGCGCTCGCGCGGGCGTGGTGGGGTTCGCGGTGATCGCGGCGGGCGGCGTGGGCTCGGTCCTCGCCGGGCGCTGGGCCGACCGGCTGGGGCGCGAGCGGGTGACGGTCTGGGCGATGGCGGTGAGCGGCGGCTGCGCGCTGGCGATCGGCTGGCTGATCGACGCCCCGCCCGCGCTGCTGATCGCGATCGGCATCCTCTGGGGCTTCGCGGTGGTGGCCGATTCGGCGCAGTTCAGCGCGGTGGTCACCGAGGTGGCGCCCGAGCACGCGGTGGGCACCGCGCTCACGCTGCAGACGGCGCTCGGCTTCCTCCTCACCTCGGTCACCATCTCGGCCGTGCCGCCGCTCAGGGACGCGGGCGGGTGGCCGCTGGCGTTCGGCGTGCTGGCGCTGGGGCCCGCGCTGGGCATCCTGGCCATGCTCCGCCTCCGCCGGGTGCGCTCGGCGGTTCCCGGGTGACGCCACCTTCCGCCTGGTGAACACGGAGCCACGGAGAAAACCACGGAGGCCACGGAGAACTCCTCGCGGTTCTCCGTGGCCTCCGTGCTCTCCGCTGCTCCGTGTTCATGCCGTTGCGGTGGCCGGCGGGAGCCCGGGAGAGCGCCAGGAACCGAGCGCCTTCAGCAGCTTGTCGTGGATCCCGCCAAAGCCGCCGTTCGACATCACCAGCACCACCTCGCCGTGGGTGAGCCGCGGGGCGAGGTGGGCCACGATGTCGTCGGGGCTGGGGATGAACCACGCCTCCTTCCCCTGCGCCTGCAGCCGCGCCACCATCTCGTGCGGGTTCAGCGCCGTCTCGGCGGTGTAGCGCTCGGGGTGGAAAAGGCCGGCGAGCACCACCTGGTCGGCCGCAGCGAAGGCCTGCGTGTACGGCTCCTGGAATTCCCTGCGCTGCGCCGTGTAGCTGCGCGGCTCGAAGACGGCGACCAGCGGCCGGTCGCCGTAGCGCTGCCGCACCGCCTCGATCGTCTCGCGCACGGCCGTGGGGTGGTGCGCGAAGTCGTCGATCACCGTCACGCCGCGCGCCTCGCCGCGCACCTCCATCCGCCGCTTCACGCTGGCGAAGGTGCGCAGCCCCTCGCGCACCCCGTCGCGGTCGGCGCCGATGAACTCGGCGCAGGCGATCACCGCCAGGCAGTTGCGCACGTTGAACGCGCCGGTGAGCGGCGTCACCACCTCGCCCCAGCGCTCGCCCGTCCGCTGCACGGTGAAGCGCGTCCCCTCGGGCCCGAACGACACCTCGCTCGCGGTCCACACCGGGTGCCCCTCGCCGGCGGCGGCGGGGTCGCCGTAGGCGAAGCTCTCCACCGGGCAGAAGGCTTTCGGCGCCAGCTCGCGTGCGATCGGCGAGTCCCACCCGGCCACCAGCGCGCCGTTGCGGGGCACCAGGTTGATGAAGCGCGAAAAGGCGAAGCGGTACGCCTCCTCGTCGCGGTAGATGTCGGCGTGGTCGAACTCGATGTTGTTGACGATCCCCACGAACGGCAGGTAGTGCCACATCTTGGGGCCCTTGTCGAAGTACGCCGTGTCGTACTCGTCGGCCTCGATCACGAACCACTCGCTGTCGGTGAGCCGGTGGTTGGTGCCGAAGTTCTCGGCCACCCCGCCGATCAGGAAGCTGGGGTTGAGCCCCGCCGATTCCAGCGCCCAGGCCAGGAGCGAGGTGGTGGTCGTCTTCCCGTGCGTCCCCGCCACCGCCAGCGGCTTGCGGGTGCGCAGGAACTCCTCCTTCACCGTGTTCGCCGCGCTGGTGTACGGGATGCGCCGCTCCAGCACCGCCTCGAGCTCGGCGTTCCCGCGCGAGATGGCGTTCCCCACGATTACCCGGTCGGGCGCGGGGTCCAGGTTCCGGGGCCCGTACCCCACCGCGTACTCGATCCCCATCTCCCGCAGCTGGTCGCTCATGGGGGGGTACACGTTCTCGTCCGAGCCGGTCACGCGGTGGCCGGCGGCGCGCAGCAGCCCCGCCAGCGAGGCCATGGCCGTCCCCGCGATGCCGATCAGGTGGTAGTGGATCGGCGCGGAGGCGCGCACGGAGGGTCGCGGATCGGTCATGTACGGCTTCGGGCTTGCGATGCGTTGTAGAGGGGACCGGAACGGACGGCCCGCGGGCGGGCGTGCCCCCTGCGAAGTGCGTGCCCGGTTCAGCCGCGGCGCGCGCGGTGGTATATTACGCGGTTTCCATCCGCCCGACATCCATCACCCTGAACCAGGGACGAACCCCTTGAAGCTGAAGACCTTGTTCGCGGTCGCCTCCGCCGTGCTGCTGGCGGGCTGCCTGGGCGACACCACGGGCTCCACCGAGCTCAACATCCCGCCGCTCACCGCGCTGCCGGCGGGGATCGACACGGTGACCACCGCCAGCGGCCTCAAGTACGCCGACGTCACCGTGGGCACCGGAAACACCGCCGAGATCGGCAAGGCGGTGCAGGTGCACTACACCGGCTGGCTCTCCACCGGCCAGGGCTTCGACACCACCCAGGGGCTGAGCCCGGCCAACTTCGTGGTGGGCGACACGCGTCTGATCGCGGGGTTCAACGAGGGGCTGGTGGGGATGAAGGTGGGCGGCAAGCGCCGGCTGATCATCCCGCCCGCGCTGGCCTATGGCAACCAGAGCGTGACCGACGACCGCGGCAACGTGGTCATCCCGGCCAACAGCACGCTGATCTTCGATCTCACGCTCGTGGCCGTGGCCAACTGACCGATGAGCGACGACGGCGTCCTGGCGGTGAACGACTCGCTGTGGATCCCCCGGGCCGAGCTGGCGTACCGCGCCAGCCGCTCGGGGGGGCCGGGCGGGCAGCACGTGAACACGTCCAGCACGCGCGTGGAGGTGGTGTGGGACGTGGGCGCCAGCCCCAGCCTGAGCGACGAGCAGCGCGCGCGGCTGCTCGATAAGCTGGCCAACCGCATCAACGGCGAGGGCGTGCTGCTGCTGGCCGCCAGCGACCACCGCAGCCAGCACCAGAACAAGGAAGCCGCCACCGAGCGCCTGGTGGAGCTGGTGCGCCAGGCGCTCGTCGTCCCCAAGGCGCGCAAGAAGACCCGCCCCTCCCGCGCCCAGCGCGAGGCCCGTCTCCACGCCAAGAAACGCCAGTCCGAGAAGAAGCGCCTGCGCCGGTCGCTGGACGATTGAACCGCGGTGCTGGGTGCTGGGTGCTGAGTGCTGGGTGCTGGGTGCTGGGTGCTGAGTGCTACCAGCGAGGCTGCGGCGCTTCCGCCGGCTCCTCGGTTCGCGTCGCTGCGCGAGATTCCAGGCAATCAGCCTCGCGTAGTTTGCGAGGCTTCCTGTAGGTGTAGGCCGCGGCTTCAGCCGCCCGGCGGTGCGCGGGAGATCATCAGGGGCCGGCCCGGCACGATGGCGCGAAGGCCGTCACGAATCCGGCGTGCAGCCTCGTGGCGGTTCGCGAGGTTCATGGTGGTTGCCGCGGCTCGGCCGGCCGCCGGTGCGTGGATGAAGGTGACGAAAAACCGAGCCCCCGCCGGCGTGCCGGCGGGGGCTCGTGCATTGGTCAGGCGTGCGGCGGTCGGGTTAGACCGTGCTGCGCCGGCCGATGATCAGGCGGTACAGGCCCAGCAGGATCAGCGCGCCCACGATCGAGCCGATGATGCCCACCCGGTTGTCGTGGCCGCCGAACAGGAAGCCGCCCAGCAGCGAGCCCGCGATGCCCAGCAGGATGGTGACGATGATGCCGCCCGGGTCGCGCCCCGGCATGATCAGCTTGGCGATGGCGCCGGCGATCAGGCCGATGATGATCATCCCGATGATACCCATGCTTGCCTCCGAGCGATTGTTTGGTTTCCGCCCCGGCAGGGCCTCATCCCCCGCCGTCGCCGTGGAGCTAACGCAAATGGAATGCCGAAGTTATCCCACCTCGCCCCATACACGCGCGAATCACTGTCGGTCGGTGTTCCGGGGCGCCGGGACTGCTTCTAGTGCGCGAGTGCGTTCGTTCTCATCTCACTCCCACCGATGTGCACCCAGCACCCAGCACCCAGCACTCAGCACTCCCACCCCGCCCATGGTCCGAAGCTTGCTCCCCCGCCGGGGCATGGAACCCACGACCAAGACGACTGAACGGCGCAGCGGCGGCGACCGCAGGCGCGGCGGATTCGGCGGGCGGCCCGGAATGGGGCTGGGCCCGCTGATGTTCGCATTCCTGGCCCTGATCGCGCTCACCATGCTGTGGGGCGGAAGCCAGCGCAGCAACCGCATCGAGTACAGCGAGCTCAAGAACCGCATCGCCGCCGGCCAGGTGGAGCGGGTGCGGATCGGGCCCACGGCCATCACCGCCACGCCGCGCCCGGGGATCCGCGACAGCGCCGACGTGAAGGAGTGGAGCGCCACCCGCCCGGGGATCGAGGACAACTCCCTGATCCCCCTCCTCGAATCGCACCGGGTGCGCTACGAGGGCGCCGAGGAGGGGAGCCGGCTGCTGACCATGCTGGCCTGGTTCCTTCCCGTGCTGATGGTGCTGGGCGTGTGGAGCTTCATGATGCGGCGGATGAACCCCACCCAGGGCGTGCTGACCGTGGGGAAGAGCCGCGCGCGCATCGTGGGCGAGGAAGGCACCGGCGTCACCTTCCAGGACGTGGCCGGCGTGGACGAGGCCCGCCAGGAAACGCAGGAAGTGGTCGAGTTCCTGCGCTCGCCCGAGAAGTTCGCCAAGCTGGGCGCCAAGATCCCCAAGGGCGTGCTCCTGGTCGGCCCTCCGGGAACGGGGAAGACGCTGCTGGCGCGCGCCGTCGCGGGCGAGGCCGGCGTGACCTTCTTCCAGCTCTCCGGCGCCGAGTTCGTGGAGATGTTCGTGGGGGTGGGCGCCGCCCGCGTGCGCGACCTGTTCGCGCAGGCCAAGGCGCAGGCGCCGTGCATCATCTTCATCGACGAGCTCGACGCGCTGGGGAAGGCGCGCACCCCCGGCGGCGTGCTGGGCGGCAACGACGAGCGCGAGCAGACGCTGAACCAGCTCCTGGTGGAGATGGACGGCTTCGACCCGCGCATGGCCGTGATCATCATGGCCGCCACCAACAGACCCGAGATCCTGGACCCCGCCCTGCTGCGCCCCGGCCGCTTCGACCGGCAGATCCTGGTGGACCGCCCCGACGTGAAGGGCCGCCTCGACATCCTGCGCATCCACTCGCGCGGCGTGTCGCTGGACCAGTCGGTCGACCTGGAGCGCATCGCCCGGCGCACCCCGGGGTTCGTGGGCGCGGACCTGGCCAACCTGCTCAACGAGGCGGCGCTGCTGGCCGCGCGGCGCGACAAGTCGCAGGTCACCATGCTCGAGATCGACGACGCGGTGGACCGCATCGTGGCCGGGCTGGAGAAGAAGAACCGGCTGATCAACGACAAGGAACGCACCATCGTGGCCTACCACGAGGCCGGGCACGCCATCGTCGCCGAGCGCGTCCCCACCGCCGACCCGGTGCACAAGATCAGCATCATCCCGCGCGGCGTGGCGGCGCTGGGCTACACCCAGCAGCTCCCCACCGAGGACCGCTACCTGCTGCAGAAGCAGGAGCTGATGGACCGCATCGCCGTCCTGCTGGGCGGGCGCGTGGCCGAGGAGATCGTGTTCAACGAGATCAGCACCGGCGCGGGGAACGACCTGGAGCGCGTCACCGAGCTGGCCCGCAGCATGGTGATGGAATACGGGATGAGCCGCGAGCTGGGCCCCGTGAACCTCAGCGGCCCGCGGCGGATGCAGTTCCTGGGGAACGACGGCGACCACACCGGCGCGCGGCAGTACAGCGAAGCGACGGCGCGCGAGATCGACAGCGAGATCCGCGGGCTGATCGACGGCACCTACGAGCGGGTCCGCCGCATCCTGACCGACGACCGCGGCGTGCTGGAGGTGCTCGCGCAGCGGCTGCTGGAGAAGGAGGTGGTGGACGAGGCGGAGCTGCGCGAGATCATGCACCTTCCGCCGCGCACCCGCCCCATCGCCGAGGACCG
>DASSME010000112.1:0-4988 GCA_035689035.1 Longimicrobium sp. | reverse complement strand
GTGAGCACGCCGATGTTCATCAGGTCGCTCAGCCGGTCTCCCTCCAGCCTCACCTTGCTCACGCGCGCCATGTGGCCTCCAGAGCTGGGGTTCGGCTTGAGTTTATATCCTATGTTCACCAAAGTAAACGGTATTGCGCCTGCGCGGACTCCCCCACAAGCATCCGTGCGGCGCGCGACATCTCCCCCCGCGGAGTAGTTCTCCCTTCCCCCCACGAAGCGCGGGGACGGGGGAGGGGGCTGCCGCGGCAGCGCCGATGCATCTTGCTCACCGCAGCACCTCCGGGCAGTCCGCGCAGGCGCCTGCCGATCGAAATCCGGAGATCCTGCGCGTCCGCTGAAACTCTCCGGCCGCTGCGGGCGTACGGTGCCATGCGGAGGCGGTGAGCACACCCGCCCGCCCGGATGGCAGCCGCCGTCCGATCAACCGATAAAACGACCGAGCCACAGGCCAGGGACCATATGTTGGAGCAGATCCACGCCACCGCCGAAGACCAGCGCAAGACGCACACGATCGTCGCGATCGGGCTGGTGGCCTTCGCCACCTACGCACTGGGCGACGCCGCCCTGCACGGGGTGAGCGCCCTTTCCGCCGCGGGCGTGATGCTGGGCACCACCGGCGCCGCCATGCTCAACTGGGTGCGCCACCACGCCGCTGCAACGCCCAAGCGCCTCGCGCTCTGACCGAGACCGGCAATACGAAGGGCCCCGGCAGGTTGCCGGGGCCCTTCGTGTTGCCTCGAAACAGGTGCGTAGGAACAGGTGCGTACAAACGGTGCGCCAGTGCGCTGAACTGCGAGCGGTCCCGAAACGCACTGACGCACCCGTTTCAACGCACCCGTTTCAACGCACCCGTTCAATCCCTACGGCATCGTCGTCCGGCTCGCCGTGCCCAGGCCGAAGGTGGCGACCCAGCCGCTGCGGTCGAAGCCCTCGACCGAGCCGTCGGTGACGCGCGCCACGCCCAGGTGCAGCGGGCCCAGCGACAGGCCGCCGGAGAGCAGCGTGCCGCTGTCGAAGTTGCTGGCCACCCCCACCCGCGCCGACAGGAAGGCCAGTCGCTGCTGCACGCCCAGGCCCAGGCTCTGGTCCCACATCCCGGCCACGCGGCTGGTGCTCAGGTTGTCGGTGTAGCCGGCGGAGAGGAGGGTGCCGGGGCGCGGCTCGTAGGCGGCGCCCACGCGCATGGTGCGGGGCAGCTCCATCTCCTGGCCCAGGTCGGTGGCCAGCGCGCGCACGGCGGCGCTCGCGGTGGCCTCGTTGTACGCCGTCTTGCTCGCGTCGAAGCGGTCGATCGGGCCCTGGATGTCGCCGTTGTTGTAGTCGGCGCTGGTGAGCGTCACCGTCCGCAGCGTGCGGTCGCCGCCGAAGTCGAACGAGTTGACGAGGTTCGTGACCGAGGCGCTGAAGGTGAGGTTGGGCATCGGCTGGTAGGCGGCGCCCAGGTCCAGCCCCAGGCCGCCGCCGCCCTCGTCCTTCACCCCCGCGTAGGTCACCTGCACGTCGGTGGGCACGCCCAGGCCGTTGCGCACCGTGTCCACGTCCACGATCCCGGTGCGGGTGATGCCGCTGCCGTGGTACCAGTGCACCGTGGCGCCCGCGGTGAGCGCGCCCACCACGCCGGTGAGCGGGATGCGGCGGCCGTAGGCGGCGGCCACGTCCACGTAGCTGGCGCGGAAGCCCTGCGTCTGCAGCGGCTGGATGCTGGGGATGCCGCGCTGCAGCGGCTGGAAGCCGAACAGCAGCAGGTCCACGAAGTCCTTCTGAAGGGTGTGGCTGCCCAGGGTGTTGTAGCTCACCCCCACCGCGAAGTGGCGGATCTGCGCCGAGACCAGCGGCACCCGCACCTCGGCGCGCACGTCGGTGCCCGTCTCGGGGATGCTGGCCAGGATCTCTTCCTTCCGCGCGTCGCTCTGGTCGTCGTACTTGATGATGTCGCGCACGTCGCCCACGCCCAGCCCCAGGATGTCGGCGCCGGCGGCGACGGCGGGGATGGTGAAGCTCCAGTGCGTGGTGCCCGGCAGCCCCAGGTTGGCCGGGTTCAGCCACAGGCTTTCGCTGCCGCGGGCGGCGGCCACGTAGCCGTTGCCCATCCCCAGCGCGCGCGGGGTGAGCGGCACCGGCACCTGCGCGGCGGCAGGCGCGGCGAGGAGGGCGGCCAGCGCCGCCAGGGTGCTCACACGGTATCGGTCCATGCGTCTCTCGTGTCGTCGGAATGCCGGAGGTTGGCCGGTTTGGCCGCAGCGGTGTACCAGCACGGCTGGCGGCGCGTTCCCCGCGCTCCGGCACGCGGGAAGCCGGGGAATCTACCCGATCGGCCGTGGGCGGTAAAGCGCGACGGCTTCCCCGGAAGGCCCGCACCGGCTAGTTTCAACCCGCTTTTCACCCCTCGTGATTCAGAGACAGGCAGTCAGCACGTTGCGCATAGATCACATCCGGAACTTCTGCATCGTCGCCCACATCGACCACGGGAAGAGCACCCTGGCCGACCGGCTGATCGAGTTCACGCGAACCCTTCAGCAGCGCGAGATGAAGGAGCAGGTGCTCGACTCGATGGACATCGAGCGCGAGCGCGGCATCACCATCAAGCTCAACGCCGTGCGCATGGAGTACTCCGCGCAGGGCGGCAGGAAGTACGAGCTGAACCTGATCGACACCCCGGGCCACGTCGACTTCACCTACGAGGTCTCGCGCTCGCTGGCCGCGTGCGAGGGCGCCATCCTGGTCGTCGACGCCAGCCAGGGGGTGCAGGCGCAGACGCTTTCCAACCTCTTCCTGGCCATGGACGCGGGGCTGGAGATCATCCCCGTGCTCAACAAGATCGACCTTCCCGGCGCCGAGCCCGAGCGCCGCCGCGAGGAGCTGGTCGACCTGCTGGGCGTGGACCCCGGCGAGGTGATCCTGGCCTCGGCGAAGGCGGGGATCGGGATCGAGGAGATCCTCGAGGCGATCGTCGCCAGGGTGCCGCCGCCCGAGGGCGACGCGGACGCGCCGGCGCGGGCGCTGATCTTCGACTCCTACTACGACAAGTACGTGGGGGCCGTCCCCTCCATCCGCGTGGTGGACGGGGTGTTCCGGCCGGGGATGCGGATCGCCTTCGGCAGCAACGACTCGGTGTATCCGGTCGACGAGGTCGGCTTCCTCCAGCTGGGGCGCTATCCGCTGCACGAGCTGCGGCCGGGCGAGGTGGGGTACATCATCGCCGGGATCAAGCGCGTGCAGGACACCCGGTCGGGCGACACCATCCTGGACGCGGCGAACCGCGCGACGGAGCTGCTTCCCGGCTACCAGGAGGTGAAGCCGATGGTGTTCGCCGGGATCTACCCGACCGACACCGAGCAGTACGAGGAGCTGCGCGACGCGCTGGCCAAGCTGCAGCTGAACGACGCCTCGCTCAGCTACGAGCCGGAGACGTCGCTCGCCCTCGGCTTCGGCTTCCGCTGCGGCTTCCTGGGGCTGCTGCACATGGAGATCATCCAGGAGCGGCTGGAGCGCGAGTTCGACCTGGACCTGATCACCACCGTCCCCAACGTGAAGTACCACGTGGTGATGACGGACGGGACGGAGCTGTGGATCGAGTCGCCCAGCGCGCTGCCGGACCCCACCAAGATCGACTACATCGCCGAGCCCTACGTCCGCGCGCGGATCATGACGCCGGCCGACTACATCGGCGCGGTCCAGAAGCTGTGCCACGAGCGCCGCGGCGAGTTCAAGGGGATGACGTACCCCGATCCCCAGCGCGTGGAGCTTTCGTACGACCTGCCGCTCGCCGAGATCGTGCTGGACTTCTACGACCGGCTCAAGAGCGCCACCCGCGGCTACGCGTCGCTCGACTACGAGTTCGCCGAGTACAAGCCGAACCCGCTGGTGAAGCTCGACATGCTGATCAACGGGGACCCGGTGGACGCCTTCAGCGTGATCATCCACCGCGACAAGGCGTACGAGTACGGGCGCAACGTGAGCGAGAAGCTGCGCCAGCTGATCCCGCGGCAGATGTTCGAGGTGGCGATCCAGGCGGCGATCGGCAACAAGATCATCGCCCGCGAGAGCATCAAGGCGATGCGGAAGAACGTGACCGCCAAGTGCTATGGCGGCGACATCAGCCGCAAGCGCAAGCTGCTGGAGAAGCAGAAGGAAGGGAAGAAGCGGATGAAGCAGGTGGGGACGGTGGAGATCCCCCAGGAAGCCTTCTTGGCGGTGCTGCAGGTAGGGGACTGATCCGGATCGGCGAACGGGGTTTCCTCGTCCCGCCTCCGCCGGATTCGCCGGCGTGCCCGGCACGGCCGGCTCGGCCTGCAAGACGATCCGCTGCCGCGGGTCATGGCCTGGCCGGCCTCGGGACGACGTCGTCCGCTTTTCATCGAAGCGTATGAGAAGGTGAAGCGGGAGAGGCCGGGCTACGGTCTCTCCCGCTTCACCGTTGGAGGATAATACCAAATCCGCATTTACAATCCTCGAACCGCCATCGCTGAAAAGCGTGACCCCACCAGCAGAGCCGGTAAAGTCACTGAATTTCCGGATTCGGTCCGTCCGCAGATCCTCCGTCTACGCGTGCGGACGCTCCCTGCAGGTCACGCGCAGCGAGTCGAAGGACACTTCGCGGTCTGAGACGCACGACACCGGCCGGGGCACCGGGTCGCGCATGATGCCGCAACTGTACGACGCCTGCACCGGCTGCGGCATCCCGGCGCACAGGCGGTAGCAGGTCGCCGCGTCGCCCACCAGGAAGAGGTACCGCTCTCGCTGCTGCACCCGTGGGATCACGAACCGTCCCTGGGCGTCGCTGGTGCCGCTCGCCACCGGGTTCACGCACACCGAATCGGACGGGGTGATGGAGAGCACCACCCGGGCGCCCTGTACCGGGGTGCCGTCGGCGTGCAGGTAGCGCCCCGCGATCGGCGACGAGAGGTTGCGGGTGTAGGGGATGGGGAGACACGACACCACCCCGACCACCGCCAGGGGCCCCATCGCCGCCACCCATCCGCTTCG
>DASSME010000111.1:0-12185 GCA_035689035.1 Longimicrobium sp. | reverse complement strand
GGCCCGTCCAGCACCGCGCCGATCCCGGGGACGTTCAGCGGCGCGTCGTTCTCCACCAGCCGCAGGCGAAAGCGCTCGCGCACCGTGCCCCCGCCGCCGCCGCCGGTGAAGGCCGCCGCCGCGCAGTCGACCGCCCATGGGTCCGAGCCGGGGGCGGTGCCGCCCTCCACGGCGCGGTCGTAGAGCAGCTCCACCCGGTAGCGCCCCTCGCGCAGCAGCGAGGGCGAGGTGGCGAGCGCCGTGCGCAGCTGCTCGCGGCGGGGGACGCTCACCACCCGGCCGTAGCCGTCCACCGCCACGCCGGCCTCCAGGAACAGGTCCAGCGGCATGGCGCCCTTCTTCGCCAGGTCGTCGGCGGTGACGGCGTTCTCGGTGCCCCGCTCGAAGACGTTCAGGCGCAGCCCGCGCAGGATGCCGGGGATGTGGGCCAGCGCCGCGTGCTGCCGGTCGCGCGCCAGGAAGTAGCCGCTCTCGCGCTCCAGGTCGCGGGCGCGCAGCACCTGCCCCTCGCGGTAGTCGTTGCGCGCCAGCGGGGCCGACGCGGTGCCGTTGCTGGAGGGTGTCATGCCTGCCTCCCTTCCTGGGGCGGAAGGCCGGCGCGTTTGGCGGCCTCTTCGCTCCACGCGCGCAGCTGGTCGGGGGGATACGGGTGTTCGCCGCGCAGGATGTCGGCGGCCTGGCGCTGCATGGAATCGAGCGCCTCGCGGGTGAGCGGCACGCGCGAGCCCAGCACCTTGCGCACGGCGTCATAGTCCGCCCGCACCAGCTCCAGGAAGGTGCGGATCCCGGCGCGGAAGAGGTGCGACTCCATCTTTTCGCCCACGCCGTCGATGGCGCGGAAGAAGGGCGCCGGGTCGAGCAGGGCGGGGTCCAGCTCGCCCCGGGTGCCCGGCTCCAGCCACCCCTCCCCGCCCTCGGCGCCCTCTTCCACCGCGCGTTGCGTGGTCGGGAACTGGAAGATCTCGCCCTCGAGGCGGCGGTACTCCTCCACGTCGACCGCCACCACGCGCCCCTCGGCCGTCCACAGCACCACCGCCGCGCCGTAGCGGGCGTACAGGTCGTTGTTCTGGTACACGCCGATCCGCCGCCACTCGTCGGTCGCGTGCGTGCGCAGCCACTCGCCGGCGAGCTTGGGGAGGCGGGGCGCGTAGCCGTACCCCGAGACCTCGCGCTCGGAGACGCGCAGGCCGCGCCCCGAAAGGAGCACGCCCGCCTCGGCGGCGCCGCGGAAGTAGGCGTCGTAGAGCGGCACCCGGTCCGCGCGCCAGGCGTCGTCGCGCGGGTGCAGCGGCTCGCGCGCGGGCGGGTGGTCGTCGATGCGCACGATCCCGCACCCGCCCTCGCCGCACGCCGCCAGCCGCGGGTCCACCGTGAGGTGCGCCAGGCGCACCCCCGCGCGCTCGCAGCAGCCGGCGCACGCGGCCGACAGCGCCTCGCGGCGCAGGTCCTCCACCACCCGCACGGCGGTGGCGGCGAGGAACGCCCCCGGCTTCTCGCGCATCCACTCGGGAAGGGTGCAGCGGGGCGGGCGGCCGTCCATCCGCCGGCGCAGCTCGCAGAGGACGTCGGCCAGCGAGCCGAGGGAGCGCGGCGGCCGCTCCTGCACCTCGCGCAGCAGCACGTCGAGCGCGGCGCGGGCGAAGCGCGCCTCGCCCTCGCCCTGGGCGGCGAAGGCCCGGTCCAGCCGGTCGAAGAGCGCGTCGCCCGCGGCGCGGAAGCGGGCCACCCGCTCGTCGGCGCGGCGCACCGCGTCGTCGGCGCCCAGCGGCTCGAGGCGCAGGCGCACGCCCGCCGCCTCGCGCGAGGGGCGGCACTCGGTGCGCGGGTCGCCCGAGCCGCGCGCGGTGACCACGGGGACCGGCTCGCGCTCTTCCCACGCCACCTCGGCGCGCAGCACGTAGGTGCTCTCGCGCCCCCGCGGGTCTTCCACGGGGATCGGGGCCTCGACGGGAAGGACGAAGTCGGCCACGGTCACCCGCCCCGGGGCGGCCACCACCTCGCGCCGGCCGGGCTGCGCGCCGGTCCGCCGCGCCACCAGCGTGTACCCGCCGGGGCTCAGGGTGTTGAACCAGAAGCGCCCCTCGGCGTCGGTCGTGGCGGACCAGTTGGTTCCCTCCACCGCCACCTGGGCCGAGGCGAGCGGCACCCCGTCGGCGTTGGTGACCGTGCCGCGCACGGCGCCGCGGTCGTAGTCGCGGATCGTCTCCTCGGTGGGCTTCGCGGGCCCCAGGTCCACCGGCTCGGCGGCCGAGGGAGCGCGCTCGTCCACCGGGCCGCACGGCTCGGGCGGCCGGGGGCAGCTCTTCAGCGCGGCGCACAGGTCCATGCGCACGGGGTCGCAGAGCACCAGG
Source organism: Longimicrobium sp. (assembly GCA_035689035.1). Taxonomy (GTDB): domain Bacteria; phylum Gemmatimonadota; class Gemmatimonadetes; order Longimicrobiales; family Longimicrobiaceae; genus Longimicrobium. Next base: position 9,834 of record DASSME010000111.1, on the reverse strand, counting down.
TCTTCGCCGCAGCACCCCACGGCGTACCCGGGCTCCACCACGATCCACCCGGGGTCGGCCGGGTCGCAGCGCACGTGCATCCCGCAGACGACGCCCACGCCGTCCACGTAGCGGCGCAGCGCCAGCCGGTCTTCGAGGTAGCGCTGGCCCAGCCGCAGCGCGTCGGCGGTGAGCAGCTGGCCGGCGCTGAAGGCGGGGCGCTCCAGGCAGGGGGCGGCGCACCGCTCCGGCCACCCGGACCCGCAGGCGCCGGTGACGTCGCGGACGCCGCGGCTGCCGCATCCGCACCCCCCGTCGCGGGTGGCGGTGCCGGCGCGGCCGCAGCCGCAGTCGGAGGCGGTGGAGATCATCGGCGGTCCTCCTGCCAGGTGTCGCGAACGTAGAACCAGCTCTCGAAGGTGCCGCCCGGAACGCCGTTCCCCGAGCCGCGGCCGCCGGCGTCGCCGCCGATGTGGGCCGCGCTCACGGCGCGGCCGTGGCAGTCCAGGATGAAGTCGCCCAGCAGCCGCACCCGCACCCAGCTCCCCGCCAGCGAGTGGCGGCCGGTGAGCAGGGGCCGGGGGATGGCGAACACGGCGCAGCGCCCGTTCGCGGAAAGGGTGGGCGTGCGCTCCCCCTCGTCCGCGTCTTCGGGGACCATCACCTGCTCCCAGGCGCCGGACTGGCCCAGGAACTCGACCGAGAAGGTCATGGGGTTGATCCCCCGCCGGAACCCGTCGGCGGGCTGCAGGCGGCGGGAGAAGCGCACCACCAGGCGGCCGCGCTCGCGCTCGGTCAGCTGCCGCAGGGTGATCTCGCCCCCGTGCGGCCAGTTGATGCCGGTGATGTGGGTCAGCGCGGTGGGGGGCGAAAGGACGCGGCGGTGGGTGGTGTCCCAGTGCAGCCGCCCCGCCGTATCGCGCCAGACGCCGGCCAGCACCACGCACTCGCCGCAGGCGCACCCCTGCCCGCAGGGGACGGTGTCGCCCACCGCGTCGCGGCAGTCGCCCTCGTCGGCGTCGCCGTCGCAGTCGTCCACGGTGACCGGGCGCCGGCGCGGCCAGCACGCCTCGCTCACCCGGCTGGCGGGGAGGACGCGCACCTCCACCTCTTCGCGCAGGCGGCCGTGCTCGTGCCGCACCGGCTCGGAGAGGTCGTCGGCGTAGAGCGCGGGCTGCGGGTCGGTGGGGCGGTCCACCCGGCAGGCCACCACGAACCACTCCGGGTCCGGCCGCCGCCCGGGCTCGTCGGGCTCGGGGCCGGGGCCGGGGCGGAAGCCGGGGTCGGCCCCGGCGTCGCGGGCGTACTCCTCGGCGCCGTACGCGTCGCCGCCGTAGCCGTTCGCGGGGCGCGGCGGCTCGTATCCGCCCTGGCCGCCCTCCTCCCCCCCGCCGGGGTAGGGCTCGGGGGCGGGCGCCTCGGCGGGGCGCTCGTAGCCGGGGATGCGCACGGCGCGGGGCTCGGGCATCCACAGGGTGCGCCCGCAGCAGTCGTACGCCATCCCCGGCTCCACCACCAGCCACTCGTCCACGCACTCCCGGCGCGGGTGGCGGCGGACGGAATAGCCGCACAGGATCCCCTCGCCGTGGGCGAAGCGCTGGTGGTACTCCACGCGGCGCACCAGGTCGTCCTGCTGGTGGCGCAGGTCGCGCGCGACCAGGAAGCGGCCGTTCCAGAAGCGCAGCCGCTCCAGGGGCGCGAACACGCACCCGGGGCGCCCGGTGGGGTCGCCCGCGCACGGGTCGGCGTGTGGGTCTTTCTCTGGGCTCATCGCGGTTCCCGGCGGTAAGGGTGCACTCCAGCCCTGCATGGAAAGCCCGTCCGACGTCTTTCCCGGTCCTCTTCTCCCGATCTCCATCCCCCGCCCCGCCGTACGCGCCGGAGCGGACGGCGAGGGTCACCCCACGCGCCAGGGGAGGGGGCCGCGGCCCGGGCCCCCGGCGGCGGCGGCGGGGCCCGCGCCGGGGCCTGCGTCGGCGAGGAGGCAGTCGTAGTCCAGCCGCGCGGCGGGGGCGTCGGTGTCGCCCGCGGCGGCCAGGCGGGCGGTGGGGTAGACGCCGAGAGTGGTGTCCACCCCCAGCGTGGCCTGGGCGCCCACGCGCATCCGTGGCTCCACCACCACCACCTCGCCCACGGCGCCGGCGGGCTGCTCGCGCCGCAGCACCGCCCGGAGCGCGGCCAGGTCGTCGGGCCCCGGCGCCAGCGCGCGGGGGACGAAGACGGTGAAGCGGTGGGCGTGGACCGCCACGGCGTCGGTGCCGGGCGCGCCCAGGTCGCGCAGCGTCCCCTCGCCCAGCTCCGACGCGCCCAGCCGCAGCCGCCGCAGCACCTCGGAGCCGAACAGCGCCCCGGGCGCGCCGCGGCCCGCGCCGGCGCGGGCGGGGTAGCGCGAGCGGAAGTGCTCCCAGATGAACGGCTGCCCCGCCAGCCGCGCGGGGTCCACGCCGCGCCGCGCGGCCAGGTGCAGCCGCAGCGCCGCCTGCACCCCGCGCGGGGTGCCGCGCAGGAAGAGGTGTTCGGCGGCGTGCTCCACGGCGCGGCGGCGGTCCGCCTCGCCCCACCCGGGCTCCAGCGGCTGGTCCAGCCACGAGGCCAGGAAGCCCAGCATCGCCGGCTCCGCCGTCTGGGGCCGCAGCTGGCGGTCGAAGGAGGCGGCGGCCTCTTCGAGCGGCGCCCAGGTCTGCTCCAGCGCGCCCACGAAGCGCTCCAGGAAGCGGGTGTCCTGGTCCTGCTCGCGGAAGACGGCGGGGAGGTAGTCCACGATCCCGCGGCGGGGGAAGCCGGCGGTGACCGCGCGGACCAGGGGGGTGGCCGAGCCGCCCTCCAGCTCCAGCCGCAGCCACAGGAAGCGGCCGGGCGCGCTCTGCACCGCCACGTCCATCCCGTCCTCTTCCCCCTTGCCCCCCACCAGGCGGTGCGGGGGGGACCAGGGGACGTCGTCGGTGGGCGGCGACTCGCTCTCGCTGGTGCGGGTGGAGACGCGCACGGCGGTGCCGGCGGGGAGCGCGCCGTCCACCTCCACCCGGTCCCACACCACGCGGGGGAGGCGGCCGTCCAGCGGGCCCACCTCCAGCGTCCCCGCGGCCCCGTACGGCGGCCGCCCCACCTCGGCCTCGGGGGGCAGCCGCAGCCCCTCGCCGTCCGGCCCGAAGGCGGGCCAGGCGGGGGGCGCGGGCCAGGGGATCGGCGGCGCGGACGGCTGTCCGAAGCGCGGCGGCACGCGCAGCCGCCACCCCCGCGCGGGGTCCGGCTCCACCGCCACCGGCAGCGGCGCGAAGCGCTCGCGGAGCGCCTCCAGCGGCGTCCACTCCCCCGCCCGGCTCCCGTCCGGGCCCAGCTCGATCAGCCGCCCGCCGGCGCGGTCGAAGGCGTAGCTCCGCCCCTCCGCGTCCTTCAGCAGGCGGGCGGCGTCGGCCGCGCCGTCCGGGAGCCGCGCGCGCCGGCGCACCCCTTCCCACCCCGGCCGCCACCCCCAGACGGATCCGCCGCCGGGGGCACGGAGCAGGAGGAGGATCTCGCCCGCGGCGCCGGCGGCCAGGTCGCGCAGCGCGTGGCCGGCGGGGAGCTGGGCGTCGTCGAAGACCAGCCCCGCGCGCGGGTCCAGCGCCGCCACCCGCCGGGCGCCCACGGCCGAGACGGCCAGCAGGCCGCCCGCGCGCTCCAGCACCGCCGCGTCGCCGCGGCCCAGGCCGGGAAGGGTGATCCAGGGGACGAAGGCCAGGCGCCCGCCGTCCCAGCGCAGCACCCGCCCGCGCCGGGGGACGGCGAGGATGATCTCGCCATCGCCGACGGCCATCGCCGGGGGCGGGGTCAGCCCGCCCACGGTGGCGGCGAGGGCGGCGGGGTCCAGCGGGCCGCCGGGGGCGGGGCGCAGCGCGAGCACCGCGCGGCCGGCCACCACCCCGTCGGCGGTGACGGTGACGGGCACGGCGCGCCCGGCCGAGAGCCCCGCCCCCCAGCCGTTCGCGCCCGAAAGGCGCCAGCGCCCGACCGCGGCCGCCACGCTACTCCTCCGTGTAGGGGAAGGGGACCAGCTCCACCTGCCCCGCGTAGACCAGGACGTCGGGGTCCAGCCGCAGCGGCTCGGTGGCCGAGGGGTGGAGCCGGCCGTCCACCTGGATGCGCATCCGCTCCACCGTGCGGATCCCGTCCTCGTCGGACAGGAGGCGGCTCTGCACGTTCACGGGGTGCAGGTCCTGCCCGAAGCGCCAGCGGCGGTAGTCCAGCATCGCCTCCAGGCGGCGCCGCGCCGCCTCGGCCGCCTCGCCCATCGAGCGCGACGGGTCCACCCGCAGCTCGGCGCGCACGTCCACCCGCACGAAGCGCGGGGAGCGCACGTACACCTCGGTGGTGAGCGTGCGCTGCTCCTCGAGCGCCATGCAGACGCGGCGCAGCAGCGCCTCGCTGGTGGCCGGCGGCGTCTCGCGGCTGTCCTGGACGACCAGGACGGTGACGGCGCCGGGCACCGGCACCTCGGGGTAGTCCGGGTGCGCGCCGGGAAGGGCCAGCGCGCGCACCACGCCGCCGATCTCCAGCGCCGCGGCCTCGAAGTCGGCCGCGGTGACGGCGCGCTCGCGGCGGCGCAGCCACTGCGGCGCCCCCTGCGCCGCTTCTTCGGCGGTCTGCGCGTCCAGGCCGCCCACCGCGGGGCGGGGGTTGGTGACGCCGCGGATGCCGGGGAGGGTGGACTGCAGCGAGGTGACCTGCTGCGCCTCCACGTTCCCCGCCGCGCCGCCCCCGTGGCGGTAGAGGTGCGCCACCACCGCGCTCCCCGCCGGGGGGATCGCCGCGCGCCGCCCGTCGCCGAAGGTCACCGTGCCGCTCTCCGCGTCCACCAGGTAGACGCGCGCCTCGGGCCCCGCCTGGTCGCGCGGCACGTCGGGGCCGGGGTCGCGGAAGAGGGGGACGGGCGTCCAATCCCGCGGCGTGCCGCCCTCGTCGTCCACGCGCAGCTCCAGCGAGCCGGGGACCAGGGGAAGGGCGCGCAGGCGCATCACCTGCCCCGCCATCCCGTCGCTGGTGCCCAGCGTCTCCTGGCGCACGGTCACCTCGTGGCGGGCGCGCACGGCGTTGAAGCGGAAGAAGGCCACGCGGGGGACCCGCTCGCCGTAGTCGGGGTTGCGCACGCGCAGCCGCAGCCAGTAGTGCGCCTTCTCCACCGCCCACAGCGCCGCGGGGCGGATCTCGCGCGGGCCCTGCAGCGCCAGGTACCCGCCCACCTCCAGCGCGCGCGTCTCGTCGGCGAAGATGGTGAGCGGCTCCCACTCCTTCCCCGGGCCGGGGAGGTGCTCCCACGCCATCTCGGCGCGGAGGACGGCGGGGGCGCCGCCGCACGCCACCGGCGCGGGGGCCTCGCGCCCCTCGGGCTCGAAGGCGCGCAGCGAGATGCGCCCGGGAAAGGGCCGCCACCCCGGCTCGGGGCTGGCGGGGACGGCGAAGCCGAAGTAGACGGCGGCCCCCGTCTCGGGGCGCTCGCCGAAGGGGTACAGCGGGCCGCCCTCGGGGGAGTTCAGCGCCGTCACGTCGTGGAAGACGGCGCCGTCGTAGGTGAGCACGTACTTGAGCTCGGCGCCCACCACGTCCAGCGGCTCCGAGGTCTCGAAGACGACCGGCGAGCCGTCCTCGGCGGGGGGCGCGCCCACGCGCGTGGCGCGGGGGACGTTCAGGTTGCTCCCTGCGCCGGGGATGGCGTCGAACACCAGGTCGGCCACGGCGGGAACGGCGGGGCGCACCTGCATCCCCAGCAGGTCCAGCAGGGCGCGGTAGGTGCGCTCGGGGAGGAGGTTCACCCGCTCCTGGGTGATCTGCGCCAGCCAGGCGAAGAGCTGCACCAGGGTGATCCCGGGGTCCGACTCGTTGTGGTCGGTCCACCCCAGCGACAGCTCGGGGGTGTAGCGGGCGATGCGGCGCCGCGCCTCGGCCACCATCTCGTCGAAGCCGCGCGATTGCAGGGGCGGGGGCGCGATGGGCACTTACTCGGCTCCTTCCGTCAGGTAGACGGGGTAGACCAGGTTGAAGACGGCGTTGTTGGCGCGCAGGCGGTAGTCCACCTGCACCAGCACGCGCGCCTCTTCGTCGGGGTCGGGCTCGGCGCGCACGTCCAGCACGTCGATGCGGGGCTCGTGGCGCATCAGCGCCTCGCGGGCGCGCTGGGCCAGCAGGGTGCGCTGGCGCGGGTCGTTGGGGGCGAAGAGCTCGCCCGGCAGCCCGGCGCCGAAGTTGGGGCGCATCACCCGCTCGCCGGGCGCGGTGGCCAGGATCAGCCAGATGCTCTCGCGCACCTTGCGGTCGCCCGCGCGCAGCCGCAGCCGCCCGTCGGGGCCGGGGCGCACGGGAAAGGGCCACCCCCGGCCGATCAATTCGTCCTGCATCCGCGTCCCCCTCTCGAAGAGCCCCCCTATCCGCCGATGTCGACGGTGGAGGCGGCGATCACGGTTCCCACCGGCAGGTCGACCGGGTCGTTGCAGGTGCGCACCGTGTCGCCCATGCGCGCGGCGCCCTTGCCGTTGATGAGCACGGTGGCGCTGCCGCGGATGATGGTGCCCCGGTTGGCCGGCGGGTTGGCGAAGGTGCCGCCGATGGGGATGTGCGGCGGGGTGTTGGTGGCCGTGCTGTCCACCGTGGCCGCCGGCTTCCCCTCGATCAGCACGTCGCTCGACAGCCCCCCGTCGATGATCCCCGAGAACGGGTGCGGCGTGGGAATCGTCCCCGTCCCCGACGGCGGGATGATGAAGTGCGTGTCGGTGGCGGTCACCTGGTCGCCCTGCTTGGCCGCGAATGCGCACATCCCCCGCTCTCCCGCTCGAGTTTTCCGCCGCCGGACCCCCATCCCCCGCCGACCTCGACGCCGCCCCCCTGCCCCGCCTTCCATCCGAGCCGGTCCCCGTGGGGCTCGTCATCCTGAGCGCGACCACGCCCGGGCCGACGATGCGACGACGGCTGCAGCGCGAAGAATCTGTGACCGACGCCGCGCCACCGCCGGCCCTCTCGCGCCTGCCGGCCACAGATCCTTCGGCCTGCGACCAACCGCTCATGCCGCGATGGCCGGGTGACCGGCCTCAGGATGACGAGCGGGCGGGTTGGAGGCCGAGTGCACAGCCCGTCCATCGACCGGCACTCACACGCACCCCCGCTCACACGCTCTCGCACCCAGCACCCAGCACCCAGCACTCACGCACTCACGCACCCCTTAGTTAGTTGATCTTCACCTGCGCCCCCTTCAGCGTGAGGGTGCCGCTGGCCTGTACCGTGATCTCGGCGCCTTCGAGCTTGACGTTGCCGGTGGCCTTGACCTGCACGTCGCCGCCGGCCTCCACCTGCACGTTGCCGCCGGCCTTCACGATCACGTCGCCCTGGTCGGCCTCGACGCGCACCTTCTTCCCCGCCACGTCGATCACCACGCGGTGCGCCTCGCCGTGGGCGATCACCTCGATCTTCTCCGCGCCCGGCGTGTCGTCGAAGCGCAGCACGTGGCCGCTGCGCGAGCGCAGGGTGCGCAGGTGGTTCTCGCTGGTGCCGCCGTTCTCGGGGGGCGTGTCGCTGGCGTTCCAGAGCGCGCCGATCACGAACGGCTGCTCCACGTCGCCGTGGTGGAAGGCCACCAGCACCTCGTCCCGGGGCTCGGGGCGGAAGAGCGAGCCGCGGTCCGGCCCCGCCATCAGGGTGGCGATGCGCGCCCAGGCGCTCTTCTGACCGCCCAGGTGCGGAAGCTCCACCCGCACCCGCCCCAGCTTCTGCGGGTCGTCCAGGTCCTGCACCACGCCCACCACCACGCCCTGGACGCGGGTGGCCATCCCTACCGCCGCGGTCATCCGCCCACCTCGCGGCGCGCGTCGAACGAGGTGACGTAGCCGTTGTCGCCCAGCCGGTGGGTGGACCCGGTCACGTACCAGTCGCCGTCCAGGTAGCGCGGCCCCAGCCCGGCGATCTCCACCCGCGCCCCCGCGCGCAGCCGGGGAAGCCCCACGGTGCTGGCCGAGGCGGTCACCATGCGCAGCGCGTTGTCGCGCAGCGTCTCGAGCGCCAGGGTGTGCGCCTCGGCGTCGCTGGTCACCGGGTGGTCGGCGATCACCTCGTGCCGCTGGTTGAAGGCCTGCAGGAACACCTGGTCGCCGCCCAGCTCGTCGCGCCGCGCCGTCTGCTGGATCAGCCGCTTCTCGGTGGGGTGCCACGCCTGCACCGTCACCTGCCCCACCTGGTTGGCGGTGGTGAGCGTGGGGTCGAAGGAAAGGAGCGAGCGCCCCCACTCCAGCCGGAAGGGGGTGGGAATCCCCGCGGCGGGCGGGGCGAAGTAGAGGTAGGGGGTGCCGTCGTCGCGCTCCTGCGCGGTCAGCTCGTAGCCGATGCGGCGGGCGCGCTGCAGGAGGAAGACGATGTCCTGCTGCTGCGCCTGCAGCACGTACTCGTTGCGCGCCTCCTTCGCCTGGGCGGTGGCGTCGAGCTCGAGGTCGACCCCGATGCGGCCGGCGATCTCGCGGGCGATCTCGGAGTCGGTCTTGCGCTCGTACGCCTGCGAGCACGCCTCGGTGCGCAGCCGGTGCAGGATGCTGAGCCCGCGCACCGCCAGGGTGGGCGGCGAGTCGGCGGGAAAGCGCGGCTGCAGCGAGGTGATCTCGCCGGTGAGCATCGGCACCAGGCCGGCGTCCAGGTACCCCAGCGACAGCTGCACCCGCTGCCCGGGCTCGAACAGGTCGCCCTCGCTGTAGCGGGTGGTGCGCGCCACCTCGTCCCAGTTGTTGATCTCCAGCTCGAACGAGTCCACGTCCTCGAGCGAGTCGGTGTAGCTCACCGAGACGATGTCGCGCACCGCCTGCCGGTCCAGCGGGGTGCCGCCGACGCGGATCTCGTACGCGGGGACGTAGAAGTCCGTCCCCAGCTGGGCCAGCGACGGCGCGGTCACAGCCGCCCCCGCAGCTCCAGCGCGTCGCGCGGGGGGATGCGCAGCTGCATCCCCGGCACCGCGTCGCGCGGGTCTTCGAGCCCGTTGGCCGCCGCCAGCGCGCGCCAGGCGCCGGGGTCGCCGTACTCGCGGGCGGCCAGCACGTCCAGCCGGTCGCCCGCGCGCAGCACCGTCACCTTGAGCTGGTCGGCGGACTGGAGGTTGAGCTCCTGCAGCTGCTCCTCGAGGGTGCGGTACTCGCGGAAGACCACGGTGACCACCGCGCGCAGCACGTGGCCCTGCCGGTCGAACAGGGTGAGCCTGCGGGTGACGGACTCGGCGATCGCCTTCATCGACAGCCCCGGCCCCCAGGTGACCTGCACCCGCGGCGCGGCGTGGGTGCGCGGCTGCACCTTCACCAGCTGGTAGAGCGCCTCCATCCGCTGCTCCACCCCCTGCCCGGGCTGCCCCGCCGGCGCCGAGGCCTGGTCCAGCGTGAGCTCCACGGTCAGCTTCTGCGTCTGCCCGCGCACGAACTGCAGCAGCCCGCTGTCCAGCCCGGGGATCGACTGCTCGCCGATCTGCGCCGACTTCTCCAGGGTGAGCTCGGCGGGGTTGAACTGGGCCTCGATGCGCCCGGGAAGGCGCGGCGGGTCCACGCCCTCCAGCACGGTGACGGTGAGCCGGGCCTCCATCGCCTCACCCTCCCGCGGGGCGGTTGGTGCCCGTCACCCGCGTCTCGGCGCGGCGGGTGGCGGCGTCGCGCTGGCGGCGGGCCAGCTCGCGCGCCACCGCCTCGACCAGCGCCGCGAACTGGGCGCGCGACAGCCCGTGCCCGCCCACGTCGCCGCCGGGCTGGCCCGCCTCGGGGGCGGGCGAGACGGTCGCGTCCACCTCGTGCACGTACAGCGGCATCAGCGTCCCTCCAGCAGGAATCCGTGGTGCGCCAGCTCCACCGTCTCCATCGCCACCGTGCT